>JALVEW010000098.1 GCA_027030425.1 Sedimenticola sp.
GTCCGCGGTCCAGACATCGGAAACGCGCAAGGCCGACTGATCCTTGAGATCCATGAGCGGCAGCAACAGGGGAAGACCGCGCCGGGAGGCCGCATCCCGCAAGGCCTGCAGCAGACCGGAATCCCGCTCCGGATCGACCAGACTGCGCCTTCCCTGCTGTTCCTTGGCCAGCCAGACCAGCACTTCCGGGCGCCCCTGTTCCCATACCGAAAGCCCCAGCTTGCGCAGGGCCTTCTGCACCGTGCCTTTTTCGAAGGCCACCCAGAGCCAGCGCTGTTCCCCGGCGCCGTCATCGGCGGGCCTGGTGCGGTAACGGAACTGCTGAACGTGATTCCCGGCATCCTGAAGAAGCTCCGTCATGCCGGCGCGGCCTTTCAGTCCCCGGTGCCCGGATGCCTTCACCAGCACCCGTTCGAAAGCCTCCCGGATGGCGGCCTTGCGGGCATCGGGAGAACCGTCGGCGACAGGCACCTCGACCGCATACAGGCCATTGGCCGCCTGCACACCCGCAGAGGGCAACAGGAATACGAACAACAGGAAACAGAAAAGAATTTTCGTCTTCATCAGGCCATTCTACTTGCAACGGCAGTTCCGGCCAACCGGGTTAAAATATGAGCCCCTGGACTGTTCGGGCAAGGGCATTTTGCACAGCCAGCCGTGGTGGCATGGGGTGTTTTTCAACAGCCTGCCAGTTCGCAGGCACGCCTGGGATTGTTCTTCTATAGCAGGTGTCGGAGAGAATTCAGATGAGGATCAATCGTATTTCGATAAAGGCTTTTCTGTTAGTCATGACTTTGCCATGGACGCTGAATGGTTTCTGTGGCGGCGCCAATACCATGCGAACAAGCGACGACGCTATTGCAACTTCAAACGCATCCAGTGTGCATCAGGATGTCACCTGGTTCCTGAATCAGCACGATGATCTGAAAAGAGATTACTTTGTGGGAAAATTCGGCGTCGACAGTCATCCCAGCGGATGGGACGCAGGCGCCTATTTACGCGCCTATATCGACATGTACGAGGCATCTCATGAGATCCGCATCCTGCGGAACCTGGATGAGCTGTTGACCATTGTGGCCGATGGCAACGATATTTTGACCGGAAGAATCAATGACATGACCGGCACGATCATGCCCGGATGGGGAACCAGGGAATATGATTATGGCCCCTATGGCGGTGAACGCTATTCTGACATGTTGACAAATGCGCTCTATGCCTATCCTCTTGCTGCCTTTGCCCGAATCGTCAGGGAAGACCCAAGGCTCATACCTGAGTTTGGTGCGAATGCCGACAGGTACTATGAAATGGTGCGTGAGCTTTACGCAAGTCACAAGCCATTCGTTCACGATGAGGACTCACCTTACGGCGACGGAACCGGCGGCATGTATTTTGCGTATCCGGCCAATTATTATGAAGACAGAAAGGACTACTCCGGCATCGAAGCGCCAATCAACTGGACAGTAATCATTGCGAAACCCCTTGTTGAACTGTACCGGGCCAGCATTGCCGGGGGCAGGCCGGACGACACCTACAAGGATATTGTCACCAAAGTTGGAAATTACAGCTGGTGGAACATGAATGTCGAAACATCAGACAGCAATGACACCTATCTGACCTGGTATTATTGGCCGGCGGACGTTGATCCTGATTCATCGACAAGGATGGAAGATTTGACTCATGGGGCCCACATGGGGGCATTCGTGGTTTCATTGTATGACGCCGGTATCAGGAACCAGTGGAACAGGGAGAAACTTCAATATTTGGCCAATACATTTACATTTGGCGCAGTCATCGGCGATACAACTTTCTCCAACTATGTTGATGGAACAGGCGGGGTGTACGAAGATGACGCGGCCACATTGTATGACTGGCTGGAGCTGCAGCAGTATTCACATGGGTCCTCCCGCAATACCATCGCCTTCTACATTCAAAACGCCATGACAAACCAAGGTGATGACAGGAAATACAATATTGCGGTCTTTGCCAAGTTTATGAAATTTGGCCGAAACTATTCAGCCAAAATATTGGCTCTGTCTCCGGACCGCCCGGATGCGCCACCATTTTCGACAACCATAAGCCGTTGAAAATAAAGGCGGGAAACCACGATTTCCGCCGCCACTGTCAAGAAATCCGTGGTTTTTTCAACATCCTGCTGGATGAATTCCAAATCTCTCCCATCGCGGCTTGGGTTACAATACCCACCCGAATCAATCTGCTTTACAGGAGCCGACAGTGTCCTCCCAAGACCCAGCTTCAGAAGGACTCAGTTACCGTCAGGCCGGCGTGGATATCGACGCCGGCAACGCCCTGGTGGAAAACATCAAACCTCTGGTGAAAAAGACCTTTCGCCCGGGCGTACTAGCCGGCCTGGGAGGCTTCGGCGCCCTGTTCGAGCTGCCTGTGAGCGACTACCGGGAACCGGTGCTGGTCTCGGGCACGGACGGCGTGGGCACCAAGCTGAAGCTGGCCATGATGCTGGACAGGCACGACAGCATCGGCATCGACCTGGTGGCCATGTGCGTCAACGACATCGTGGTGGCCGGCGCCGAGCCTTTGTTCTTCCTCGATTATTTCGCCACCGGCAAACTGCTGGTGGACCGGGCCACGGACATCATCTCCGGCATTGCCCGGGGCTGCGAGCTGGCGGGCTGCGCCCTCACCGGCGGGGAGACCGCCGAAATGCCCGGCATGTACCAGGGCGACGATTACGACCTGGCCGGTTTCAGCGTGGGCATCGTGGAAAAATCGGCCATTCTCACCGGCGACAAGGTGCGCCAGGGCGATGTGCTGCTGGGGCTGGCCTCTTCCGGCCCGCACTCCAACGGCTATTCACTGATACGCAAGGTCATCGAGACCAGCAGCGCCGACCTGGAGGCGGATCTGGACGGCCGCCCCCTGGGCGAGGCTCTGCTGGCGCCCACGAGAATCTACGTCAAATCCCTGCTGGCCCTGCTCAAGGAGGTGGATGTCCATGCCTTGGCCCACATCACCGGCGGCGGCCTCACGGAAAACCTTCCCCGGGTGCTTCCGGATGGCACGGCAGCGCACATCGATACTTCCCGATGGCCGCGCCCGGCAGTCTTTTCCTGGCTGCAGGAGCAGGGGCGGATTGCCGAGGACGAAATGCTGCGCACTTTCAACTGCGGCATCGGCATGGTGGTCTGCGTCAGCCCGGAAGATGCCGGGCGGGCCAGCCAGCTGCTACAGGCCGCAGGCGAAACCCTGTACGAAATTGGCACCATAGAAAGCAGCGACAGCGAGCAACCCTGCGTGAATTATGTCTAGGCTTCCTATCGTGGTCCTGATTTCCGGTGGTGGCACCAACCTGCAGGCCATCATCGACGCGGCCCGGAACGATCTTCCCGTGGACATCCGCGCCGTCATCAGCAACCGGCCGGATGCCTATGGCCTGCAGCGGGCGGAAAAGGCCGGCATCCCCACCGCCGTGCTGAATCACCGGGCGTTCAACAGCCGGGAAGCCTTCGACCAGGCCCTGGCGGCGCTCATCGACGAGTACCAACCCAGCCTGGTTCTGCTGGCGGGATTCATGCGCATCCTCACTCCGGATTTCGTGCGCCATTATCACGGCCGCATGCTGAACATCCACCCTTCCCTGCTGCCCAGGTTTCAGGGGCTGAACACCCACCAGCGGGCGCTGGATGCTTCGGAGGAGGAACATGGCGCCAGCATCCATTTCGTCACCGAAGAACTGGACGGCGGCCCCGTCATCCTCCAGGCCCGGGTGCCGGTGCTGCCTGGCGATGACGCGGAGACCCTGGCGGCGCGCGTACTGGAAAAGGAACACATCATTTATCCCCTGGCGGTTCGCTGGTTTGCCGAGGGGCGTCTTGGCCTGAACGAAGCCGGCCAAGTACTTTTCGACAACAAGGTACTGGACAGCCCCCTCGAGCTGGAATCGGTCCGCAGCTGATGTCCATGCTGCTTCGCATCTGCATGCTGCTGTTCCTGTCCCGGGCGGCGCAGGCCCTGGAACCCTTCAGCGCCGTCTATGAGCTGAGTTTCAACGGAGAAAAGAAGGGCGAGACCCACTTCAGTCTCACGCTGCATGAGAATGGCTACAGTTTCGAGGCCTTCACCCAACCAGTGGGGCAACTCGCGGAACGGGACAGCAAGCACGAAATCCTGGAAACCAGCCATGGTCATTTCGACAATGGCCGTCCCGAGCCGGACAGCTATTATTACGCCGTGCGCAGCGGCTCAAAAACCCTGATGACGGAATTCTTCTTTGACTGGAACAGGAAACAACTGACCGTCAGGGGTGACTCGGAATCACAGAAATTCCGGCTGGAAGAAGGCACCCAGGACAGGCTGAGCTATCTGCTGCGTGCCATGGTTCTGCTCGATGGAAGTCAGAATGAAGCCCAGTTTCCCCGCGTATCCCTCGAAGGGAGCGAGCGCATTACCCTGAAAAGGAAACTGCAGAAATACATCTCCACGGCTGCCGGCCGTTTTCTGGGCAGGGAGATATCCATCACCAGTGACAAGCAGGGTGTGTCACGCTCCCTGTGGCTGGCTCCCCGTCACGGCGGTATTCCCCTGCTGCTGGTCCAGGAAAATGGCAAGGGAATCGTACGCATGGAACTGTTGAAAATAGATAGAAAGTAACCACTCTGTGAATAAGCCACATAAAGGGTAACTGCCCAGATTGCCGCTGAAATGCGTCAGATCAAGGCAAAATATGTGAGTTTACAAGTGTAAATGACCATTCTTGAACGCAGAGCTGGCGCATTTCAGTGGTGAGCTGGGTAGTTACGATAGAGAAGCAATGAAAAGACACCAAGCCTTGACCAACCTGTCCCGGGAACACCACCAGTCCCTGCGGCTGGCCAAAAAATGCATGGACACCGCCGCCAGGGCCGTGCCGGAGCAGTGCCAGGCCCTGTGCCAGGAAATCGTTTCTACCTTCGACCAGGAGTGGGACAGGCATTTCCGCAATGAGGAAACCACCATCTTCAATGTGACGGCAAGCATGGAAGGCAGAATCCACGACCTTGGCCTGCAGCTGACTGAAGAACACGACCGCATGCGCGACATGGCCAGAACCATGAGGGAGGGAGACAGCAGCTGCGCCATTCTGGGACAGTTCGGCCTGCTGTTGCGGGACCACACCCGCCTGGAGGAACGTGAACTCTTTCCCCTGGTTGAACAGGCATTCAGCGCCGGGCAGATGGAAAGAATCAGGAAGCAGACCTGACAACAACCCGGGCCACCAGCCCGGACCGGGCATCCTCCCGGTTCTCCAGTACCACTTCCACACCCATGCATTTCGCTGCCTGGCTGACGATGGCCAGTCCCAGCCCGCAGCCCTGCACTTCCTGCCCGGCCAGACGCACGAAACGCCGGGTCACGGATTCAAGCTGGTCCGGGGGGATGCCGGGCCCCTCATCGGCAATGCTGATGACGGTTTCCGCCGGCGTCTGGATGACTTCACAGGTGACCCGGCCATTTTCCGGGCTGTAGCGGATCGCGTTGTCCAGCAGATTGCGCAAAATGGTAAACATCAACTGTTCATTCACCAGCACCGGCTGTAGCACCTCTCCATGAAGCAGGCGTTCCATCGTGACGCCTTTTTCCTCCGCCAGGACAGTCACTTCTTCATTTACGGCATCACACAGGCGCCCCAGATCCACTTCCGAGACCGGAAATGCGCCGCTGTCGGGGGACAGGCGCGCCAGCATGAGCAACTGTTCCACAAGGTGGGTGCTGCGATCCACGGAGGACATCACCTTTTCAAGTGACGCTTTCATCCCATCCATGTCCCCTGCCTTCAGGGCAAGCTGGGCGTGCAAGCGAATGGCGGCCAGGGGCGTGCGCAGTTCGTGTGAAGCATCGGAGGTAAACTGTTTCTCTCTCTGTATGGCCTCATCGAGACGGGAGAGCATTTCATTCAGGGCATCGACCAGGGGCAGCAGCTCCCGGGGCACATCCCTGTTGTCTACAGGCTCCAGCTTGTCGATATCCCGACGGCGCACCTCCTCGGACAGGCGCTCCAGGGGGCGCAGCCCCCGGTCCACGGTGAAGAAAATCACCAGGGCGAAAAGAGGGATGGCCCACAGGAGTATGCCCCAGGACTCGATAGTGTATTCCCAGGCGAGCTCATCCCGGGCCACGTTGTTCTCAGCAGTGTAGATACTGTAGTCCGTGCCCTCCGGATACACTCCCAGCACCCGCCACTCCGCACCATCAACACGGACATTCTGGTAACCGCTGCCAGTAGCCAGAGGCTTCACCGGCGCGGAAGCGGAACGCAGCACCAGCTCATCCCCGAGCCACACCTGGTAACTGATGTTTTTCTCGTATTTATGCAGATTCCTTTTCAGCAGAATCTGTTCCGCCACCACACCTTCATCACCCTTGCTGTCAAGGTTGGCGAGAATCAGTTTACCGATGAGTTTGGCTGTCTGGGCGAGCTCGGCATCGAAGACTTCCTCAATCTCGTGCTGGGCGCGATGATAACTGACGGCCAGCACCACCAGCAGGGCGAGAAGGAAAGTTCCCAGCACCCGGGCCAATACCTGGCGGCGCAGAGAAGGCCTTTTTCTTCCATCCTTCCCGGTCTGTATTTCCAGATATCCCCCATGCCGGGTTGTTCCCCTGTTCATCCGCCCCCCCTGATTTCGACGCCCCGACGTTAGCGGGCCGCTCTGTCAGCCAATCCTGTATCCCACGCCCCGAACGGTGGAAATGAGTCCTGCCCCCAGTTTCTTGCGCAGCTTGTGCACATGGACTTCCAGGGCATTGCTTTCTATTTCCGTATCCCAGCCGTAGAGAGCCTGTTCCAGGCGCTCACGGCTCACCACCCGTCCCTGATGTTCCAGCAGGTATTGCAGCACCGTGAATTCCTTCCGGGACAGCTCCACCTTTTCCCCTGCCCGGCGAACCTCCCTGGCGGCGGGATCCAGCGATACATCTCCATGCTCCAGCACAGGCACAGCCCTGTCCTGACTGCGGCGCAGCAGGGAACGCAGCCGGGCCGACAGCTCTTCCAGATCAAAAGGCTTGGTCAGATAGTCGTCCGCGCCCTGGTCCAGTCCGCCGACACGGTCCCTCACCGCATCCCGAGCCGTAAGTATGAGAACGGGAACCACAAGCCCCCTGTCCCTGATCTCCTTCAGAACATCCATGCCGTCCATACCCGGAAGACCGAGATCCAGCACCACCAGGTCGAAGCTTTCAGTGAGCAAGGAATGCAATGCCTGGCGGCCATCCGTGAGCCAGTCTACCGTATATCCCTCTCCCTGCAGGCCCAGCTTCAGGCCGTCACCCAGCAGGGGATCGTCTTCCACCAGGAGTAATCTCAAGAATTGCCTCCAGCCGCCGCGTATTTCTTCATCACCTCATTCTGTTTCTTCAGGGAGTTATCCACTACTCCCGGCAAGATACCATTAATCCTTGCAAACAGGGACTCGGGAAAACCAATGTACTTTTCCTTGCAACCCTTCTTTGCGGCCTTCAGGATTTCCCTGGCCACCGTCTCCGGCTTGTCGAAAGCCATGTTCACTTCTTCGGCCATGGCATAGACCTCGGGCGGGTTCAGCGGTGTATCCACACCCCGGGGAGCCACATAGGTCACGTCTATGCCGCTGCCGGCCAGTTCCCGGCGCAGGGCCTGGGAAAAGCCGCGCAGGGCAAACTTGCTGGCGGAGTAGGCGGTAAAACAGGAAAAGCCGATACTGCCGAAGGTGGAACCGACATTCACTATCTGCCCTTTCCCCTGCCTCAGCATATGCGGGAGCAACGCATGAACCATGAGCATGGGCGCAATGGCATTCACCGACATGATGCGCTCGATACTTTCCATCGACTGTTCCTCATAGCGCGCAAAGGCATTGATGCCGGCCAGGTTGATGAGCATGTCCACGCCACCGAGGTCGTTCAGCATGGCCTGCACACAGCGCTCACGGTCGGCTTCCCCGGTGACATCCGCGGCAAGGAAATACGCCTGGTCAGCGGATGACCCCAGGAATTCCCGCAACGACGCCAGCTCCTCCTCTTTCAGGGCAACGAGGCAGGGACGCGCGCCGGCCTGGAGCAATTCCCGCGCCAGATGCCGGCCGATGCCGCCCGCCGCGCCGATGAGCAGTACACGCGCATTCTCGAGTTTCATCCCGTCCCCCCCTCAGTCCAGCATCTTTCTGGCCCGGGCCATTGCCCGCTGCACTTCCTTCCGGCGTCCCTCATCCGCCAGGGGACGGTCCGGCCGGGGAGGCGCCGCCATGGCTTTTTTCAGGTACTCCAGGGCCTTTTCAGGCTGGTCGTTTTCCAGCAGGTAGTCCGCGTAGAAATAGTTGGGATCAATTCCCCGGGGATTGATGCGAAGGGCCTTCTTCAGGTATTGCTCTGCCTTCTCATCATTGCCAAAGGCAATGGGCCAGCCCGGAACCTGGTAATAGAGGCTGCCCAGGGAGGTATAGACAGAGCCGTTGAGCACATCCGGGTCGATTTTCTCCGCCGCCTCCAGCAGTTTTTTCGCCTCCTTGACCTTGCCCAGGGCGCCCAAACCGCCGTTCACACCCGCATCCGTGCTCAGCGTAATGGCCAGCCAGACCTTGGGAGCCGCTTCGTCGGGATAGCGTTCCACAAGCTGACGCGCCCTGGCCACCAGTTTTTCGAAGGCCTCTTCCTGGTCATCTTCGGGCGTCTGGTAGTTGGCCACCGCCCAGGCATGCTGTATCTCGGCCAGCTCGGACTGGGGCATGGCGTGGGCCACGGACCCCGCGGCAAGAAACAACGCCGCAACAATCATTTTTTTCATGTCTCTCTCCTCTCAAACAAGTTTCTTTATCCCTGCCTGTCAATTCAGCGGCAGGTTTCTGAACACATCGCCATAAAGGCGGTACATCATGTTTGCCATGTGAATGATGGCTTCGCGGTCGGGTTCATCCTCCACGCGGTTCATAAGCGTCTCGAAGAACTTCATGTGGCCGATATCCAGGGCGCCATGGGAGCTGAGGTAGCTGAAGGCCGCGTCCGGCAGGCCCAGGGCCTGCTGTAGCTTTTCCGCCGCCGCCGTGGCCAGGCTCACGCTGGTGCCTTCCAGCACCAGCACCATGCCGAAGAAGCTGACGGGATTGCCCCGCTGTACGCTGTCCCAGGCATAGGCGACCATGAGTTCGGTACTCGGATGGGGCCGGCTGTTGCGCACGGCTTCCTTGTCCGCCCCGCAGGCGGCAATGTCGTTGAGAATCCACTCCTGGTGCCCTGTCTCTTCCTCGATGTACTCGGCAACGGCCTCCCGCAGCCATTCCTTTTCCATGGGCAAGCGACTGCCGCACCCCATGAGCAGGGGAACAGTGTGCTTGACATGATGGTAGGCCTGGGCAAGAAAGGCGACATAGGTATCCAGGGATACATCCCCTCTCATGCCACGCTGTATGGCCTCAATGGCAAGAAATTCGTTTCTGGCGGCTTCTGTTTCCGCCAGCAGTCGTTCATAGAACACGGGTATTCTCTCTGTTGTAAAGGGCATCGAGGCGATGCCGGTAGTATCGGTAGATTTCTTCCCGGCGCGGCCGCCCGTTCGCCGTGGCCTGACCATTGAACAAGGTGAAGGCTTCATCGGCGAGTATGTATTCCAGCACCCGCGCATAATCGGGGAGGCGGGAATTGACCCGCTCCACGGCCTGCCTGACCGCATCCGGCTCGGCATGGGGCGCGGAATGCAGCACGGCGGCCAGCCAGGGCCTGCCGTCACCGAACACCGCCGCCTGGGAAATTTCCGGCTCCGCCGCCAGTTCCGCTTCCGGCCATTCCGGTGACACATTGCGGCCATAGGCGGTAATGACCAGGCTCTTCTTCCGCCCCAAGACGTGAAGAAAGCCGTCTTCATCCAGGCGGCCCAGATCACCCGTGGGAAGGAAATCATCGGGGTTCCAGTCTTCCTGGTGCAGATATCCCCTGAACAGGGCGCCGCGCACCAGGATTTCTCCATCATCGGCGATGCGCAGCTCGCAGTGCGGCAGGACCTTCCCCACGGAACTGTCCCGGCTCGCCGCCGGGCTGTTCATGGCCACCACGGAACAGGCTTCCGACAGGCCGTAGCCCTGGTACACCGGCACGCCCAGGGACCTTGCCTCACGCACCTGAGCGGCAGACAGCATGGCGCCACCGACAGCCACGAAGCGGAAGCTGTCGGGAAGCTGCCCTGCCCTGGCCAGCCCCGTCAGCAGCTTGAGCAGCTGTGGCGGAACGATTACCGCGCTGGGCCGCAGCTGCGCCAGGGTTGCGGACAAGCGCGCCGCGTCCAGGCGCCCGGAGCCCTCCAGTCCCAGGCTCCGCGGTGAGGGCAGGAGCATGGTCGCCCCCGCCAGCATGGGCACATAAAGGGAGCCGATGTTCTCCAGCAGGATGGACAACGGCAGCAGGGCCAGGGCCCTGTCCTCCGCGCACGCCAGGGACCAGCGGCACAGGGAGTCGGCAACGGTTTCCATGGCATCCAGGCCAAGGCGCACTCCCCGGGGCCTGCCCGTGGTGCCCGAGGTGTAGGTTATCTTTTCAGCGCCCCGCCTTTCCCTTTCGGGGCGGGCCCGCCGACGGGCCAGAATCAGGGATAATCCCGCCAGGGAAATATCCCGGGAATGCCAGCCTGTGCCAAGGGATTCAACCAGGCCGGCATCATCGGTGATGAGGGCATCGACCTCCGCATCATCCAGGACATGGCGCTGCTGCTCCGCGCTGAAGAAGCCTGGCACGGGCACACAGGTGATTCCCATGCGCAGCGCCGCGACATCGGCAACCACCCATGCCGGAGAGTTGTCCAGGAGCAACCCCAGGCAGGTGAGGTTCCCAAGGGATTCGGCCAGCTCCAGGCTCGCCGCTTCCAGAGTCTGCCATGACAAACGCAGCTCATCCCCCTGTACGGCCAGTTCATGGGGACGCTGCCTGGCGTGGGCGGCCAGTGCGCGGAGTATCCTGCTCATGCGCTATGGTCCCTGAGGTGGCAGCCGTGGGTTTCTCCCAGAACGAGGGCCTTTTCCCAGGTCTGGCGCAGTTGATCGCTGGAACAGAGGCTCTCCCGGAAGGCGTGGTAACCAACCACAATCTTGCCCACGCAGACCTGGGGACCGCATTCGTAGTATGCTCCCCAGTCCTGGGCCAGCTCTGCGGGCAACGACGCTTGCCGGGCATCCGCGAGGTACTTCAGGGGCAGGCCCATGCGCCTGAAACTGTTGCGCAACAGGGGGGTGATGGTGATAAGCACCCGGGAAAAACCCGCGCCGTGCAGAAATGCCGTGACTGCTGCGATTATCCAGCGGATTTCCCCGCTCTTGCGGGTGGCCAGATTGCCCACTTCCACCACCTCCTCGCGGGGAACACCCAACAATTTCTCCACCCTGTCCGGCAGGTAGTGTTCGGCAAAGAAACGATGGCTGCCGGAACGGATACCGGCAATGGCACGGTATTCTCCATCCTTTCCCCGGATGCCGAGCATCCAGGGGTAGAAAGCGGAGAGCCGTGCGCCGTAGCTCTGTTCGAAGACCCGCCGCACCATGGCCTCGGCCCTGGCACGATGGGGATGAGCGGCATCCATGAGCACAATCTCCTGTTCAGCCATGACGGTCATACATGGCTGGCGGAGATTCGGCCGATTTGCGGGACGGGATAGGGGAGAACAAGGCATGATCACTGTCGGCAGATTTTTCATGGCGACAGTGTGCCAAGGCTTCCTTAACGGATTCTTAACAATCAGGACGAAAACACCTGATTGGTGGAAACCCCTGGCGGTTTGTCGAAAAAGTCTCCCCGGGACTTTTTCAACCAGGAAAGCGGGAAACGCCGTTTCCCGTTTCCTGCGTTTTCAGCAGCACTCAGGCCTTGGGCAGCGTCACACCCCGCTGCTTCTGGTACTTGCCGCCTCGATCCTTGTAAGAAGTCTCGCAGACGTCATCGGACTCAAAGAACAGCATCTGCGCCACGCCTTCATTGGCATAGATCTTCGCGGGCAGGGGTGTGGTGTTGGAGAACTCCAGGGTCACATGCCCTTCCCATTCAGGCTCCAGGGGGGTTACGTTCACGATGATGCCGCAGCGGGCATAGGTGGACTTGCCCAGGCAGATAGTCAGCACACTGCGGGGAATGCGGAAATATTCCACGGTGCGGGCCAGGGCAAAGGAGTTGGGAGGAATGATGCAGACATCGGATTGCACATCCACGAAACTGCTGTCGTCGAAATTCTTGGGGTCCACCACCGCGGAATTGATATTGGTGAATATCTTGAACTCGTCGGCGCAACGCACATCATAGCCATAGCTGGACGTGCCATAGGAAATCATGCGTCCGTGGTTCCCCTCGCGCATCTGCCCCGGCTCAAAAGGCTCGATCATGCCTTCTTCCTCGGCCATGCGCCGAATCCACTTGTCTGACTTTATGCTCATTGGTGCTGGATCACTCTGGTAAGTCTAGGCTGGCGAAAGTATATAGCATTGACAATGGATACCACACCCACTGTCCTCCCTCACCCTGACCATCTCTCCCAAGGGGGATGTCGTAAAAGCCCTTCCCTGGGCTTTCACGACTCGAAAGATGCATCCCTGTATCCCGGGGAAGAGAGCCCCCTGCCATGATCCGGTGTGAGTTCATGAATCATGCCAGGTCAGCGATGAAACAATGAGGCCTGAACATAGCGCACCCCAGACAAAAAGGTCATAATCAACCCTTGTCTCCTTTCACCAGAAACGCTCATGCAACAGCCAGCAGGAACAAATTTACAAAGGATCTCCCGGGGACGGAACAGAATTTCCCGAACTTCCACCCTGGCTTTCATACTGCTTGCGTCGTTCTCCAGCATGTCCCTGGCCGCGGACAATGACCGGGAACAAACCCAGCGGAAACTCGACGCTGCCTGTGAACAGGCCCGGGAAACACGCATTGCGCCCTTGCGCCAGAAAAAAATCGAAGCCTGCGTACAAAGTGGAGAGCGTGAGAGCCGCGAGGCCTGCGAGACGGAATACAGCCATTTCGGGCAACGCGCCGGCAAGCGGCCTGCCATGTTCTACGACATCCCGGAGTGCGTCAAAGCCTTCGAATTCCAGAACAGTTATCGCCAGACTGACTGATCCCGTTTTCCGTTTCGGACCGCATTTCATCACACAACCAGGAAAACACCCTATGGAACCCACATCGTCCTTCCTGCAATCCATCAGGAAAGCCCGTAGTTACGGCATTGGCGAGTTTCTCGAAATCATCGGCGAACTTTCCCAGGAGAGCACCAAGAAAGGCCTGCTGGGCCGCAAGACCAAGGAGCTGATCACCTTCGGTATCGCGCTGCACAAGCAGTGTGAGCGCTGCATCCACATTCATGCAGACGATGCCAAGCGGGTAGGCGCCAGTGAGGCGGAACTGGAGCAGGTTCGCCGGATCGCCCTGTTCATGCGATCCACTCCTGGCAAGGATGAGCATTTGTGGAAATCCTGGAAGCTGTCCTGGAAGCATTTCGTCCTGGCCAAGGGCGCGATCAAACACCGTAACCGGGAGCTTGTCGCCCTCGGCATATCCATCGTCATGCAGCACGGAAAGCACATACGTCTACATGTTCGCTCCGCTCTGGAGCTGGGCCACGAAGCAGCGGCTGTCGTCGAGGTCATGCCCATTGCCCTGCTGATGGACGGGGCGCCCGCCCTGTCGCAAATCCCCCGCCTGGTCAAAGCCCTGGAAAAATCGGAAAAATCAGTATTGGAGGCCAACAGGTGAACGAAAACCCCGCATACGAAAGGCTGGAAGCCCTGTTCAGCAAAATCAACAATCTCACTCACCTGGCCTCCATGGCGCACTGGGATGCGGCCACCATGATGCCAGCCGGCGGCAGCGAGGCCAGGGGTCAGGCACTGGCCGAAGTAACGGCCCTCATCAACGAACTGGTCAGCGCCGGCGAAACCGGCGAGCTCATCGAGAAAGCGGAACAGGACAGAGATCTGCTGTCGGACTGGCAACAGGCCAACCTGCGTGAAATGCGCCGCCAGTGGTTCAACGCCAGCTGCGTCAGCTCCGAACTGGTCAAGGCCCAGGCCATTGCCAGTTCCCGCTGCGAGAATGCCTGGCGCAAGCTGCGTGCGGAAAACAACTGGCGGGATTTCCAGCCTCTGCTCTCGGAAGTCATTGATCTCACGCGGGAGCAGGCCGCCATGCGCAGCGAAGCCTCCGGGCTCTCTCCCTACGACAGCCTGCTGGACCTTTATGAACCGGGCCAGACCAGCAGCAACATCGACAGGATTTTTTCACGGCTCAAGGCATTTCTCCCGTCTTTCGTGGAAGAAACCGTGCAGCGGCAGAAAGGAGAATCAGTGATTCGCCCCGCCGGAAGCTTTCCCGAAAAAAGCCAGAAGGCCCTGGCTCTGGAACTCATGGAAGCCATCGGCTTCGACTTCAAACACGGCCGTCTGGATACCAGCCATCATCCTTTTTGTGGCGGCGTTCCCGACGATGTGCGCATCACCACCCGCTACAACGAGGATGATTTCAGCGAGAGCCTGATGGGCGTACTGCACGAGACCGGCCATGCCAAGTACGAACAGGGGCTCCCCCGGGAATGGCGCGCCCAGCCCGTGGGCAAGGCCAGGGGAATGGGCATACACGAAAGCCAGAGCCTGTTCCAGGAAATGCAGGTTTGCCGCAGTCTGTCTTTTCTGCGCTTCGCCGCCCCCCTCATGCGCAGGCATCTCAACAATGGCGAAACACCTGCCGCCTGCTGGCAGCCTGAAAACCTGTTCCGTCTCAACAACAGAGTGGAACCCGGCTATATTCGCGTCAACGCCGACGAGGCCACTTATCCCCTGCACGTGATTCTCCGCTACGAGCTGGAAAAAGACCTGATCGAAGGAAAACTGAGTGTCTCGGACATTCCGGAAGCCTGGGACCAGAAAATGCGGGACTACCTGGGGCTGTCAACCGGGGACAACCATCGTGACGGCTGCATGCAGGACATTCACTGGACCCACGGCCTGCTGGGCTATTTCCCCACCTATACCCTGGGCGCCATGAACGCTGCCCAGCTGTACCGGGCAGCGCGCAAAACCATCCCCGGCCTGGAGAAACAGATTGCCCGGGGAGAGTTTGAGGCATTGAACCAGTGGCAATCGGAAGCCGTCTGGTCATGGGGAAGCTACTACAGCATTGATGAACTCATGCGCCAGGCCACCGGGGAAGCCCTGAATCCTGACTATTTCATTGAGCATCTGAAGCAGCGTTTTGCTCCGGCATGAGAACGGGCAGGCCGTTCTTCTCCAGCGCCCGATGCACCTTGCGCGCCGTGCGCGCGAGACGGCTCAACTCCGCCAGGCCCGGTTTTTCCCCGGCATCCAGGCGCGCCTCCCAGTCATCCAGTTCCGCGGCCATGAACTCCAGCAGTTTCATGGAACAGCTCCTGCACTCATCCGCGCAAACCTGTGCTTCCGGCATGTCGAAAGGAATAGCAGTACGCACCTGTGCGATGAGATCACGCATGGCATCGGTGGTCGAAGGTTTGCGGCCGGCTGTGGACATCTTGGACATTGGCTGTAGACGAATAATGCGATGATACCGGAATTCAACATCCGGCTGGATGGGCGGGGTCGGAGTCAAATGGGGAGGATGTTGGGAAGATCCCATGGCATGGAACAGTTTGATCCCGTTTCATGTAACAGTTTGGGTGGAATTTGACTCCGACCCCTTTGCAAATCCGCACCTGGCCGCCGGTCCCGGCACGATCATCACGTTCCCGGGTGAAATATTCGGGCTGGTTACTCAGCTCTTGAACTGGGCGACAGATGGGCTATCATCAGCCTCTGCCGTTCTCAGAACATACCGGCAGCAGTGGCTGCATGGGAAGAAAACCGAGTGAAGTCATTACAGCACCTCCTGGACAAGAACCTCCAATGGGCCGAAGCCATCACCCGGGAAGATCCCGATTTCTTCAGCCAGCTTTCCCGCCAGCAGGCGCCTCAATACCTGTGGATAGGCTGCTCCGACAGCCGCGTGCCGGCCAACCAGATCATCGACCTCAGGCCCGGAGAGGTGTTCGTGCACCGTAACATCGCCAACGTGGTGGTGCATACCGACCTCAACTGCCTGTCAGTAATCCAGTTCGCCGTGGAAGTGCTGAAGGTGAAGCACATCATCGTTTGCGGCCACTACGGCTGCGGGGGCATCAAGGCCGCCATGGAGACCCGCGATCACGGCCTCATCGACAACTGGTTGCGGCATATCAAGGACGTTTCCAGACTGCACCAGGACAAGCTGCGGGGCCTCACGGAAGCCCAGCATTTCGACCTGCTGTGTGAGCTCAACGTCATCGAACAGGTACGCAACGTCTGCGGCACTACTGTGGTGCGCAATGCCTGGAAGCGAGGCAACGACCTGTGCGTGCACGGCTGGATCTACAACATCGAGAACGGCATCATCAAAGATCTGGATACCGGCATTTCCTCCAGCAGACAGCTCCAGGAGAAGGAATAGCAGATCCTCCACCGGCGCGAAACCGATGACCCGGAAAGCCGGGACTACTCACCCTTATACTCCGCTGCCACCACCTTCGAACATACTCATGCTCCATCCCATTTCGGCAGGCCTTTGTCCGGGGCCGCACTCACCAGGCGCTGAAAATCCTCCTGGTCCAGGGGGCGGGAGAAATGATAACCCTGAAAATAGCGGCATCCGAGGTTGCGCAGGAACAGGAACTCTGCCTCCCTTTCGATACCTTCCGCGACCACCGCCAACCCCAGGGTATCGGCGATGTTGAGAATGGCGCTGATAAGCGCCTGGCTTTCCCCGTCATCACAGACATTGCGCACGAACTCGCGATCGATTTTCAGCTCCTTCACCGGCAGCTGCTTCAAATAGCTCAGGGAGGAGTAGCCCGTCCCAAAATCATCCATGGAAAAACGGATTCCCAGACGCTGCAACTCGTTCATGGCGGAAACAACACTACGCACCTCGGCAGCAATCACGGTTTCGGTAATCTCGAATACCACCACATTCATCAGTTCCGGCACGAGGAAACGCTCCGCCAGCATCCGCACATGCTCCACAAAATCATGATGCAGCAGTTGTCGTACACTGATGTTGACGGAAAACTGCTGCAGGTTCAGCCCCTGTTCATGCCATTTTCTCAACGTGGAAAACGCCGTGGCCAGGATATGCTCTCCCAAGCGGATAATCAGACCGGTCTGCTCGGCAATGGGAATGAAACGGCCAGGAGACACCTCTCCCAGGCTGCCACTGGTCCAGCGCGCCAGGCACTCGGCACCCAGGATACGCTTTTCCTCATCCACGATGGGCTGATAGCAAAGGCGGATCTCATCGTTTTCCAGGGCGAAATGCAACAGGCGTTCGATCTGCAAATGCAGCTCCACCCGCCGGGATACCTCCTCGTTGAACAGCACCACGCCATCCCTGCCCGCACCCTTGGCTTCGTACATGGCGATATCAGCCTCGCGCACAAGACTGCCGGCATCCTGTTCTTCATGCGAGAACACGCGCACGCCAATGCTCGCACTGATGTAAATCCGGTGCCCGGAAACAACATAGGTTTCCTTGAGACGGGACAACAGGGCCTCCGCCAGTTCCAGGGCGTGGCGCTCACACAATTCGGCATGAAGATACTCCCCGCCAATCACAATGAATTCATCTCCTCCCAGGCGTGCAAGGCAGCAGCCCCGGGGAACCGTCCCACGCATGCGCCTGGCCACTTCTTCCAGCAACCGGTCGCCCACAGCATGACCGAGGGAGTCATTGACGGTCTTGAAATGATCCAAGTCCACCAGCAGCAGGGATGAGCAACCCCGCGTTTCCTTCAGGTCCATCATCATCTGCCGCAGCCGCTCCATAAAATGCTGCCGGTTGTTCAGTCCGGTCAGCAGATCATGGGCCGCCTGCCGGTGGGTGGTCTCCAGCAGGCTGTAGCTGCTGGACGCAGCGTAGTAAAGAACACCCCCGAGTATGCTGGCGAAGATACTCAATACATAGCCATACCACTCGCCAATGCCGGCAAAATAAACAACCAGCAACAGCATCATCAGCGGAACGATGGGCCGATACAGACTGGGCACGGGATACAGGAAGGAAGCAGCAACCGTTGTCGCGCCAATCTGCGTGAATATGGCTATATAATGCAGGTTGAAGTTGCTCTCCCTGACGTAGATAAGGAATATCAGCGCCCAAAGCAGGAAGAACACGTACACGAAAATCGTCACTTTGCGGCACCATCGGCGCAGCTCTCTTTCGCCCATGTGCCTTGGCTCAAAACGCTTGTACAGCCACATGCCACGCAGGGAAACCAGGACATTCAGCACATACCAGATGACCGCCGGCCAGACCACACCCGCCATCCACCCGAGGAATATGTACCCCAGCCCGGGAAACAGCGACAGCATCACCATGACAGGTATCTGCCGGTGAAGAAATCTGCAAAACTTTGGTTCCATATGGGTCGAAGTATAGGACAGCCTGATTGCACCGGGTATGCACATTACCCAATAACCAGAAACAATTCTTCAGGGAACACCTGACGTAGTTCACATGTTCCCTACTGCACAGAGATGGCATTTTTGGACACCAGGAAAACGGGGAGTCCCTCCCATGCCGGTCTCCAGCCGCTGGTGTTCTCCATAAGTTGAAAGACATCACTTTCCGTTGCGAAGATTCAGGCTAGGCTTCCCGGTCAGGGAAAACTCTGCACAGGGCATACACCAGCGGGTTCCCGAACATGGCAATACCAAGACAATACGATTAAACTTCCGATGACATCAGCCGGCAACTCGCCGGGCATTTTCACATACAGGTGCCCGCCACAGCCGATGTCACCATGAACGAGGAGAGGGTCATACTGACAAAGGACTATGGCTTACTTGCGCGTATACCTGAACAATGCACTGCTGGATCAATTCGAGCTCACGGACGACACCCTCACCATTGGACGGGCACGTGACAATGATATCGTTCTGGACAACCCTGGCGTATCTTCCCATCATGCCGTGGTCAAGGCGAAAGGCATAGGTCATGTCCTGGTCGACCAGGACAGCACCAACGGCACTTTCATCAACAACAAGCGTATCAAGGAGCAGGACCTGGCCTTCAGGGACGAAATCCAGATCTACAACTTCGTTCTCAAGTACATGCCAAGGGCCCGCCTGGCCGCCACGGAGGAACAGGAAGCCAGCACCACACCTTCGGAACATGCGGCCACGGTGGAAATCACCATCTCCGACGTAAACGCCCTGAAGAAACTGCGCAAGCGCAAGAAGCTGGGGCAGCTCATTCACCTGGATCAGGGCCGGCAGGCCGACCGGCACATCCTCAGGGACATACACTGTTCATTGGGGCGTGCCCGGGACGCGGACATCCGGATCGGTGGCTGGTTCGCGCCGAAAACAGCCGCCATCATCGTCAGGCAACACAATGCCTACCATCTGATTCCACAAAAAAGGGGCAAGGTAAAAATCAATGGACTGCCGATCACCGCTGAAAGCGTGCTCAAGCCAGGGGATCACATCTCCATCAGGGGTAAGGACTACCTCTTCCAGTACACATCCGGCCATGGCAACTGACGATTCGGCTCCTCATATCCCCGGATACAGAATTCTCAATCTCATTGGCCGGGGCGCCAACGCGACGGTATACCTGGCGCTGCAGGAGTCGCTAAACCGCCATGTGGCGCTGAAGATCCTGCAGAAATTCGATCGCCCGGCCCAGGCCGTGCGCTTCTTCAACGAGGGCCAGATCGTCGCCTCCATGAATCATCCCAATATCATCACCATCTATGATATCGGGTCCGTGGGCAGCCAGCAGTACATCGCCATGGAGTACCTGGACGGGGGCTCCCTCAAGGACAGGATCAAGGATCATCCCTCACCGGCGGAGGCCCTGGACATCGTGCAGTCCATCGGCAGCGCCCTGGAATTCGTCCACCAGATGGGCATCGTCCATCGTGACATCAAGCCCGAGAACATCCTCTTCCACAAGCGAGGCATACCAAAAATCACCGATTTCGGGGT
This sequence comes from Sedimenticola sp., assembly GCA_027030425.1. Taxonomy (GTDB): domain Bacteria; phylum Pseudomonadota; class Gammaproteobacteria; order Chromatiales; family Chromatiaceae; genus Thiolapillus. Next base: position 19,986 of record JALVEW010000098.1, read on the forward strand.
AGCCAAGGCGCTGGACAGGGACATGAACCTCACCATGGACGGTACTGCCCTGGGCAGTCCCTACTACCTGAGCCCGGAGCAGGCTGAAGGCAAGGATCTGGACGGCAGATCCGACATCTATTCCCTGGGCGTCATTCTGTTCGAGATGCTGGCCGGACATAAACCCTACCTGGGAGAATCCCAGATCGAGGTCATCTTTGGTCACCTGAACCAACCCATCCCTTCCCTGCCGGAGGAGCACAGGCACTACCAGGCCCTGGTGGAAAAGATGATGGCCAAGAGCGCTGACGAGCGCTTTTCCTCGGCCCAGGAAATGCTGGAATACCTGAATGCCCTGCGCAGTCTCGGAGGCAGGAATGCTCCCGGAAAGGCCGCGGACCTGGACCGGCGGTCTCGCGCCACCACCTCCAAAGCCTCCGGCGGCAAGGCATCCTTCCTGAGAGTCCATCCTTGGCTGTCTTCCCTGGCAGCCCTGGCCCTGGCTGGCGCTGCGGCGGCCTTCCTGCTGCCCCCTGCTCCCACGCCGTCTGCTCAGACCGGGAACCCTGCGATCCAGGCCGTTGGTAACGGCCCGGCAATCGACAGGGAGCCGAACATGGCAGGCGACCCGGCGCCCGGAAAGGATTCCTCCCCGGATCAGACAGCCACGGAAGAGCAGGATGCCTTGGCCGCATCATCCGCGGCAGCACCCCCAGCCAGCGAGACAGCCTCTGGCGACCTGCCCGAGCGCACCGGAGAAAACACGGCGGCAGAACCGGAAATCAACCATCCTGACACCCTGGACGCTCAACTATCGCCAGCGGATTCACCCACCGAAACACCGGAAGTCGTCCAAACCGGGGAAGCCGACAACTCCCCGGATCAGCCTGCGCCTGAAGCTTCCACCATGGACAGCACAGGGGATGAATCAGCTTCCCAACAAGACGAGATGGATGTTTCCGCAAAGGTGGAGGAACTGCTGTCCCAGGCGGATGCAGCGTTGAAGAAGTATCGCCTCACCAGCCCCAGGAACAGCAGCGCTTACCATTATTACCGGGAGGTGTTGAAGCTGGATCCCCACAACAAAAAGGCTTTCAGGGGAATACGGAGAATTGCCGAACGCTACAGCACACTGGCGGACAAGGCGCTGAAAAAAGGTGACGAAGACAAGTCCCGGGTCTACGTCAAGCGGGGACTGAGCCTGAACCCTCGCAACAAGAATCTCCTGGCCATGCAACAGCGCCTCGATGAACTGGAGGCCGCCCGGCTCGCTCCACCCCCACCCCCGCCCGAGCCGGTCAAGCCCCCGCCCCCGCCGGAACCCGAGCCCGTGAACTCCAGTTTGCAGTTCCTGGAGTCCCTGGAGTAAGGTTGGGCCATGGGATCAGGGGGCATATGAGAACATGGCCTGGGAGTTTGCGCATGGCTCGGATATAGGCGGTCGCCCCGAGCAGCAGGACAGCTATTCCATCCTGGATCACATGGGCTGCTACCTGCTGGTGCTGGCTGACGGCATGGGTGGCCGCGAACAGGGCGCTGCTGCCTCAGATGCCGTCATCGAGACCGCCCATACCCGCTTCTACTCTCCCCATCGGGTGCATCCCGAGCAATTTCTCAAACGCCTGTGCATGGAAGCTCACCGCCGCATACGCAAGCTCGGGCGAAACCACGACAAACTGTCGGGCAGCACGGTGGTTTTTCTCTACCTTCAGGACAGGGAAGCCTACTGGGCCCACGTGGGTGATTCCCGACTCTATCATTTCCAGAATGACCGCCTGCTGTACCATACCACCGACCATTCACTGGTGGAGCTGCAGCAGCAGGAAAGCGCTTTTGGCGATACAGCGGAAACCAACCAGCTCTACATGTGCCTGGGGGGAAGCAACGCCGTGGAGCCGGAAATCAACGCCGCCGGCCTGGGCAGCGATGACATGTTCCTGCTGTGCAGCGACGGTTTCTGGAACGAGATAAGCCCTGACGAGATGCTGCAGCAGCTCAAGTTGCCTGGCACCCTGCAGTATCACGCGGACATGCTGATCCGCACGGCGGCGGAGCGGGGAGGCAGCAACGCCGACAACATCAGCCTGCTCATTGCCCGGCAGCAGCAAAAGAAACGCCTGCCCAGGCTGGTAAGAAAGCTATTCGGAAAAAGCTGAAGCCCGCCGGTTCAGCAGCAGATTGCCCAGCCCGTCCACCCGGCAAGTCCAGCCCCGCGCCAGCCAGGTGGTGGCCACCCGTTCAACGATGAGCGCTGGGCCTTGGATTTCCTGGCCCGCCACCAGCCGGTCGCGGGCAAAACAGGGCACTGGCTGTTCCTCCCCATGAACAGCGCGATGCTCAATAGCCTTGCCAGGCTTCCCTTTTCCGGCCATTGCCGGCTGTACCGGCACCGCCTCGCCACGCACGGCCACCCGCAGGTTCACCAGCTCCAAGGGTAATTCCATGCGGTGTCCATAGCGCCGGGCATGCAGCGCGTGGAAGGACCGGGCCACCCCAGCCATGCCGCTCCAGGGAATGTTCAGGGTGTAGGACTGCCCCTGGTAACGCACATCCAGTGACCCCGTGACACGGCACTGTTCCCGGGGAATATCTTCCGCCTCCATGGAAGCCAAGGCCTCGGCGGCAAGCCTGTCCAGGGCGTCCTGGACATCCTTGTCCTCCAGGGAATCCAGGGGCGAAAGCCAGGTGCGTGACAACTGGCGCCCCGGAGACGCCACCAGCATGCCCAGGGCGGACAACACCCCGCCGAAAACCGGCACCATGGCCTGCTTCATGCCCAGGGCCTCCGCCAGGGCGCATACATGCAAGCCGCCGGCGCCGCCAAAGGAAACCAGGGTGAAGCCCGCGGGATTCACGCCCCGCTGTACGGATATGGTGCGCAGAGCCCTCGCCATGTGTTCGTTGGCGACACGGATCACGGCTTCCGCGGCTTCCCGGCCCGTAGTCCCCATGTCCGCCGCCAGTTTTTCCATCACGGCCGTCGAGGCTTCCACGTCCAGGGACATGTCACCGCCGAGAAAGGCGCTGGGCAGCAGGCGCCCCAGCATCAGGTTGGCGTCCGTCACCGTGGGCCGGCTTCCTCCCCGGCCATAGCAGGCGGGGCCGGGATCGGCGCCGGCGGACTCGGGCCCTACCTGCAGCATACCGCCTTCATCCAGCCAGGCAATGGAGCCGCCTCCGGCACCTATGGTATGCATGTCCACCATAGGCACGGCCACCGGCCAGCCGCCGATACGGCCTTCCGTAGTCAGCTGGGGTTCACCATCGATGAGCGCCACATCCGTGGATGTGCCTCCCATGTCGAAGCTCAGCAGTTTCTCCCTGCCGGCCTGTTTGCCAAGATGACCGGCGGCCACCAGTCCGCCGGCTGGCCCCGACAGCAGCATGCGCACGGCCTGTTCACCGGCCTGGCCGGCGGCAACGGTGTCACCTGAACTTTGCATCACCGACAGGCGGCTTCCCGCCAGACCCCGTTGCAGCCGGTGCAGATAGCTGTGAACCAGCGGCCCCACGCAGGCATTCAGCCAGGTAGCCATACCCCTTTCATATTCACGGATTTCCGGCAGCACCCGGGACGACAGGGAAACGAACAGATCCTGCGGCAGCGCCGCGGCCAGTTTCCTTTCCCCGGCATCGTCCAGCCAGGAAAACAGGAGGTTCACGGCGACGGCTCCGGGACGGTGCTTCTCGATGGCAGCCAGCAGTACACGCAGATCGTCCTCGGTAACCGGTTCCAGCAGCTCTCCCTGAGCAGACAAGCGCCCCCCGGTTTCCACGCACAGCTCCGGCGGCACGGGCAGCGGTGGCGCCGGCGGCTGAAAGTCGTACAGGTGACGGCGATTCTGGCGCCCGATACTCAGCAAGTCGGCAAATCCGCGGTTGGTGACGAACAGGGTTTTCACTCCCTTGCCTTCCAGCACGGCATTGGTGGCCACGGTGGAGCCGTGCACGACGCGCAGGTCTTGGGGTTCCAGCCCCAGGTCCCGGATACCCTGGAGGATTGCCTCCTCCGGCGCCCGGGGCGTGGACAACAGCTTGTGCACCCGGATCCGGCCATCCTCCCAGAGCACGAAATCCGTAAAGGTGCCCCCGGTATCCACGCCCAGAAAAGCGGTCATCACATATCCTCCGCGAGCAGGGCCATGACCTTTCGCCAGCCGGCCTCCGCCCCCGCGCCGGCCTCCCGGAAAGCCCCGGCCAGCTGTTCGCGCTGGCTTCCGGTCAGCGAGTCCTCCAGCCTGGCGCCTTTTGCCGTCAGCCGGAGCCGCTTGCTGCGCCGGTCACGGGAATCGGCCTCCATGCACACATGACCATCTTCCACCAGCCGCTTGAGAGGGCGATGCAGGTACTGCTTGCTGACCTTCATGATGCCCAGCAGCCCGTTGATACTGCACCCGGGATTGCGCCCGACAAAATACAGGATGCGGTGATGCACCCGGGAATATCCCAGGGCCGCGAGCCTTTCATCAGGATGCGCCGTGATGGCACGAAAACCGAAATGCAGCAGTTCCAGGGCCTGGTTCAGTCGCTGCACGTCTTTTGCACTGATTTTTAGGTCAACCATATTGACATTATACCGGAATCTGGCAGACTGACATATAGGTCAACATTATTGACATATCATTGAGGTGGGAATGAACAAGGGCGTCTGCTGGATGGAAGGAAAGATTCAACCCCTGTCGGAAGCACGTGTTTCCGTGCGGGATCATGGCCTGTTGTACGGTGACGGCGTTTTCGAAGGCGTGCGTTTTTATCATGGCACACCTTTCATGCTCGGGGAGCATCTGGCGCGTCTTCAGGATTCCGCCCGCGCCATCGGCCTGGAATGTCCCTGGCGGCAGGAAGAACTGACGGACATCGTGACAGAAGTAGTGGCTGCTTTTTCGCAAGCACAGGGCTATCTGCGCATTCTGCTCACCCGTGGCGAAGGCGCCCTGGGCATCGATCCCCGTTCCTGCGCTCGGCCACAACTCATCATCATTGCCGACGGTTTGCAGATGATGGAGCCGGCGGTACGCGAGCAAGGCGCGGATCTCATCATCGCCTCCACCCGGCGCCTGCCGGCGGACGGACTGGACCCCCGCATCAAGAGCCTCAATTACCTGAATCACATCCTGGCACGGATGGAGGCCAACCACGCCGGAGCCCACGAGGCCGTGCTGCTCAATACCCGGGGGCAGGTGGCCGAGGGCACGGCGGACAACCTGTTCCTGGTGAAGGACGGCAAATTGCTGACCCCGCCCGTTACCGACGGCGCCCTGGCAGGCATCACCCGCCAGCTCATCCTGGACCTGGCCAGGGAAGATGGCCTGGCCGCCCGGGAACAGACCCTGGCCCCCTATGACTTGTACACGGCGGACGAGTGTTTTCTTACCGGGACGGGCGCGGAGCTGATACCGGTACGCAGCATCGATGGCAGGAAGCCGCACCAATGTCCCGGCCCCGTGTTTCAGCAGCTGTCCCGGTGCTTTCATCATCACATCGACCAGCATTGCAGGAATAATCCATGACCCGACCCCTCGCTCCCCTGCCCGCCCTGGACGTGCCCCTGCCCGCCAGATCCACCAGCTACCCGCCGCCTTTCGACCGCCAGGTCGCGGGGCGACACAAGCGCAAGCTGGGCGATCATTTCGGCCTGAAGAATTTTGGCGTCAACCTGACCATCCTGGAGCCCGGGGCGGTGTCCGCCCTGGCGCACCACCATTCCCTGCAGGACGAATTCATCCACGTGCTGGAAGGCAACCCTACCCTGGTGCTCGGGGAACAGGAATACCGGCTGGAGCCGGGAGACTGCTGCGGCTTTCCCGCGGGGCGGGGCGTTGCCGCGCAGCTGGTGAACCGGTCGGAGCGACCGGCAAGCATTCTTGAAATCGGCGACAGAACAGCGGGGGACGAAGTGGCCTATCCCGATGACGACCTCAAAGCCGTGCTGTCACCTGACGGGCGCTGGCGTTTCACCCACAAGGACGGCCGGCCTTATTGAAAATGGGGCATCCTCCAGCCCCCCCGGAAATGCATTAATTCCAGGGCGTTGTTCAGCCGGGCTTCATTTGTTATTGGGTCAACCACGTAGCCATTGTATCGGAATCCGGCGGACTTGCGCATAGGTCAACATTGATTATCTGCCCAACGCCACCGCGCATCCATACCCAGAAAGCCGTTCAGGCAGGGTCGGAGTCGAATTGGGGTGATAGCTGGATAGATTCCATGATTTTGGAACAACCTGGTTTCGTTCCTTGCTAAGGCTGGGGATGATTCGACTCCGACCCATCAGAGCGCTCATCTTTGCATGCAGCACAGAGCCGCAGGCAGTATCATTCACGGCATGACCGCCCCCCTGTTACAAGCCACCGGCCTGGAAAGAACCGACCAGGGCAGCGCCCGCCTGGCCGATTTCGACCTGCGCCTGGAGCGCGGTGAAGTAGTGGGGCTGCTCGGTGTGAACGGGGCGGGGAAAAGCACGGCCCTGGCGCTGCTCAGCGGCGCCCTGGCCCCCAGCCGGGGGCGGGTGGAAGTTCTGGGCCGGAACCTGCACGCCTCGCCATCCGTCCGCCACCATATCGGCCTGCTGCCGGAACGCGCGCCCCTGTATCCCCAGCTCACAGTGGAAGAAAACCTGGATTTCGCCGGGCGTTTGCGCGGACTCCGGGGCAAGGCCCTCTCCCAGGCACGGAACAAGATGGTCGAACAACTGGATCTCGGCGGCTTCCAGCGCCGCCTGTGCAGCCGCCTGTCCCGGGGCATGGCCCAGCGGGCGGCCATTGCCCAGGCCCTCATCCATTCGCCTGACATTCTCATTCTGGATGAACCCACGGCCGGCCTGGACCCGGCCCAGGCCCAGGAACTGCGCAACCTCATCCGCCGCGTTTCCCCGGATTGCGCCGTGCTGCTGGCCAGTCACATCCTGGAAGACATGGAACAACTGTGCAGCCGGGTGGTGGTGCTGAGCAGGGGACGCAAGGTGGCGGAGCAGTCACTGAAAGACGGCAGCAGCCTGCGCGTCCGCCTGGGCAGGCCGCCGGAACCCGGCAGCGGCTTTCTCACCGCCCTCCCCGGCGTTACCGCAGCGACAGAGCAGGGAGACGGCTGGTATCTGCTCCGGGTTCAGACGCCCCCGGAGTCCTTGGCGCCCCACATGGCTGCCTGGGAGCTGCAGGCCCTGCTCCCAACCCGCTACAGCCTCCAGTCCCTGCTTGCGGAGGCCCTGGAGTGATAAGGACCATTGCCACAAGAGAAGTGCGCGGCATCTATGCCACCCTCACCGGCTGGATATCCCTGGCCGCGGCCCAGCTGCTGCTGGCCTGGCTGCTGTTCAGCCAGCTGGAGGTGTACCAGAAAATCCTGCCGGACCTGGTCAGAACCAACAGCCCCCTGGGACTGACGGACCTGGTGGTCAGCCCCACCCTGTCTTCCGCTTCCCTGCTGCTGGTGGTGCTCATTCCCCTGCTGGGCATGGGCAGCCTGGCGGAGGAACGGCGCAGCGGCCGCCTGCAGCTCTTTCTGTCCTCCCCTCTGCCTACTCATCAGCTGGTGCTGGGCAAATGGCTGGGGCTGATGCTGGCAATGCTTCCCCTGCTGTTCATGCTGCTGGCCATGGCCGTCATCCTGGGGCTGGGAAGCGCCCTGGACGCGGGACGGCTGGCGGCGGCCTTTCTGGGGCTGTTTCTATTCACCGCCATGGCGGCTGCCATCACCCTGCTGCTGTCGTCCCTGAATGAACAGCCCCTGGCCGCCGCCGCCATGGCCTGGGGACTCCTGTTTCTGCTCTGGCTGCTGGACGCCCCCGGTGCCTCCAGCCTGAGCCTGCTCTCTCTCAAGGATCACCTGGCGCCTTTCCTGCAGGGGCTGGTGCGCACCACGGACCTGGTCTATTTCATCACCATTACCGCTGCTGCCCTGGGGCTGACCACGCACCGGCTCTGGCGCCTGGGAGGCGGCGAATGAAGCTGCGCCACCGCCTGCTGCCCCTGCTCACCCTGGTCGCCCTGGGCCTGATCCTCTACCTGGGCCAGCGTCACAACATCCAGTGGGACTGGAGCCAGGGCGGCCGCAACCAGTTGCATCCGCAGAGCCGGGCCCTGTTGCAGCGCCTGGACGGCCCCCTGCGCATCACCGCCTTCGTCGCCGATCATCCCGTGCAACGAGCCGCCATCCGCGAGCTTGTGGACAAATACCGGGAGCAGCATTCCGCCACGGAACTGATATTTACCGACCCCAGCCAGCACCCGGAACAGGCCCGCAAGCTGGGCATACAGCATACGCCACAGCTCCTGGTGCAATACCGGGGCCGGGAGGAACTGGTCCCCCAGGCCAATGAACAGCTGCTCACCAGTGCCATCGCCCGCCTGAGTCTCGAGCACAGGGGATGGATCCTCGGCCTGCAGGGGCATGGCGAAGCCTCCTTGCTGGGGCAGCGGAATTTCGACCTGGGCAGTTTCGGCGAAACACTCAAGGACAAGGGATACCGCATCAGTGAACTGAACCTGGCGGATACGGGGCAGATTCCCGACAATGTGCAGCTGCTGGTGCTGGCTTCCCCGGCCACCGCCCTGTCCGAAGCAGAAACCGGCCTGCTACGCCGCTGGATCGAACAGGGCGGCGTCCTGCTCTGGCTGGCGGATGGAGATATATCCCCCGGGCTGACCAAGGCCCTGGGCGTGAGCTTCCTGCCCGGCACCGTGGTGGACGCGGCCGCCGCGGACCTGGGCATCGACAGCCCCACCGTGGCCGTGGCCCGCCCGGTGCCCGCTTCCCCCGTGGTGGACAACCTCACCGCCCCGGTGCTCATGCCCGGCGCCCGGGCTCTGGAGGTGGCCGATGATGCTTCCTGGACAGCCAGCCCCGTACTGCAGACCAGCCCGCGCAGCTGGAACGAGACCGGCAGTCTCAAGGGCAGCATCAGCCGGGACCCCGCCGCCGGAGAAAAGCGCGGCCCCCTCACCCTGGCCCTGGCCCTGGAATCCGGAAAAGGCCCTCAGCGGGTGCTCATTGCCGGAGACGGCGACTTCCTGAGCAACAGCGTCATCGGCAACGGCGCCAACCGGGAATTCGGCCTGGCGGCAGTGCACTGGCTCACGGGCAACCGCCAGCTCATGGACATTCCACCCTTCACCCCCCTGGACCGGGACCTGCGTTGGTCCCCCGCCAGGACGGCCCTGGTGGGCGCCCTGTTTCTCCTGGGGCTGCCCCTGCTGCTCGCCGGCACCGGCCTGTTCATCACCTGGAGGCGCAGAAAACGATGAGTCCTGTGGTTCGCGCCAACTGGCTGCTGGCCGGGCTGATCCTGCTGCTGGCGGGCTGGATCTGGCTGGACCGGCACGAGAGAGCTCCTATACCCACCGTTACCGCGCTGGAGCCATCGGAAATCATCCATGTCCAGCTGTGGAAGGGAGATGAGCCCCTGGCCGAACTGGTCAGGAAGAACGGCCAGTGGTACTGGCAACCCGAAGGCAAGGCCGTGGAAGCCAAGGACTGGGTGAACAGGCTGCTGCACTTCGCGGAACTGCCCAGTCTGCACCGGTTTCCCGTGGACGAGGCCCGGCTGCGGGAGTTCGGCCTGAAACCGCCCCGCTACCGGCTGCTGCTGAATGACCAGGCGCTGGAATTCGGCATGCTGGACCCCGCCAGCGGCCTGCGCTACCTGCGCGTGGGCAAGATCATTCACCTCATTACGGACAGCTACACCCACGAGCTGGCCCGCATCCCCCATGCCTGAACTGCCGGAAGTGGAAACCACCCGCCGGGGCATCAGGCCCCATGTGCTGGGCAAGACCGTCAGCGGCGTCATCATCCGTCAGCCCCGCCTGCGCTGGCCGGTGCCCGATGAGCTTCCGGAACTGCTGCGGCGCCGCAAGCTACTCAGCCTGGAGCGGCGCGGCAAATACCTGCTCCTGGGCTTTCGTCATGGCAGCCTGATCCTGCACCTGGGCATGTCCGGCAGCCTGCGGGTGCTGCCGGCCGACACCCCGCCGGAAAAACACGACCATTTCGACCTGGTGTTCGGCAGGCAATGCCTGCGCCTGCGCGACCCCCGCCGGTTTGGCGCCGTGCTCTGGACCGCGGACCCAGTGGAACAGCATCCCCTGCTCGCCAGCCTGGGGCCGGAGCCTCTGTCCGATGCCTTTACGGGCCGTCACCTGTTCGACAAATCCCGCAACCGGAGCGTGACGGTGAAACAGTTCATCATGGATGGCAAAACCGTGGTTGGCGTGGGCAACATCTACGCCAACGAAGCCCTGTTCCAGGCCGGCATTCTACCCACCCGTCCCTGCGGCCGCATATCGGCGGCGAGATATGAACGCCTGGCCCGGGCAGTGAAGGCAATACTCGCCAAGGCCATAGAATCCGGCGGCACTACCTTGCAGGACTTCACCCAGGTCGATGGCAGGCCGGGCTATTTCGCCCAGGAACTCAAGGTCTATGGCCGCCAGGGAGAAGCCTGCCCCGCCTGCGGCTCAGCCATCCGGCATATCGTCATCGGGCAGAGATCCAGTTACTATTGCCACCGTTGCCAACGCTAATTCCCTCTCCCCTCGGGGAGAAGGTTAGACATGATGTTTTGACCTGCCCATGCTAGTGGTCGGGGTCGGAGTCAAATAGAGAGGATGTGGGAAAGAGCCGATGGGATGAAACAGTTTGATCCCGTGCCTTATACACAGTTGGGTGGAATTTGACTCCGACCCCTTTGGATAATGGAAAAAATCATCGCACAGTCCCCTCTCCCCTCGGAGGATGTCGCCTTTTGCGACACCCTCCCTCGGGGAGAGGGTTAGGGTGAGGGGAGGATACAGACCACATACATTCCCATATGCGGAAGAGAGAATTGCACCACAAGGAGAAATCACAGATGCGCATCCAGGGTTCCGCCATCGGCCTGCGCCAGTTCACCAATGAAGACACCCTTCCGTTTCACGATGCCGTGCGCGAATCCCTGGACAGCCTGCGGCCTTTCCTCCCTTGGGCCCACGCCGCCTATTCCATGGAAGACGCCCGTAGCTGGGTGGAATCCCGGCCCCAGGCCTGGGAAGACGCCGATGAATACAGCTTCATCATTTATTCCCTGGCGGATGACCGGATTCTGGGCGGCATGGGCATCAATCAGCTCGATGTCCTGAACGGTCGGGGCAACATCGGCTACTGGGTGCGCACATCCGCCCAGGGCCGGGGCGTGGCCACGGAAGGCACCCGGCTCCTCACCGGCTTCGGTTTCGAACAACTGGGTTTGTCCCGGCTGGAAATCGTCATGCTCACGACCAACGACGCCAGCCGCCGGGTGGCGGAAAAAGCGGGCGCCAAATTCGAAGGCGTGCAGCGCAACCGCCTGCGGGCAGATGGCCAGCCCAGAGATGCCTGCATGTATTCCCTGATTCCCGGTGACCTTTAGCCCGAACATTTCACCCGGTCGCTGAAATAATATTCCAGCTTATTGTATTTCATGAAGAATTATTGAATATTAGCAAAGTACAAAATGTTACCGAGCATCGCTGAACGCGCCCTCGCACCGGTCTCGCCGTCCATCTGCGGTATTTGCTCAATCATCAATAGCTTGGGCTATTGATTCAATCGCAAATCCGCACCTGAACGACGATCCCGGCACGATCATCGCGTTCCCGGGTGAAATATTCGGGTTAGGCCGGGCTTCAGCCCAACCTACCAGTGAACCACAAGCTGACAATCAATCCAGCATTTCCTGCAGGGCTGCCGCATTTCTTTCAGCGCTGCGGGTCAGTTTCAGGCGTTCCGCACGCACGATGCACCGCAACTCGTCCAGAGCCAGGTCGAAATCGTCATTCACCACCAGGTAGTCGTATTCCGCATAGTGGGAAAGCTCACTACGGGCATCCCGCATGCGCCGTTCGATGACGGCCTCGTCATCCTGACCGCGATTGCCCAGGCGCTGACGCAGGGCCTCCACCGAGGGAGGCATGATGAAAATGGAAACGGCTTCGGGAAAAGCCTTGCGCACCTGGCGCGCCCCCTGCCAGTCGATTTCCAGCACCACATCATGCCCCTCGTCCAGGAGCGACTGCACCGCCGCCTGGCTGGTGCCATAGTAGTTGTCGAACACCTGGGCCTGCTCCAGGAAGGCACCCTCGCCGGCCAGGCGCATGAACTCGTCCACGGAAACGAAATGGTAATGCACCCCGTCTTCCTCTCCCGTGCGGGGAGCGCGGGTGGTATGGGAGACAGACAGCTTGAGGCTGCCGTCCCGCTCCAG
>JALVEW010000099.1 GCA_027030425.1 Sedimenticola sp.
CTTGATGCGCTCCGCCTCCACTTCCGTCAGCCTGGCATTGAGGGCCTGCAGCTTCTGCATGAGGATGCTCTGCTTGGAATCCAGGTCCACGATCTCCCGTTGGCTGGCATACTCCACCAGGCGGCGTTCCGATTCTTCGAGGTTGGCGCGCACCTGCTTGATACGGTCCGACAGGAACTCCTTGGCATAGGATGAGTTCTCGAAACGCCGTTCCATGGTCATGTCGATAAAACTCTTGGCCAGGGTGTTGACCACCCGGGCCGCAAGCTGGGGATTGGGACTGTCATAACTCACCACCACCAGGCGGGAGTTCTTTACCGGCGTTACGGTCAAATTGGCCAGCAACAGCTTCTCCAGGCCGCTGCTGCTTTCGCCCTGCTTGTCTCCCGGAGAAGCCGAGGCTTTTGGCTGCGGAGAAAAGAAATTCTTCAGCTCCCGAAAAAAGGAAGGCTTCTCTTTCGCCCTGAACTGGTCAGAAGATTCCAGGCCAAGCTGCTCTATAACGCGCTTCGCCAGGCCACGGCTCTTGAGCAGCTGGTACTGGGTCTCGTAGAAATCGAAACTGTAGGCCGCTTCCCGGGGCGTCACCCCCTCGAAATTGACCACCCGCGCTGCTTCCCTGTCGATTTGCAGCTTCACGCTGCTGCGGTAAACCGGCGTCTGCAGGGATGTGGCAATGGCGCTGGCCACCAGGGCAATAACGACGAACAGAAGGATAGTGAACTTGTGGCGGACGATGACCGCCCAGTATTCCTTCAAGTCCAGGCCGTCCTCATCCTCCTGTCCCGCGGCGCCCGGCTGGAAGCGGTCATAGAGAGAAAGCTCCTGCTCTTCCTCGGACAGGGCCAGGGAACGTCGGGATGAAAGGCGGCGTGGTTCCGGTTTCATGGACATGGTGTTCAGAAGAGCACCGACCAGCCAACGAAGCTGGTAAGGGTTTCCGAGAACAGTTTCCAGGCTGCCTTGCTGCCGCTGCGGTTGACCACGATGATGTCACCGTTCTGCAGTACGGGATCAGGCTGCTGCCCCGCCCGCACCTTGCGGTAGGAAAGAATGTAACCCTTGGTCTTGCCGTTTTCCGTGCGGAAGATGGCTACTTCATCGAAATCAGCCAGTCTGTCCATACCCTTGGCATTGGCAATAGCCTGCAGGAAAGTGGTTTTTCCCTTGAGGGGAAACACGCCGGGATTCTTGACCCAGCCTTCCACTGTAATCTTCTGGCTCTCATACTCCTTGATGAACACGGTAACGTGAGGGTCCTGCAGGTATTTTTCCTGCAATACCTTTTCTATGCGGCGTTCCGCCTCCCGGGCGGTAAGCCCCGCCACCTTCACCGGGCCGATGAGTGGCAGGGAGGCATAGCCCTCGGTGTTCACCCGGGTTTCACGGCTGAGCTCCTCCGCCTGGAAGACTTCTACTTCGATGAGATCCAGGGGACCAATGCGGTATTCATAGGTTTGCAAGTCCGGCTGCTCCGGCGCCTGGGCAACCGACAGGTCACCATCGGGAAGATCCCTGGCCACCGGAACGGAACCGCCATCCAGCCTCAGATCACCGAGCACGTCCTCGGCTCCCGCAACCGCTGGCAGGAAGATCATCAGGCAGAAAATGGCGGCAATGAGCTTCAATTCAGGTTCTCTTTACGGAACACATGAAACAGTAAATGATTTTACCATGCAATCCGGGCATCCACCGTCCTCCCGAAAAGCTCCAGACACCGGGCCCCGCACACCGATTTGATCCGCGTACCAGGGAATCCGTCAACTGGATAGACTCCCGCGCCCCATGAGACGCCGAAACAAACCTGTTCCTTTCCCCTTCCTGTTGCTTGTGGTATCCAGCCCGGGCGGCGGTCGTGCTTCGCCAGGCTCAGCATTTCTCCAGATGAGGGCGGGACGGTCATGCACCAGCCGGCGCGCCTCCACGGCGCCCACAAGACGCGCTGCCGCGGCTTCACCTTCGGACAGCAGCGGGGGACGGCTGCGCAGGTTGTGGGCATCCGTGGCCAGCAGATGCACCACCCCTTCGTCGAGCATGCGTTCCGCCCAGTACCTGGGGGCGCTGCCGAAACGGCCCGTCAGACTTCCCGCCGTAATCTGCAGCCATGCGCCTTCCCGCGCCACCGAGATGAACTCATGGTAATGTTCTCCCAGCCAGCTGAGCCGCTCGGGGTGCGTAATCACCGGCACAAAACCGGCGCTCAGGGCATCCGCCACGAAGCGGGAAAAGTTGACCAAGGGCACATGGTGCGGCGGCTCGAACAGAAAATAGCGTGAACCGTTGATCGTGGGGAAAGCGCCCGAACGCAGCTTGCCCATGAGTTCCGGCACCACCTGTATATCCGCCCCATACCCCAACTCCAGAGCAATCTCCTCCTCGTCCAGCATCTTGCGGAAAGCCTGCAGGGCCTTGGCGATGCTGTCGGCATCGTTCTCAAAAAGTCCGGGATAGATATGCGGCGTGCAGGCAAGATGGGAGATACCATCCGCAACGGCCATGCGCGCCATGTCCACAGCCGTTTGCGGAGTCCCGGCACCGTCATCTATACCCGGCAGTATATGGCAATGCAAATCATACACTGGCGCCACCTCCCGCCCTTTCCGGCACCTGGCGATGATCATCTGCCCCACGGAAGGTTTTCATCAGCTTCCAGGCGCGGTTCATGCCCCGGAAATACATGGTGAACAGCAGCAGGAACCCGTAGAACATGTAGGATTCCGGAATCCCCAGCCATTCTCCCCCAAGGCCGATGACCGTGAGCAGCAGACTGATCCCCAGCATGATGAGCACCGTAGTCCTTACGGAAAAACCGGCAAACAGCAGGATGTGATGGAAGTGCCCCCGGTCCGGCGCAAAGGGAGAACGTCCGCGCCTGATGCGGCGCACCATGATGGCCACCGTATCCATGATAGGCAGCCCGAACAGCCACACCGCCGTAATGGGACGTAACTGCGCTACAGGCTCCTGGGTAAGCCGCACCAGAAACCAGGCCGCCGTCAAACCAAGAAACAGGGCGCCGGCGTCTCCCAGGAATACCGAGGCAGGCCGGTGCTCGCGAAAACGGAAATTGAACAGCAGAAAGCCCGCCAGGACACCGCAGATTACCGCTAGAATCAGAGCATCCTCGAACCGGCCTCCCACAACTGTAACCAGCAGCAACGCGGAGAAAAAGAGCAGCAACACTCCGCCGGCCAGGCCATCCAGTCCATCCATCATGTTGGTGGCATTGATGACCCCCACCACACAGAAGATGCTGAAGGGCACGGCCAGCCAGCCCAGCTCGATTTCCACGCCACCGCCAACGAGAAACCCCAGGTGCTCCAGGCGGGCGCCGCCCCATAGCACGATGATGAGCGCAGCCCCCGCCTGGGCGATGAAACGCGCGGATGGTGGTGTTTCCTGGAAGTCATCCAGCAGGCCAATGATGAAGACGAGTGCGCTGGCAAGGAAGAAGGAACGCCACTGCCCCAGGGGAACGTCCAGCGTCAGTACCAGCAACATGAAAGCGCAGAAGATGGCAATGCCCCCAGTCAGGGGCGTCGCCCTGCAATGCTGCTTGCGCCCGCCGGGATGGTCAACCAGCCCGATACGACGTGCCAGGGGGCTGACCAGGATTATCAGACCGGCGGTAACCGCCGCTGCTACGCTAAAAACAATGATCATTCGACAGCAACAGACTCTCTACAGGAATCGAAGAAACCACCCTGGCATGCGGCCACCGCGGCCTCCAAACCTCCCTGTACTGTCATTAAACCAATCCGCCAAAGAAAAGTCATGCTATTTCATACATATACCACGCCGGTCGCAGGAGAATGTCATTATTGGCGGAAGCACTGAACAGCCCCGGCATTGTCTCGAATAGTAGAAAGCATCAGGCTTTTGTACAATGTCCAATTCGACACAGATTACAAAAGGCACAAAATGGGTTTTCTCCAGAACAAGAAGATTCTCGTTACCGGTATTGCCAGCAACCGTTCCATCGCCTATGGCGTGGCAAAAGCCGTGCATCGGGAAGGGGCCGAACTGGCCTTTACCTACCAGAACGACAAACTGCGGGAGCGCGTGGAAAAGTTTGCCGAGGAATTCGGCTCCGACATCTGTCTCCCCCTGGATGTCAGCAGTGACGATTCCATCAGCACCATGTTCGAGGAACTGAAAAGCCGCTGGGACGGGCTGGACAGCCTGGTGCATTCCATCGGCTTTGCCCCCAGGGATCAGCTGGAAGGCAGTTTCGTGGATTCCGTCACCCGGGAGGGCTTCCTCACCGCCCATGACATCAGCGCCTACAGTTTCGCCGCCCTGGCCAAGGCTGCAAAACCCATGATGTTGGGCCGCAATGCCTCCCTGGTCACCATGACCTACCTCGGCGCCGTGCGCACCGTGCCCAATTACAATGTCATGGGGGTTGCCAAGGCAGCCCTGGAGGCCACCACCCGTTACCTGGCCGACTCCATGGGTCCTGATGGCATCCGCGTCAATGCCGTGTCGGCCGGCCCCATACGCACCCTGGCTGCTTCTGGCATCAACAACTTCCGTTCCATGCTGGCCGAAGCCGAGAAGAAGACGCCTCTGCGGCGCAACGTCACCATTGAGGAAGTAGGAAACGCCACGGCCTTCCTGTGCTCGGACCTGGCTTCAGGGATCACCGGGGACGTGCTGTACGTGGATTCAGGGTATCACATCACCAGTTGATCAGGTTGATTAGGGGTCGCAGTCAAATCAGGGAAATACTGCTTGAAATCAATGACATGAGGTGATTTGACTCCGACCCTTTTCGGGTAAGATCACTGGCTGGGTGGTGATGGTTAGGGGTCGGAGTCAAATCAGGGAAATGCTGCTAGAAATCAATGGCATGAGGTGATTTGACTCCGACCCCTTTCGGGTGAGATTACTGGCTGGAAGTGGTGATTTCCACGTCGGCCCTTTCACGCAAATAGCGACCCAGGATATTGAACTGCAGCTCACCCTTGGAACGCGCCATTTCAGCCTTGGTCGCCTTGCGCTCGGCATCATCCAGCTTTGACGGATCACCATCGGTCACGCCCGTGACCGCCAGCAGGGCATAATCACCATTACCCAGCTCCGCGCCACCGAAAGACGCCTTTCCTTCTTCCGGCCGCGGCAGGCCGAACGCCTTGTCCCTCACCGCCTGGGGAAGCAGGGTGGAGCGACGCTTGATCTTGATGCCGGACTTGAGTTCCCAGCCATCATCAGCGGAAATCTGCTGGAGCGTCTTTTCCCCGCCTTGCAATGAAGCCAGCAGCGCCTCGCCTTTCTCCCTGGCCAGGGTCTTGCCCCTTTCGCGCTTCAGGGCCGAAGCCACCTTCTCCTTGACCTCTTCGAAAGCCTGGGGATGCTCCGCTTCATGTTCCACGACACGCAGCACCAGAACCTTGTCGCCTTCCAGCTCGATCAGCTCGCTGTTATTGCCCTCGCCGAGCACGTCGTCGCTGAAAGCCGCGGCCACGACCTTGGGAGAGGCCAGCACGCCCTTGCCACCGCGCCGATCCAGCCAGTCGGATTCCTGAACCTTCAGCCCCAGCGCTTCCGCCGCGGGCACCAGGCTGTCAGGAGATTCATAACTCAGGTCAGCCAGTTGCTCGGCCTTGTCGAACAGCAACTGTTCCGCCTGGGCGCGGCGCCAGGCCGCTTCGATTTCTCCTCGCAGGGCTTCAAAACCACCCTGATCGGAATTGCGTACATCTGTCACCTGGATGATGTGGAATCCAAAAGGCGTGCGCACTGGCTTGCTGGTCTGCCCTTTTTCCAGGCGATAGGCCTCTTCCTCGAAAGCCTTGGCCATGAGGCCGGGACTAATCCATCCCAGGTCGCCACCCTGCTCCCTGGAGCCCGGATCATCGGAAAACTCCTTTGCCAGGTCTTCGAACTTCTCGCCCTGGGCAAGGCGCGCTTCCAAATCCTCCGCCTTGCCTCTGGCCGCATCCACCGCCGCCTGGTCGGCATCCTCTGCCACCTGGATGAGAATATGGCGCAGCTTGCGTTCTTCTGGCGCCCGGAACTCGTCCTGGTGCTGCTGATAATAGTCACGCAGTTTTTCTTCCGTCACCTCCATGTCGGCGCCGAGAATCTCCGGCGACAGCAGCAGGTATTCCAGCTTCACCCGCTCGGGCACCATGTATTTACTCTGGTGCTCCTCGTAATAGGCCTTGATCTCTTCGTCCGAAGGCTGGTAGTCCCCGGCAAGTTTGCTGCCGGATACCAGCAGCCAGGACAGCTCCCGCTCCTGGTCCTTGAGCCGGATGCTGTCGTTGACCTCCCGGTCCGTGGCAAAAGCCGAGCCGGAGATACCGTATTTCAGCTGTTCCATTACCAGGTCACCACGCACTTCTTCCTCGAAGCCACGCTGACTCATGCCCTGGTTGCGAATCAGGGTGTTGTAGGCCTGGACGTTGAACCTGCCGTTGGTCTGGAAGCTGGGTATGGACTGGATGTATTGCCGCACAAAATCGTCACTGATACGTAGATTCCAGTCATCCGCGGTCTCCGAGAGCACGGCATCATTGATCATCTGTTCGATGACCTGCTTGCGCAGCACCTTGTCATCGAACAGCTCTGGCCGATAGGCCTTACCCAGCCGGGTGCGCAACTGGTCGCGGAACTGACGCACGCGCTGCTCAATCTGGCGTTCCGTAATCTCCTTGCCATCGACACTGACAGCCACGGGATCACTGCTGACACCCAGGTAACTCTGGATGCCCCACAACGCGAAAGGAATGGTGATGAATCCAACGATTAGCCAGGCAAACCAGCCCTGGGCCTTTTCTCTAATTGCCAGCAACATGATTGTTGTCTTCTTTCCAGTTCAAACCAAAAAAAACGGGGTACCAGCAATGATACCCCGTTCGTTCAATAATGGCGGAGTGGACGGGACTCGAACCCGCGACCCCCGGCGTGACAGGCCGGTATTCTAACCAACTGAACTACCACTCCTAATTGCTTGGTGGGTGCTGAGGGGATCGAACCCCCGACCCTCGCCTTGTAAGGGCGATGCTCTCCCAGCTGAGCTAAGCACCCGATTGAGGCGCGCTAGTTTACTGCATCTTTCAGCGCTTTGCCAGCTTTAAATGCCGGTGATTTTGAAGCTTTGATCTGGATGGTTTCACCGGTCTTGGGGTTGCGTCCGGTGCGGGCCGCGCGGTCCCGAACAACGAAGCTGCCAAAGCCTACAATGGATACGGATTCACCGTCCTGCAGGGCTTTGGTTACAGCAGCGATCATGCCGTCCAGAGCTTTGGCTGCGTCCTTCTGCGAGATATCTGCGGCTTCGGCCATAGCTTCAGCCAACTCTTTCTTGTTCATCCTGATTTGCCCCCTATGGAACGTATTATATGAATGGTAATGCGGAACGGCGTCTATCCTGTAGGTTCAACAAAAACCGCTAGATATCCAGGCTCCTGCAAAGCGTGCGTTTTATACCAAGCTGGCATGAAAACTGTCAAGGAAAAACGCGTTCAGACGGTAAAAAACGTGCTGTTCGGCATTTCCTGATAAAGAGGCGCCCCATGGAAGCAGGCTCTCCCCCGGGGTGAGGAAGTAAGGAAGCCCACCTCTCACCCCCAGAGAGGGTATCGCAAACGGCGGCAGCCCCCCGCGATGCGGGGACGCATCCCCATTTTCGATGACTGTAAGCCATTGAAAAATGGGGAATCGGAAAATCGCATTATTACGACACCCTCCGAGAGAAAGAGGGAGCATCCATGAACCAGGGTGGGTTGGTCGCTCAGTGTGTCGTCAGGCGTTTGCGCCGCGGCTTCTTGCCCGCGCTGGACTTCCCGCCAGACACCGCTGCCGTTTCCTTGGCATTTTCATTGGGCGTGGGTTGTTCAGTCAACGCAATCTCCAGCACATCATCTATCCATTTCACCGGGCGGACGTCCAGAGTACTGGTGATGTTCTTGGGTATCTCCTTCAGATCCCTTTCATTCTCCTCGGGAATCAGCACGGTCTTGATACCACCCCGGGCCGCCGCCAGCAGCTTTTCCTTGAGGCCGCCAATGGGCAGCACTTCGCCCCGCAGGGTGATTTCCCCGGTCATGGCCACATCGGCACGCACGGGAATCTGCGTCAGCGCCGATACCAGGGCGGTGCACATGCCGATGCCGGCGCTGGGACCATCCTTTGGCGTGGCGCCCTCGGGCACATGCACATGAATGTCGTATTCCTGGTGGAAATCCTTGTCCAGTCCCAGGACGTCGGCGCGGCTGCGCACCACGGTCATGGCCGCCTGTATGGATTCCTTCATCACATCTCCCAGCTGGCCGGTGTAGGTGAGCCGTCCCTTGCCGGGCATGATGGCCGCCTCTATGGTCAGCAGCTCGCCACCCACCTCGGTCCAGGCCAGGCCCGTGACCTGGCCGATCTGATCCCGCTCCTCTGCCTTGCCGTAACGGAAGCGCTGCACCCCGAGATAGTGTTCCAGTTTCTTGGGCGTGACGATTACTTTCTTGCCCTTCACCTCTCCCAGCAGGATTTCCTTCACCACCTTGCGGCAGATCTTGGCGATTTCCCGTTCCAGGTTACGTACCCCCGCCTCGCGGGTGTAGTAACGCACGATGTCCCGCACCGCCGCCTCGCGGATGACCAGTTCCTCCTTCTTCAGGCCGTTGTTCGCCATCTGCTTGGGAATCAGGTAGCGCTCGGCGATATTCACTTTCTCATCTTCCGTGTAACCGGAAAGGCGAATGACTTCCATGCGATCCAGCAGGGCCGCGGGCACGTTCAGGGAGTTGGCCGTGGCCACGAACATGATCTCGGAAAGATCGAAGTCCACTTCCAGATAGTGATCCTGGAAGGTGTGATTCTGCTCGGGATCCAGCACTTCCAGCAGGGCCGAGGCCGGATCGCCGCGAAAATCCTGGGCCATCTTGTCGATCTCGTCCAGCAGGAACAGGGGATTGCGTACCCCGACCTTGGTCAGGTTCTGGATGATCTTGCCGGGCATGGCGCCAATGTAGGTGCGGCGGTGGCCGCGGATTTCGGCCTCGTCACGCACGCCACCCAGGGCCATGCGCACGAACTTGCGGTTGGTGGCCCGGGCAATAGACTGTCCCAAGGATGTCTTGCCCACGCCGGGAGGACCGACCAGGCAGAGAATGGGGCCCTTGAGCTTGCGCACCCGCTGCTGCACGGCCAGGTATTCCAGGATGCGTTCCTTGACCTTCTCCAGTCCATAGTGATCGGCTTCCAGCACAGCTTCGGCCTTGGCAATATCGTTGCGCACCCGGCTGCGTTTCTTCCAGGGCACGCTCACCAGGGCGTCGATATAGTTGCGCACTACCGTGGCCTCGGCAGACATGGGTGACATGAGCTTGAGCTTGTTCAGCTCGGCCTCGGCCTTGGCTTTGGCCTCCTTGCTCATGCCGGCCTTCTCAATCTTTTCCGCCAGTTCCTCGAACTCGTTGGGCACATCGTCCAGCTCGCCCAGCTCCTTCTGGATGGCCTTCATCTGCTCGTTCAGGTAGTACTCGCGCTGGTTCTTCTCCATCTGTTTCTTGACCCGGCCGCGAATGCGCTTTTCCATCTGCAGCACATCATTCTCGCCTTCCATGAGGGCCATGAGATGTTCCAGGCGCTCGCGCACGCCCTGCATTTCCAGCACCTGCTGCTTCTCATCCAGCTTGAGGGACATGTGGGCGGCCATGGTATCGGCCAGGCGCGCGGGCTCGTCTATGCTGGCCAGGGAGGTGAGCACTTCCGGCGGAACTTTCTTGTTCAGCTTCACGTACTGCTCGAACAGGCTGGTGGCCGTGCGCATGAGGATTTCCATCTCCTGCTCCGGCAGCTCGATGTCATCCTCCATCTTGCTGGCGCGGGCCACGTAGTAACCGTCCTTCTCGGTGATCTCCTTGATGCGGCTGCGGCTGCTGCCTTCCACCAGCACCTTGACGGTGCCATCGGGGAGCTTGAGCAACTGCAGGATACTGGCCAGGGTACCAACCTCGTAGATATCGTCCGCTCCGGGATCATCCACGTCGGCGCTCTTCTGGGCCACCAGCAGAATCTGCTTGTTGTTCTGCATGGTGGCATCCAGGGCCTTGATGGATTTTTCCCGGCCCACGAACAGGGGAATCACCATGTGGGGATAAACCACCACGTCGCGCAGGGGCAGCACGGGGATCATTGCGCTGATTTCAGGAATGTCGTTGGATCCTTTTTCTTGACCCATAATGGTTTCCTCTCGAAGAACTGCAGGCCGTCAATGGAAAGCGCTGCCTTGAATCTGGTTATACCCGGGGACGGGTGGAATGCTTCTCTGCACACATGCGGGCGATATGCCGTTTTTCAAGTGCCAGAAACGATCAAACCGGCGCAGTCACCGGTTTGACGAATGATTAATCTGTGTTGGATGCCGCTCGCGGTCGCGTCCCGTCGGCGTCGCCTTCGTACATGATGTAGGGCGAGGTCTCGCCTTCGATAACGGCCTGGTCCACCACTACCTTGCTCACATTCTCCATGGAAGGCAGGTCGTACATGATGTCCAGCAGCACGTGTTCCAGGATGGTGCGCAGGCCGCGGGCACCGGTCTTGCGGGCCATGGCCTTGCGGGCGATGGCCCGCAGAGCATCTTCCCGAATTTCCAGCTCGGCCCCTTCCATTTCGAACAGGCGCTGATACTGCTTGACCAGGGCGTTCTTGGGCAGGGTGAGAATCTGTACCAGGGCATCCTCGTCCAGCTCTTCCAGCGTGGCCACCACAGGCAGGCGCCCCACGAACTCGGGAATGAGCCCGTAGCTCACCAGGTCCTCCGGCTCCACGTCGCGCAGGAGTTCGCCCACGCTGCGGGTCTCGTCCTTGGTGCGTATCTCGGCGGAAAAACCGATGCCGCCCTTCTCGGAACGGCGCTGTATGACCTTGTCCAGGCCGGCAAAGGCGCCGCCCACGATGAACAGGATCTTGCTGGTATCCACCTGCAGGAATTCCTGCTGGGGATGCTTGCGCCCACCCTGGGGCGGAATGGAGGCAATGGTGCCCTCGATGAGCTTGAGCAGGGCCTGCTGCACGCCTTCCCCGGACACGTCACGGGTGATGGAGGGGTTGTCGGACTTGCGGGAGATCTTGTCAATCTCGTCGATGTAGACGATGCCCGTCTGGGCCTTCTCCACGTCGTAGTCGCATTTCTGCAGCAGCTTCTGGATGATGTTCTCCACGTCCTCGCCCACGTAACCCGCCTCAGTGAGGGTGGTGGCGTCGGCGATGGTGAAAGGCACGTTCAGCATGCGCGCCAAAGTCTCCGCCAGCAGGGTCTTGCCCGAGCCGGTGGGACCGATGAGCAGTACGTTGGACTTGGCAATCTCCACCTCGTCCTTGCCCGTGGGGGCGTCCATGCGCTTGTAGTGGTTGTACACCGCCACGGAAAGCACGCGCTTGGCCTGATCCTGACCAATGACATAGTTGTCCAGGCCTTCCTTGATTTCATGAGGAGTGGGCAGCTTGCGATCCGGTGTATCGGCATTGTCTTCCATTTCCTCGCGGATGATGTCGTTGCACAGCTCGACACATTCATCGCAGACGAAAACGGAAGGACCCGCAATCAGCTTTCTTACTTCGTGCTGGCTCTTGCCGCAGAACGAGCAGTACAGCAGCTTGCCATCATCACCTTTGCCGTCGTTATTCTCACTCATGCCTTGTTCCTGAAAACCTCTTATTTTCCGTCACCGGGACTCATGTTCAATGATATCCCATGAGCGAAGGATAGCAACCCCGGAATTCGCGTGTATGTTCCCGAAAAACGCAAAAACCGGCTATTCCTCGGGGAAATAGCCGGTTTGCACCGTTCTGGCAGGACCTGTATGCCCCGGAAAAAACATGCGGCCTCAGCCTTCCTCCACATTATTAACCCGGCGACATATTTGGTTGCCGGGTTAATATTACGATGGTGGAAAATGGCTGTT
>JALVEW010000100.1 GCA_027030425.1 Sedimenticola sp.
CCCCGGAGCCGGCCGATGTCCGTTTCCTGCTGGCCAATGCCAGTTACGAACTGACCCTGCATGGACGGCTCATTGCCGCGGGCCGGGATGCCGGCGCCTCCTGCCTGGATTGTCATGCACCGGGCGGCTTGCATCACCGTATTCAGGAAGACGAGAAGCCCGGCGCCTCCACCCATGAAGACGAACTGGGCAACACCTGCGCCGCCCGGGGATGCCATGGGTTTGCCGCCAACGCCATGAATGAAGGTTTTCTGCACACGGACATGCATGACCTGGATCTGGCGCCGATTATGTTGGAGACGCAGCTAACGGAAGAACCTGGGCTGTCCACGGCATTCGACAGGGAGTCCGCCTGGAACAGTGCCTTGCTGGTGCTGGCCCTGCTCACGGGGCTGATGCTGCTGGTGTGGGTGCTGGGCAGTCTGTTTGGCAAGCAGACCAAGGGGAAGGTGTATGCCGCGCTTGGCGGCGATATTTTCCGCCAGCGCATGCTGGAGATGCCTAGCCGCAAGAGAAAGAAGAAACCTGAACCTGGCAATGGGAGGAAAAGGGAATGATTAAATCATTGGCTCTTGCCGTTGCCATGGGGTTTGCCGCAGGAACCGCTGCGGCCAATCCCTATACCGAAGCGGTGGATGCGTCCAGGCCAGATGCAGAGGCTTTGCAACAGGCTCGTAAACAGCTGGAGAATCCGCGTGCCAAACCCTTGACGCAACCCCTGTTCGTACCGCCTTTTCACCAGCAGGCTGCGCGGGAAGAAAGGGTCACCAGCTTTTGCCGGGATTGTCATGGCCATGCGCCCCACCATCGCAGCGCCCGCAAGCGAGCTTTTCTGAACATGCATGGCCAGCAGATTGCCTGTGAAACCTGCCACTGGCGGCCAGAGGGCATCTCCCTGGATTATGAGCGGGTACCGGGGATGGCAGAGGAGTTCATTGCACCCCTGGTGAATGGAAAGCCGGTGATGACCATGGCGGAGGAACCCTGGGCGCGCCGCCTGGCCCAGGACTGGGAAAAGGCAGACAAGGAAGAGAGGGTGGAAATCAAGGCCCGTCTGCACAAGCCCCTGGAAGAAAAAGGCCCGGACTGCACGGCCTGCCATGATGACAGGAAAGGGATGCTGGACTGGCGCAGGCTGGGATATGAGGCTGGACGGATACGGGAACTGCAGGAAAACCCCATTGCCCGCTTCCTGCAACGCACGGAGCCCAAAACGGCGCAGGATCCCGTGATCCGCATAGAGCTGAGAGATCTGCTTGAATGAGTGCGTGCCGTCTATTGTTGTTTGTGCTGTTGACGTTGCGGGCCGCCGCTCCGTCCCATGCCGCCATGACGGCCGAGTCCGTCATGATCCTGGAAGAAGGCTTGCAGCAGCCTTCCGCCGTTGCCGTGGCGGAAGATGGGCGGGCCTTCGTGCTGGACGGACTGCAAAGGCGCATACAGGTTTTCGATAACGCGGGAAAACTGGTCCATGGCGTGATGCTCCCTGCCGGGGAAATGCCGGCCACGGATATCGCCTACGACAAGGGGTTGCTCTATGTCGCCGATCCTTCTGCGCAACGCATCCTGGTACTGACCCCCCAGGGGAAACTGCTGAAAGAACTGCGCCCCCGGCCGGATGAACAGCCGGTGGAACCATCGTCCGTCCTGGTGCTGGGAAATCAGCTGTGGTGGAGTGACCGCCGTGGTCACCGTCTGTGCCGTAGCAGGCTGAATGGGGAACAGCCCGTTCACTGCCAGGGGGGCAGGGGAGAAGCGCTGGGGCGGTTCCGTTATCCATACATGCTCGCCGCCGACACCAGTGGTTATGTTCTGGCGGTGGACGTGCTCAATGCCCGGGTGCAGATCCATGAGCCGGGAGGCAAGCCTGTTGGCAGCCTGGGAGGGTTCGGGATGCTTCCCGGATACCTGTTTCGACCCAACGGCCTGGTGGTTTGGAAAAATGGAGGCGTACTGGTGTCGGATGCCTGGACGGGGCATCTTACCCTGTTCTACCGGCGCAAGGCCCAGGGCCTGTTAGTGCATGATGACGGCCGGCCCTGGCGATTCTCCATGCCCGTGGGCATGGCCCTGTGGAAAGACAGGCTGTATGTGGCGGACCTGCTGGCCAACCGGGTAGAGGTTTTGCGCCTGAAAGATAACCCTGGCCTGAATACATCCCTGCCTGAGGCGAAACCGGAAAGGGATTCCAGAAAGAACTGTCTGCAATGCCATCCCTCGTGGTCCAGGAATTATCAGCCGGAGGAAAACACCCTGGTATTGCCGGTGGCGGACAGGCGCATGTGCCTCAGTTGCCATCATGGTGCGGTCATGGAATCCAGACCCCTGATAGCCCATGGGCACCAGCACCCCACCCTGCATGATCAAAGGGAGGGAAAGCCGGCGGGGGATACGACGCGTTTCGACAATGATGAAGTGCCCCGGGATTTTCCTCTGAAAAAGAACGGGCATCTTGACTGCGCGAGTTGCCACACGCCCCATAAGCCTCCCAAGGAAGCTGTTGCGCAAGGGCGGCGCAACCCCTGGCTGCGCAAGCCCAATAGAAACAGCAGCCTCTGCCTGGAGTGCCATGCTTCCAGGCACACAGGGGCGGAAGACCGGCAGCGCAAGGGCTTGAAAGTCCTGAATCATCCCCTGGGAGTGATGATGAAGAAACCCGTCGTAGACAAGGTTCAGGGCTATGCGCGCCGCGAGGAACTGCAACAGGGGTTGCCGGATGCCCTCAAGCAGGCCGGTGCGCGCCTGGGGGACAGGGGACAATTGATATGTCAGAGCTGCCATCAGGTGCATGGCGCAAAAGGCAAGGCCCTGCTGGTGATGGAGAACGACCAGGGAGCGCTCTGCATCAGCTGCCATCGAAGCCAGAACGCAAAAGACCGCCCGGATGCCCATGACAAGGGGATTCATCCCGTGGGGGTGAAAACGGATAAGGAAGTGGAGCTGGGGGGCCGAAAGATCCATCGCCTGGATTGCCTGGCCTGTCATTCCGTGCATGACGCCCAGCCTGGCACGGCCCTTCTGCCCAGGGGAGAGAATGCCCGTGATCTGTGCGCGAACTGTCATGAACGCCAGAATGCGGCAGACAAGGAGGAGGCATTCAAAAAAGGCGTTCATCCCGTGAATACCCTTCTGGATGAGCCGGTGAAGCTGGCAGGACAGGAAATCCGCAACCTGGATTGCCGGGGCTGCCATTCTGTCCATGAAGGCGTTGAAGGAACAGCGGTGCTGGTTGAAAACGACGCTGATGGAAAATTGTGTGCGTCCTGTCATGAGAAGCAGGAAAAACTGTCGCATACGGATCACGATCTGCGCCGCCACCCCGGCGAATACAAGAACCGGCTGAATGAATCCTGGAACAAGGAGGGGCTGTGCGGGGCCTGCCACAGCATGCACCGTGGTGAAGGAAAGCAGCCGTTTCTGTTCGTGGGGCCGCCATTCCAGCCGGAAGAAAACCAGGATATGACAGCCAGGGATGCTCTGTGCATGGGCTGTCATCACAAGGACAACGACCTGGAGGCCAAGCCCATCGAGCATTTCACGCATCCGTGGAAGGATCTGATCCTGCGTTCCGATCCCAATGACATGCCCTTGCTGGATCAGGAGGGAAAGGTCAGTGAGTTCGGCCGCATCGCCTGTATCACCTGTCATGAACCCCATCGCTGGCGCCCGCAAGAGGAGAGCCCTCTGGCAGGGAGCAGCAAGGATGGGGACAACGAGGAGGGAACGGTGCTGAGCAGTTTTTTGCGGCGCAAAGGGGCGGGGAACAGTTTTTGCGTGACCTGTCATGGCCGGGAGGCAAAGGTTCGTTATCTCTATTATCACGATGACAGAGGCAGGCAATGAATCTGATTCTTCAATTTGGTTGCCAGACTGGCAAAACAGTGCAGAAGAGGAGCGATCTGTGAAGCAGATGCTGGATAGAGTCGGGGAGGCTGTATTTGGCGCCAGGTGCCGGGTCTGTGCCGCCGGACATTTGTGTTACCAGTTTCAGGCGCTGGCCAATGAACAGGGGGCAAATGGCAGTGTACACCACAGGAAACAGGATGTTGCCCCGGGAGAGGCCATTTATGTGCATGGCGAAACTTGTGTGGCATTGTACCTGGTGTGCGAGGGCGTCATAAAAACCGAAACCGAGACAAAGGAAGGAAAACTGCAGGTTGCGCACTTCCATCTGTCCGGGGAATTTCTTGGTCTGGAAGGCATGGAGGGAGGAACTTATCCCGGAAGCGCCATTGCCTGCTCGCCTGCCCGCGTGTGCCGTTTCTCGCAGGATGAGATCGTACGCGCTTGTAGCAAATCCCCGGATCTGTTGCGTGCAGTATTGGCTGGATTGGGAGAGAATATTGGTTCCGAAAGATACAAGTGGAAACTCGTAAGAAACGAAACCGCTTACTATCGCTTATTGTTTTTTCTGTGTGATCTTCTGATGCGGCAACAAGGCGTTGCCCAGGCCGGTACGGTGTTACTGCCCATGGAGAAACGTGACATATCGAGTTTTCTGGGAATGAATCCGGCCTCTCTCAGCAGGGAATTGCGTAAACTCGAAAGCAGGTTCCTGATCAAGCGGTTGTCTCAGGATCAGATTTACATCAGGGAGACGGCCCTGACGGTGTTGGAAGATTATGTCTGATCCGAGGCTTGCAGCTACAATCTGTTCAGAGTCCAGGGCGTAAGCTCTGCCTGACCCAACACAGCATCCAGCTCTGTGGATTGGATGTGAATCTGACACGGCATTGCGGTGTCAGTGTGCCAGGCTGGAGTCTGATGCTCCCGGCAGGAGATATAGCACGTTATTGCAATATTCCATGTGAAGAAGGCGTTATTGATTCTTAAGTGCTGGCCTGTGATGCGTCAGTAACTGTTGCTTGGCGGGCGGGCCAGGGAATACCCGGGGGATATTCCTTCAGCGCCTTTTCTTCTGCAGCGCAGTCCACGGAGGAAGGCGATGCCTTGCCGGAGGCGCCCTCGAGTTCCTTTCGGGCGGCTTGCATGGCGGCACGGAATTCCTTGTCCGAGTGCAGCCGGGCCACCGCGGCGGCGCCCATGCTGCGGCCCATGAGAACATCGCTTTGCCAATGCACGTTACAAATCACCCGGCTCTGTCCAAATGCCAATCCCCTGGCCAGTATTCTGTCCGCTCGGTCGGGCACAAGTTCCGCAAGTATCAGGGCCCAGGCCCAGCCGATGGCGGCATGACCGGAAGGGTAGGAACCGTCCTTGCGCAGATGTTCTTCTTCCCTGGGCGTGCAGATGGGCTTGCCGTTGATCATGAAGGGACGTTTTCTTGCGTAGTGGTTCTTGGCCCGGTAAGTAGAGAGTCCGGCATCGGCCAGAGTGCGGCGCAAAAGCCTGTAGAGATGCGGCATTCTGTCTTTCGAGATGTCCGCTCCCAATGCGCAGGCGAATATACTGGCGGCCTGGGGAAACATCAGGTCGGCATCCCGGGCCGCCAGCCCCCAGCGGGAGGAGTTTTGCAGCGCCAGGCTGCGGGTGGAGATTTTCCGGTCCAGCGCATCGGCCGGTGAACCCTGCAGCGGGGGTGGAGGAATCAAAGCAAGACTGTCAGGCAGTGCCTCGGTAGGAAGATAACCGGCCAAGATGCCGGGGCGGACTTCCGGTACGGGTGACAGGTCTGGCGCGGGTTCCTGGCCGACGCAGCCACCGAGCGCTACGGCCAGAGCCAATAGTAATCCGCTGGCGGGGGAAAACAGGTTTTTCATGGTTTTTTATTCTCGCAACAGAAGCTCGGAAATTTTTCCCAGAGTCATGAAATGCTACCCTGGGTTTGAAACAAGGCAAATAATCCGAATACGCAGTGAGTTGATTTGTGCCTTGGGGCGCCAATATTGGCGCATCGTAACCGCCATGGGCGCACATGAAGGATTCTATAATGGAAAAATCTTAGTCATTCAGACGTGGTGGCAGTGGAACCCGCCGCGCTCATTTTCCCTCACAAAAAAGATAAGGAATTATCATGCGAATTGTCTATCCCATTGCGCTTTTTTCTTTGTTGCTGGTCACGGCGGTGCCGGGCAGGGCGGCAATCAATTTGCAGTTGTCTGCTGCCGATGTCGATCCTGGCTTCCTTTCCCAGAAGAACCAGTGGCTGGCCATGAATGAAGACCAGGCTGGTGCGGGCACAGGCATGGGTAATGGGAAGGGAACAGGGGTGTCTCAGCCAGGTGCCAAGGAGCTGGGAGACGCTCTGGCCAATCCCCTTTCCTACCTGTGGCTGTTCTTTATGCAAAATGATACACAGTGGTTCAAGGGTGACCTGTTGGACGAGTTGGGTGAGGATGATAAAGTGGTCAATACCACGGTCCTTCAGCCGGTCATGTCCATGCAGCTCACGGAAGATTGGAAGATGATCCTGCGGCCCGTGCTGCCGATTGTCAGCGCGCCCACGTTGGAGTGTAATGCCGAACCCGGCTTTCCCGGTGACTGTCTGGTGCCGGACAACCTGGATATCGATCGCAAGACAGGCATCGGCGACATGGTGCTCTGGACCGCCTTTTCCAATGCCTACAAGCCACCAAATATCTTCGGTTTTGGCCCCACCATCATGCTGGACACCGCCAGTGACGACAAGCTGGGCACCGGCAAATGGTCTGCCGGCCCCATGGCGTTGGCCTTTCATGTTGGTGAGAAGTGGATTTATGGCGCGGTGGTTCAGCAGTGGTGGTCCTTCGCCGGTGATGATGACCGGGAAGACGTGAGCTTGATGGATCTGCAATACGTGTTGCGCTACCGGGTTTCCCCAACTACCAACATTGGTTTTGGTCCCAATATCCGGGCCAACTGGAAGGCGGATAAAGAGAACCGGTGGACGGTACCTGTTGGCATTGGGGGAGACGTGTTGGTGAAAGCGGGTCCACTGCCGGTGAAGCTGGGCGCAGAGCTTTATTATTACGTGGAAAAACCCGATGATTTCGGGCCGGAATGGCAGTTGCGTATCATGGTTTCACCCGTACTGCCGGCGCCCGCCTGGTCGCGCAAACCGTTGTTTGATTTCTGAGCGTTCCGCATGCGGGATGTCAATATCGTCCGTGCCCGTTACCTGGCACACATAGTGGACAAGCTGGAAGCCCGTGGCATCCCGGTGGAACGTTATTTGGCCAGGGTCCAGGTGCCCCAGGAGTTGCTGCGGCAGCCTGATGCCATCGTTTCAGCACTGAGCCTGCTGGAGTTCATGGAACTGGCGATCAGGGATACCGGCTGGTGCTCGCTGGGTTACGAGGCCGGTAGCGTCCCCATTGCCGAGCATGGTCCCGTGGGAAACTACATCATGGCGGCACCCACGCTCTACCAGGCAGCCCGGCGGTTGATAACAGGATACAAGCGCGAGACCAGCATCACCGATGACTATATTGCTTTCGAAGGGGGCATGGCCTGGATCTGCATTACGCCCACCCTGGGCACACAGGAACAGAAACAGCAGGTGGAACTGTACAACCTCAATATTTTGCAGCAGCTGGTGCGCAGCGCATTGGGGGCCGACTGGGTTCCGGAAAGGGTGAAGGTTTGTGTCACGGATGAAAAGATATTGGAACAGATACCGGGAATGACGCAGCTGAATGTGGAATTTGGCGCTGATACCACCGCCGTTGCCTTGCCTATCGATCGGCTTGCCGTGCCGCTGCGGAAACAGGATGGCATTCAGGAATGGACAGGCGATGAACAGTATCAGGATGGCATGCTTACCCTGGATGCAATGAACGCCCTGCGCCGGCTGGTGGAAACCTACCTGCCGTATAACCCTACACTGGAGATGCTTTCCCGCCTCACCGGTATTAGCAGGCGCAGCCTGCAACGTTTTCTGGAGAGTAAGGGTACCAGTTTTTCCCGTTTGGTCGAACAGGTGATGCTCAACCGGGCCATCGAGCTTCTGGGAGATGGCCGGCTGCCACTGAAGGAGGTGGCGCGGGAGCTGGGTTACAGTGAGCCTGCCCACTTCAGCCGAGCTTTCCGTCGCATGACAGGACTGGTTCCCAGTACCTATCGGAAGAAGATACAGTGATTCCACGGAGAATATGCGAAAGCAGTCATGAAAGCAGGCTGCCATATGATGCCAGTACAGCAGTATCCGCGCAAAGAGGTGAAGTGATGAGAGAACCATACAACAGATCTTTCATGGGCAGGGCAGGGACTCTGCTCGTCCTGTTGGGCATCCTGGCCAGTGACGGGCTTCTGGCTGCCGGTTCGACCGAGGATCTGGCCAAGGCTGCCCAGAACCCCGTAGCCTCCATGATCAGCCTGCCGCTGCAGAATAACACAAGCTTCAACCTGGGACCGGA
>JALVEW010000101.1 GCA_027030425.1 Sedimenticola sp.
CGGAACGCCAGGCAATGACCAGGTCAGGGTTCATTTCCAGCAGGTACTCCCGGTCGAGGCTGCCGAGAGTATTGATACGGGGTACACGGTCGAGGCTGTCCGGGTAGCCGAAAAACCGGGCCACGGCAACCAGCTTGTTTTCCGCGCCCAGGGCGAGAATCATTTCCGTGGCATGAGGCGCCAGGGTAAGGATGCGGGTTGCGGGGGCGGCAAGTCGGACCTCTCTTCCCAGATCGTCTTCCACCAGGATATCGGCCCGAGCGTGCGCGGCAAGGGCAAGGAGCAACAGCAGACGAGGCAGGGCAGTCATTGGGTACACAGGGAAGCGAGATAGCGCTTCCAGTCGAAGCCGGGACCCGGATCGGTTTTTCTCCCGGGGGCGATATGTTCGTGCCCCGTGATGCGCTTTGGAACAATGGCGGGATAGCGCTGCATGATTTCCCGGGTGATGCGTGTCAGGCTATGGTACTGGGCATCCGTGAAAGCCCCCTGGTCGCTGCCCTCCAGCTCTATGCCAATGGAATAGTCGTTGCAGTTTTCCCGGTTATCGAAACAGGACTGGCCGGCGTGCCAGGCGCGCATGTCCAGGGAAACGTACTGCACCACGTCTCCGTTTCGCCGCACCAGCGCATGGGCGGATACTTTCAGCTGATGTATTTGCTCGAAATAGGGGTGGACAGAAGGATCCAGACGGTTGAGAAACAAGTCGCTGATCCAGGGGCCACCGTATTCTTCCGGGGGCAGGCTTATGCAATGGATCACCAGCAGGTCGGGCGTCGTGCCTGCCGGTCGCTCATCGCAGTTGGGTGAGGGCAGGTATTCGGCTTGGGAAAGGGGAGTTTGGAAGGGGGCGGACAAAAAATTACTCACGTCGATGTCGTTTGTTGGTCTATAATTCTTTTAACTCAATAATTTGATGTTAACTTCTAACAAAGGACTTTAAATTCGATGCAGTGTGGGGAAGGGGCGGCCCTGTGAATGGGGCACATCCCGGTCCGGGTTACCTGTGACCCGGTTCATATGATGTACAAATCCTGTTAGCCTGAACGCTAGCAAACTGTCACACTAACCATATCATTGTTCAAGGAAAGTTTCGCGTGATTCATTCTTGCCACAACCATTGTTAGGAATATGTTGAGTCCGGTCCGGAAACGGGAATTGCATGCTGCAATCAGCGGCCATCTCGGGGAATGGATGGAAAAGCTGTGGCCCGCGTTTCTGGAAGAGATGGATGATGAGTTCTTTCGCCTGGCAGAGCAGTCCACCAGTGACAGCATTCAGCGCGGCTACATAGACGCCATCCGCGAACTGCGTCAAGGGAAAAAACGGCTGGTAAGAGAGTGTTCGCAAGAATGCACCAGGGCCTCCCAGCTGTTCTTCCTGGATTTCAGGGCTTACCAGCAGAGTTTCCTTCGCACCCAGGTCCATATCGGGGCCAACCAGGAATCCCTGGAACTCATCGACGAGGAAGTGCTGGAAGAGGACCTGGCTGCCATGCGTGTGGTGCACCATGCCGAAAGTCAGCATCTTTCCCGGTTGAAGCTGGTGGCCAGCCTGTGTGCCTCTGCCATCGGCTCCTCGACCCTGAAATATGCGGATATTCCTCTTTCTCCTCGTATCATGACGGCCATACTGGAAACCTCCCTCTCATCCTGGCAGGCCGGGTTGCAGAGCAAACTGGTGTTCTATCGCGTATTCGGCAAGACCTTCCTGCGCAGGCTCAATGAGCTCTATCCCCAGGTGATTGAGGAACTGGAGAAAGCCGGGCTTGTCCCGCAGGATAACGTTGTGGTTCGGCGCAGGGACATACCCAAGCCTCCGATTCCGGACCAGCGCCAACATGCACCCATGGAAGAAAGCACCCTGTTCGGTATCGTTGCCATGGTCAGGCAGTTGCAGCAGGGCCAGCGGGAACAGCTGGGGTTGTTCAGCCAGGACATTGGGACGGGAGGGGAAGACTTGCCCGTGGCGCCACCGCAGCTGATCAGCAGTGTTTTGCAGGATCTGCAGAAGGAAGTTCTGCAAAGCCCCTGCCCCATGGATATCCGGCAGGCGAGGGTCACTCACAACGCGTTCAGGGGGCGTCTGGTGACCGAGCTGGAGAAATCGGTCAAGGGCAAGCGTGTAAGGCTTCACCGGCTGGACCAGCACATCATCGACGTGGTCAGCATGCTTTTCGAGTACATTCTGGACGATCCGGTGATTCCGGCGCAGATGAAGGTGCTGCTCGTACGTCTGCAGATGCCGGTGTTGCGGGTGGCTGTGGAAGACAAGACCTTTCTCACCAACAGGAGTCACCCGGTACGTGATCTGCTCAATACCCTGGCAGCCGCTGCATCACGGTGGGCGGATGAAGGTGACTATTCCGACAACAGTATCTATGGCCGGGTGGAACAGGCCGTGCAGCGCATCCTTGCCCACCCCGACCAGGGTATCGAGTTGTGGGAACAGGTGAACGAGGACTTTTCCGCTTTCATGCTCAATGAGGAAAGGGGCGCCGTGGTGGCCGAGGAACGACTGGCCCAGGTGGCGAAGGGACGGGAGCGGCTGTCCCTGGCCAGGCAGACGGTGGATGAACTGCTGGCAGAACTGCTGCCCAGTTCCATACCCGCGCCGGTGTACCAGATTATCGATGAGGTCTGGCGGGATGTGATGACCCTGGCGCTGCTGCGTGAGGGCGAAAATAGCAAGCAATGGAAGCAGGCAGTGGATGTGGTGAAAAGGTTGCTGGAGAGCACCGTGCCCATACCAGACCCCGAGGAACGGCGGCGTTACATAGCCACCGTGCCCAAGCTGTACGCGGATCTGCGCCGCGGCTTTGCCTCCATCGCCTACGACAGTACCCGGACCGCATTGTTGTTCAAACAGCTGCAGCACTGTCATGTAACCAGCCTGCGGGGCCTGCAGCCTGCCACCATGAAGTTCACACCCGGAGAGCAGTACGGTTTGGAAGAAGATGATGTGGAACCGATCTTGGACGATGAACATATACAGGCCGTCAATGATCTGAAGGAAGGTCAGTGGGTTTCCTGGACCACCAGTGACGGCAAGCAGCTGCGGGGAAAGTTTTCATGGCGCAGCGAGGTGGCGGATCTGCTCATGTTTGTGGATCTGCGGGGCAGAAAACTGGCGGAAATGTCCAGCTCTGAACTGGCGGACCTCCTGCGCCTGGGCCGTGCCAGTATCCTGGCTGAGATCAACAGACCCTTCATGGACCGGGCCCTGGCAAGCATCCAGGCTGTTCTCGCACGGCAGTTGCCGCCCCAGGCATTGCCGGCCTGACATTTGTTCCGCGCGGCATGGCAGTGCCGGGACTTTCCATGTACATCGACGGAACCGCTTTCCTGAAACCGGCAGACTGCTAA
>JALVEW010000102.1 GCA_027030425.1 Sedimenticola sp.
GGCGGAACTGTCCACACAGGTGACGGAGGCCGCTCCGGCCCTGGCCGCGCGCACGCCCCAGGCCCCGGCATAGCTGAACAGGTCCAGCACCCGCTTGCCCGCCACCCAGGGCAGCAGCCGTTCCCGGTTGGCCGCCTGGTCATAGAACCAGCCGGTTTTCTGGCCTTCGAACAGGGAGGTTTCGAATTCGCAACCGCCTTCGCGCAGGCGCACCCTTTCCGGGATCTCGCCGCTGACGACCTCCACGTACCGCGCCAGCCCCTCCAGCTCCCGCACCCCGGTATCATTGCGCAGCAGTATGCCTTTGGGGCGCAGCACCTTGTTCAGAGCGCCGATGATGGCTTCCTTCTGCGCCTCCATGCCCGCCGTGGTGATCTGCGCCACCAGGTAGTCGCCAAAACGGTCCACCACCAGTCCCGGCACCCCGTCGGATTCGCCGAACAGCAGGCGGTAAAAGGGCTTTTCATAGATGCGCTGGCGCAGGCCCAGGGCCACCTTGATGCGATGCACCAGCAGGGACTGATCCAGCAGGTGTTCCTGCCGGCGGCTAACGATACGGGCGCAGATGAGGGAATTGGGATTCACATAGGCCCAGGCCAGCCACTTTTCCTCATGGTTCATCAGGGCCACGGCCTCGCCGGGCTGGAAATCCTTCAGAGGCGAGCGGCGGCTATCCACCTCGTTGCTGTACACCCACAGGTGTCCGGCACGCAGGCGGCGTTCCTGGCCTTTCTTGAGGAAGAGTACGGGGATTTCCATGGGGCGCTATTGTGCCCAAAAAGCCCGGGTATTGATAGGCAACAGGTTATCAATCACGGATAATCCCCCCGTGAACAAGCATTTCGACGTCATCATCGTTGGCGCCGGCGCTGCCGGACTCATGTGCGCCATGGAAGCAGGGCGCCGTGGTCGCCGGGTGCTGGTGCTGGAAAAGGCGGGCAGGGCAGGGAACAAGATTCGCATCTCCGGCGGCGGCAAGAGCAATTTCACCAACCTGGACGTCAGTGCCGACAACTATCTCTCCCGTAACCCCCATTTCTGCAAATCCGCCCTGGCCCGCTACACCCAGTGGGACTTCATGGATCTCATGCGCCGTCATGGCCTGACCTGGGAGGAAAGGGAACACGGCCGCCTGTTCTGCGAGCAGGGCGCCGGAGCCATTGTAGACATGCTACTGGAAGAATGCACCGCTGCCGGCGTGCGCTTCCGGTATGACTGTGAGATCGAGGATATCCGCTGGAAACAGGGGTTCTCCCTGTACACCAGCCAGGGCGGCTACACGGCTGAATCCCTGGTCATCGCCACTGGCGGCCCATCCATTCCACGCATGGGCGCCACGGACTTCGGCCTGCGCGTGGCACGCCAGTTCGGCCTGAAGAGTATTCCCTTCAAACCCGCCCTGGTGCCCTTCACCTTTCCCTCGGGCTTTCTTGCCCGGGTGCTCAAGCCCCTTGCCGGCATTTCCCTGGAAGCCGCGGTAAGCTGCAATGAGGCAGGCTTCCGCGAGGAGCTGCTGTTCACCCACCGGGGCCTGAGTGGGCCGGTAATCCTGCAGGTATCCTCCTACTGGAACAGGGGCGATCCCATCTTCGTCAACCTGCTGCCAGACCTGGATGCTGGCGACTGGCTCAAGGCAGAGCAGGGCGCTTATCCCAACCGGCATCTCAAAAACCTGCTGGCGGAAAAGCTGCCACGGCGACTGGCGGGCATCCTCTGCGAACAGCTGTTCAGCGATCAGCCCCTGCAGGCCTTTTCACACCGGGAGCTGGCCCACATGGGCGCCACCCTCAACGGCTGGCGGCTGCAGCCCAGCGGCACCGAAGGCATGCGCACGGCAGAAGCCGCCACCGGGGGCGTGGACACGGACGAGCTGTCTTCGCGCACCATGGAAGCAAAGAAGCAGCCCGGCCTGTATTTCATTGGCGAAACCGTGGACGTCACCGGCCAGCTGGGAGGCTACAACTTCCAGTGGGCCTGGGCCTCGGGCTGGAGCGCCGGGCAGGTGGCATGACGGAAAACCGCTTCCATACTCCCTTTGGCGACTACCGCCTGCAGCGCCTGCCCGCTCGGCGGCGGGAGCTGTTGCGGGCCTGGGATGCCGCCGACGAATACCTGCTGCACCAGCTGGCGGCGCAAGGCGGCCCGGCCCCTGAAAGCCGCACTCTTGTCCTGAACGACAGTTTTGGCGCCCTGGCCACGGCCCTGCACGCATTCCCCCTGTGGTCGGCTTCCGATTCCGTCCTGTCCCAGGAAGCCACCCGCCTGAACTACCGGACCAACGGCCTTGCCGACGACAGACTTCAGCTGCTCACCAGCCTGGAAATGCCCCGGGAAAGGCCGGACCTGGTCATCATCAGGGCGCCCAAGACCCTGGCTCTCCTGGAATACCAGCTTCATCGCCTGCGCCCCCTGCTCAGCCCCGCCACCCGCATCCTGGTGGCGGGCATGATGAAGGCCCTGCCGGCGGCGGTATGGAAGCTGCTGGAATCCCTAGTGGGGCCGGTACAGACCTTTCCCGGGCGCAAGAAGGCCAAGCTCATGGAAGTACGCTTCGACCCCGGCCTGGCGGCGCCTCCCAACCCCTATCCCAGCAGCTACCGGCTGGAGAACACCCCCTATCGCATCGTCAACCACGCCAATGTGTTTTCCCGGGAGAGGCTGGACATTGGCACCCGTTTCTTCCTGCAGCATCTGCCCAAGGGCAGGGGAAGGGAAACCTTGATAGACCTGGGTTGCGGCAACGGCGTGCTGGCCCTCATGGCCCTGCATCAAAACCCGGAAGCCGAGGTTCATTGCGTAGACGAGTCCTTCATGGCCGTGGCCTCGGCCCGGGCTACCCTGGAAGGTGCCCTGGGACCGGAAGTGAACGCCCGTTTTCATGCCGCCGCCGATCTGCGGGAGTTTGCCGGGAAATCCGTGGACCGCGTGTTGTGCAATCCCCCTTTCCACCAGCAGCAGGTGGTGGGCGGCCATATCGCCCGGCAGATGTTCCGTGACGCCCGGCGGGTGCTGCGTGACGGCGGCGAGCTGTGGGTGGTGGGCAACCGCCATCTGGGTTACCACAAAACCCTGAAGCAGCTGTTCGGCAATGTGGAACTGATTGCCTCCAATCCCAAATTCGTGGTGCTGCGCGCGGTCCGCCTGTCAGGCGTCAAAGGGCCACACTAGCCCGAACATTTATTTACAAAGGGGTCGGAATCAAATTCCACTCAACGGTTACAAGGAACGGAATCAAACCGTTCCATGGCATGGGATTTTCCCAACATCCACCCCATTTGACTCCGACCCCGACGACCCTACCAGGGCATGAAGGAATTCATGGCCCGCATGGGCTTGTTCATCTGGCGCATATCGCGACCCATGAGGCCGGTGTTGATGGTCATCACCCGCATGTCGTTCTTCATGTTGCCGATATCGTCGGTGACGGTCTGGATGGACGAATCCATGCTGTCGATCTTCTCAGCCATGAGGCCGGTATCACCGCGCATCTGGGCAATATCCCCGGTGAGCATGTCCATGCTGTCATTGACCTTGTTGAAGGACAGGGCAATCTCCCCCATGGTTCCATTCATCTGGGCAATGTTCTGATCCATGTTCTGGATATTCTTCACCAGCAGATTGATCTGGGTGGTCATGGTGGAGATATTGTCCGACAGTTCGGAAATATTGCGGGACATATGCGCCATGTTGGTTTCCATGGCCGGGTCGAAGGCCTGGGACATGGCATGCATGTCCTTGGTGACGTGATAGATGAGATAGAAACCCGACAGGCCCAGCAAACCCAGGATGATCATGGCCGGATAGATCATGCGCTCCCAGCGGCGCACGCTCTGGTCGAAAGAGCGGAAGAAACGGGTGAGGGAAATCTCCAGCTTGACCATCGCCTTCTGTTCCGGCGAAAGGTTCTTGTAGTCTGGCGCAAAGGTGCGGGGGTCTTTTTCGAACATACGGCCTGCCTGTGACTGCGGGGCCGGGAAATTCCGGCCCACAAGTATCCTAGGATACTCCTCGCAGCTTGCCGATGACCTTGGTCAATTAGGGTTTGCTGATGCAGATCAAACCTTCGGGGCGGGCAAGGCAAGGATGGGCGGGGTCGGAGTCAAATGGGGAAGATGTTGGGAAGATCCGATACCATGGAACAGTTTGATCCCGTTCCTTGCAACAGTTTGGGTGGAATTTGACTCCGACCCCTTATGACCTTGTGCCCGTAGGTTGGGCTTCAGCCCGGCCTACAGCAACACCTTCTCCACGCCATGCCCTTTTATCTTGTCGATGAAAGCCTGCTGCCAACCGGAGCCCAGGCGCTGGTTAGCGATTTCCACCACGACATAGTCCGTCTTCAGGCCGGTTTCGGCTTCATACTTGAGAAGGCCCTGCTGGCAGGCGGGGCAGCTGGTGAGGATGCGTTTGTCGCCATCCCCCAGGGCAGCCAGGTTCTGGCTCAGATCCTCGGCCTTGCGGTAGCGCAGCTGGCTGGCAATGTCCGGGCGGCTGGTGCCCAAGGTGCCGGATTCGCCACAGCAGCGGTCGGTGAGGCGCACCTCCTTGCCCATGAGGCGTGAAGCCACCTCCAGGGGGGCGTAGGTCTTCATGGGGCTGTGACAGGGATCGTGGAACAGATAGTCCCGGCCTTGGCTTCCATCCAGGGTGACGCCTTTTTCCAGCAGCCATTCATGGATGTCCAGCAAGCGGCAGCCCGGGAAGATGCGCTGGAATTCGTACTTGAGCAGCTGGTCCATGCAGGTGCCGCAGGAGACGATGACGGTTTTTATATCCAGATAGTTGAGGGTGTTGGCCACCCGGTGAAACAGCACCCGGTTCTCCGTGGTGATGCGCCGCCCGGTGTCCTCGTCGCCATTGGCGCTCTGGGGATAGCCGCAGCACAGATAGCCCGGCGGCAGCACCACTTCGGCGCCGGTTTCGTAGAGCATGGCGATGGTGGCCAGGCCGATATCGGAGAACAAGCGCTCGGAACCACAGCCGGGAAAGTAGAACACGGACTCGGCTTCCTCGCTGGGCAGGTCCGGGCGGCGGACGATGGGCACCTGGCTCTTGTCTTCCAGGCCCAGGGCGGCGCGGTAGGTAAGCGCAGGCAGTTTCACCTCGATAGGCCGGCGCACCAATTCCACCACCAAGGGCTTCACCCCGGGTTTGCCCGTGGTGTTGGCTGGTGGCTGGCGGCTGTCGCCCAGCAAGCCCAGGCCCTTGAACAGCCTGTGCCCTAGGCTGATGCCCTTGAAGCCCCAGTCCGCCAGGGCCTTGCGCAGCAGGCGGATGGCCCGGGGGCTGGTGGTGTTGAGAAACTTCATGGCCGCCCAGCCGCCAGGGCTGAAGCGTTTCTGGCCCCGGTCCACCAGGATGCGGCGCATGCGCACGGTGACGTCGCCAAAGTCGATGTTCACCGGGCAGGGGTTCAGGCATTTGTGGCACACGGTGCAGTGATCGGCCACGTCGTTCATCTCATCGAAATGGCGCAGGGACAGGCCCCGGCGGGTCTGTTCCTCGTAGAGAAAGGCTTCGATCATCAGCCCCGTGGCCAGTATCTTGTTGCGCGGCGAGTAGAGCAGATTGGCCCGGGGGATATGGGTCTGGCACACGGGCTTGCACTTGCCGCAGCGCAGGCAGTGCTTCACGTCGTCGTTGAGCAGGCCCAGCTCGCTCTCCTCCAGGATGATGGCTTCCTGCTGCAGCAGGCGCAGGGAAGGGGTGTAGGCCCCTTCCAGGCCGGAGCCGGGCAGCAGCTTGCCGGGATTGAAATGGCCCGCCGGGTCCACCTGCTCCTTGTAGGCGGCGAAATCCCGCAGCTTGTCGTCTTCCAGATACTGTATCTTGGTCAGGCCGATGCCGTGCTCGCCGGAGATGACCCCGTCCAGGGAACGCGCCAGTTCCATGATGCGGTCCACCACCCGCTCCGCCTCGTGGAGCATGGCGTAGTTGTGGGAGTGCACGGGGATGTTGGTATGCACATTGCCGTCCCCGGCGTGCATGTGCAGGGCCACGAACAGGCGGGCGTCGCGGATGCGGCGGTGAATGGTGTCCAGCTCGTTGCGCAGGGGCTTGAAATCCTGGCCGGCGAAAATGTCCTTGAGGCGCTGTTCCACTTCCCGCCGGTAGGACTGGCGCAGGTCCCGCCGCAGCATCAGATCCAGCAGGCTGTCGCCGGGCCGCAGGGCGGCGAGGGCGGTTTCGTCCAGCAGTTCCCGGTGAGCCTCGGCAGGTTCATTCAGGTGCTCCAGCACCTGCTGCCAGCGCTGGCGGGCCTGCTCCACCAGGGCGCGGGCGGCGGCCTGCTTGTCCGCCATGATGCGCCGGTTCTCCTCGGAGTCGGCGAAATCCACCACGCAGCGGCACAATCGGCCCAGGTCGGAATCCAGGAACTCCAGCACCCCGTCCATGATGGCCAGCTTGTTGGCGATGGACTGCTCGATATTGATGGCCTCTATGCCCCGGCTGTACTCCGCAAGGCGCTCCAGGGGAATGACCACGTCCTCGTTGATCTTGAAGGCGTTGGTGTGGGCGGAAATGGCGGCGGTGCGCGCCCGGTCCAGCCAGAACTGGCGGCGGGCCTCGGGGCTGGCGGCGATGAAGCCTTCCCCGTCCCGGGCCCGGGCCAGGCTCACCACCTGCCCGGCGGCCTGCTCCAGCAGCGGCTCATCATCGCCGATGAGGTCGGCAATGAGCACCATCTTGGGCCTTTCCCGCCGGGAGGCCTTGGTGGTGTACTTCACCGCGCGGATGTAGCGCTCGTCCAGGTGCTCCAGGCCCAGCATGCGCACGCCTTCCTGCCCCTGGATGTAGTCGCGCAGCTCCACGATGGCGGGCACGGCGCGGCTGATATCCGGGCCGAAGAACTCCAGGCAGACGGTGCGCACATGGGCCGGCATGCGGTGCAGGATGAAGCGCGCCGAGGTGATGAGTCCGTCGCAGCCTTCCTTCTGCACCCCGGGCAGGCCGGCCAGAAACTTGTCCGTGACATCCTTGCCCAGGCCGGTCTTGCGAAAGTGCTGGCCGGGAATCTCCAGCAGCTCATCGGGCTTCAGTTCAGTCCGGCCATCGGGGTGGAAATGGCGGATGCGGAAGCGCACGGTTTCCTGCTCATGGATCTTGCCCAGGTTGTGATCCAGGCGCTCCACCTCCAGCCAGTTGCCTTCCGGGGTGACCATGCGCCAGGAGGCCAGGTTGTCCAGGGTGGTGCCCCAGAGCACGGCCTTCTTGCCCCCGGCGTTCATGGCGATGTTGCCGCCGATGGTGGACGCGTCCTGGGACGTGGGGTCCACGGCAAAGGCCAGGCCCGCCGCCTCGGCGGTCTCGGACACCCGGCGGGTGACCACCCCGGCGCCTGTGCGGATGGTCGGCACCTTGCCTTCCACGCCAGGCAGCGCCACTTCTTCCACGGCGGACAGGTCTTCCAGCTTTTCCGTGTTGATTACCGCGCAATGGGCGTCCAGGGGCACGGCGGAACCCGTGTAGCCCGTGCCGCCGCCCCGGGGAATCAGGCTCAGGCCCGCTTCGATGCAGGCACGCACGATGGGGGCGACTTCTTCCTCCCGGTCGGGAGAGATGACCACGAAGGGCAGCTCCACCCGCCAGTCCGTGGCGTCCGTGGCATGGGACACCCGGGCCAGGCCGGAGAAATCCACGTTGTCCGCCCGGGTGATGCCTTCCAGGGCCTTGCGCACCTTTTGGCGCAAGCGGATGTTGGCGGCAAAGCAGTTGGCGAAGCGATCCACGGCTTCCCGCGCCGCTTCCAGCAGGCGGGCGGCCTTTTCGTTGTCGTTGAGGCGGGCCTCGAACTGGTCCAGGCGGTGGTTCAGGGCGTGGATGAGAGCGTTGCGACGCTCGGTGTTCTGCTGCAGGTCGTCCTGCAAATAGGGGTTGCGCGCCACCACCCACATGTCCCCCAGCACCTCGAACAGCATGCGCGCGGA
This sequence comes from Sedimenticola sp., assembly GCA_027030425.1. Taxonomy (GTDB): domain Bacteria; phylum Pseudomonadota; class Gammaproteobacteria; order Chromatiales; family Chromatiaceae; genus Thiolapillus. The sequence continues at coordinate 7,929 of JALVEW010000102.1, forward strand.
ACGCCCGGTGCGGCGGCTGCCCCGCAGTTCCTCGATAAGCCGCCAGTTCTCCTCTCCCAGGAAGCGGATGATGATTTCCCGGTCGGAATAGGAGGTGTAGTTGTAGGGGATTTCGCGGATGCGCTGGCTCATGGCCGTGACAGATTGAGGCAAAGGGGCATTATACACCCACGGAGCCGGGGAAACGCCGGGCGGAAAGCCGGACAGCCCCGCCTTGCGTGGGGTTGTCGCCATGCCCCCGGCAGGCCTTTGCCGCTATACTGGAACGACAATTGCCGGCAGGAACATAAAAGAAAGCCATGAAAGCCGTCTTCCTCGACTACGCCTCCATCGACACGGGCGACCTGGACCGGAACACGCTGGCCGCCACGGTGGAAGACTGGGACTGGCATGACGCCACCGATCCGGAACAGATTGCGGCCCGCCTGGCCGGGGCGGACATCGTGATATCCAACAAGGTGCCCCTGGACAGGGAAGCACTGACCGCGGCCCCGGCTCTCAAGCTCATCTGCATCGCCGCCACGGGCACGGACAAAATCGACCTGGACGCCGCCCGGGAACGGGGCATACAGGTATCCAACGTGGTGCGCTATGCCACCCCCGCCGTAGTGCAACATGTCTTTTCCCTGATTCTGGCCCTGAGCACCAAACTGATTCCTTACCACGAAGAAGTCAGGGCAGGGGAGTGGCAGGCCCAAGGCAACTTCTGCCTCCTCAACCATCCCATCCGGGAGATCGCCGGCAAGACCCTGGGCATCGTCGGCGCGGGGGAGCTGGGGCGGGGCGTGGCCCGGGTGGCCGAGTGCTTCGGCATGAAGGTGCTGTTTGCCCAGCGGCCAGGAAGTGAACACTCACTACCGGGACGGGTGCCCTTGGGAGATCTTCTGCCACAGGTGGACATACTCAGCCTGCACGTACCCCTGGCGGAGAACACCCGCAACCTCATCGGGCCTTACGAGCTGGCCCTGATGAAGCCCGACGCCCTGCTCATCAACACGGCCCGGGGAAGCATGGTGGACGAAGCCGCCCTGGCCGATGCCCTGCGCCAGGGCCGTCTGGGCGGCGCCGGCATCGACGTCCTCGCCCAGGAGCCGCCCAGGGATGACAACCCCCTGCTGGCCGCTGACATTCCCAACCTCATTCTCACCCCTCACACGGCCTGGGCCAGCCGCGAGGCCCGCCAGCGGCTGCTGGACGAAATCGCGGAGAACATCACGGCTTTCCGCCGGGGCGAGGCGAGGAATTGTGTAAACTGTTCCCCATCATGAAAAAGGGACAGACCATGAGAATCCTTGTGTTGCTGGCAGGCATCTGGGCAGGGTCCGCCCTGGCGGACTGGCCCATCGAGATCATTCCCCTTAAGCACCAGACCGTGGAACAGATGCTGCCCATGCTCAGGCCATTCGTCGGCGAAGGCGGCACGGTCACCGGGATGAACGGCCAGCTGGTCATAAAGACCTCGCCGGAGAACCTGGCGCAGCTGCAGCAGATCATCGACAAGTTCGACCGGGCGCCCCGGCAGTTGCGCATCACCGTGCGCGAAGGCGACTCGGCTTCCTTCACCCGCCAGGGCGTGACGGTGGAAGGCAGGATTCCCGTGGGCGAGGGCGGCAGCATCGGCATCGGGAGGCCCGAAGCCGGAGAAGGGCTGGAGATCCGGGCCGCCGGCGGCAGCAAAACCTGGGGAACGGACGCGGACCGCCATGTACGCGCCACCGAGGGCATGCCCGCCTTCATACAGACCGGGGTTTCCGTGCCCGTGACCACGGGCTACCGGGACGGCTGGGGACGCTTCTACCGGGAACGCAGCTACCAGGACATCACCAGCGGCTTCTATGTCACCCCCTGGGTGAACGGCGACAGGGTTACCCTGGAAATCAGCCCGTTCAGCGGCAAGCCCCTGGATCAGAGGGGCAGTTATCAAAAGCAGGAAATCAGCACCCGCGTCAGCGGCCGCCTGGGCGAGTGGATCGACATTGGCGGCGCCAGCCTGCGAGGGCAGGGAGGACGCCAGGGCATCACCGGCCTGGGCTCGGCATCCGTCGGCCGCCAGACCCCTGTGAGTGTCAGGGTGGAGTTGCTGCCGGAATAGACTCGCCTGACATTGCTCCTGTTAGTACCCTGTGGTCGGGGTCGGAGTCAAATGGGGAGGACATTGGGAAGATCCGATGGCATGGAACAGTTTGATCCCCTTCCTTGTAACCGTTGGGTGGAATTTGACTCCGACCCCTTCTGCTTCTTTTCGCATGGTTATAAGGCCCTAGATGATTGTTTTATCCAGTTGCACGCGGAAACAAGGCAAGACGATGTGCCTATAATCTATACACTTGAATAAGGCGATAATATACATGAGCTTGGCTCCGTGCCGCGCTTAAGTGCCAGCCCGTTACCGAAATCGTTCTGCTTCTTCAATCAGGAATCCCGCCTTCCACCATCAAAGGCCGCATGGCCTTGAGCAGGCTGGAGAACAGGTTTTTGTTCTGCTGTTCTTCCGCCGCCAGCAGCTGTTTCATGTGCTCCCGCTGAGTGGGCATGGTGAAGCAGGCCGGGCAGGAGTCGGGAATGATGGGCAGGCCGGCCTGCAGGGCAAACTCCCGGGTCTGGCGCTCGCGCACATAGACCAGGGGGCGGATGATGCGGATGTCCCCGGCATCGTTCAGATAATGGGCCTTCATGGTGCGCAGCTGGCCTCCATGAAAGGCCGACATGAGAAAGCTCTCCGCCAGGTCATCCAGGTGCTGGGCCAGGGCCAGCACATTGTAGCCATGCTCCCGGCAGGTGGAATACATGATGCCCCGCTTCATGCGCGCGCAATAGGCGCAGAATGAATCGCCGCTCATGCGCGTCTTGGCTTCTTCCATGATGGGCTGTTGCGCATAGTGCCAGGGCAGGCCCAGGCGGTCGTAGTAATCCGTGAGGGAAGAAGGATCGAAGCCCTCCACCTCCGGATCCACCGTGAGTATGCCCAGCTCGAACTTCACCGGCGCATAGGTCTGCAGGTGGGCCAGAATCTGCAGCAGGCTCAGGGAGTCCTTGCCGCCGGAGACCCCCAGCAGAATCCGGTCGCCCTCGCGGATGAGATCATAGTCGGCGATGGCGCGCCCCACCTTGCGCAGCAGGGACTTGGGCGGTTTGGCGTAGTGGCTCATAGGCAGCAGATGACAACAGACGAGCGCGTATTGTACCCATAAGGCCAGCGTCTCATCGGGATCAGTGTCCCCACGAAGACCTCGGCGTTTTACTTTTCAAGCCCTTGTCCGGTTTCTTTTCCCCTTCATTTAATGCTTATTTCCTCACTACACCCTGTGCGGCATACAAGGGGCCACTTCATGCTCTTACTATTGCCGATTTGTAGCCACTATTCCAAGCTCGGCAAATTTCTGTTCTAGAGCATCCTTTATATGCCCTAATATTATCGGTTTATCTCTATTTACTTTATCCTCGATTTGAGGGTCATCTTCTTTATACTCTGGCGCGTCATATGATGAGTGATTAAACGCATAAGCTGACGCAATGTGATCTCCTGTTCGAGCATCCATAACCGCAATCCTTGTGCCTGCATATAGCATCGCGCGCTTTATTCCAAACGTTGTCTTCTGATAATATCCATATCCATCTTTTATATACTGGTTTGTTCCAAAATATACATCCTCTGATCCAGTGGGGGATATAACTATAATATAGTCGGCATTCGCTTTTTCTCCAAGCAAACGAAGCAAATCCTTATTTTTCTTTTCGTTCTTGAACCCAATACCTGAAATTGCATCCAAAAACCTAGGATCTTTAATAGCAAGTTGTTGTGTTGTTGATACATCAACATCCAATAGATGCACTTGGCCTTTAGTTTGAATCAAGTGTTTTGCTGTCTCCACAATATAGCTATTAACGTCCCAATCAGGCACCGTATGGTAGTATTGCCAATTTGAAAAAACTGTTGTCCCTGTA
>JALVEW010000103.1 GCA_027030425.1 Sedimenticola sp.
GGACCCGGTGAGGGACGAAGTGGTCGGCCCCGCCGGCCCCACCACCGCCACGCGCATGGACAAGTACACGGACATGATGCTGGGTGAACTGGGGCTCATGGGCATGATAGGCAAGGCCGAGCGCGGTTCCGCCGCCATCGAATCCATACGCCGTCACAAGGCCGCCTATCTCATGGCCGTGGGCGGCGCCGCCTACCTGGTCTCCAAGGCCATACGCAAGGCCCGGGTCGTAGCCTTCGAGGATCTTGGCATGGAAGCCATCTACGAGTTCGAAGTGGAAGAGATGCCGGTGGTGGTGGCGGTGGACAGCCGCGGTGAATCAGTACACCGGACAGGCCCGGCGGAATGGCGGGTGAAGATCCAGGACATAGGCAGAATGCAATGAATAAACATATACTTGGCAGTCTTCTTGTGCTCGCACTGTCCCTGGCTCAGGCGGGAGAGGTGGAAGTAGTGGAGGCCAGGACGACAAAAAATACCGACGGCAGCTGGCGCATTCAGGTCACCCTGAAACACGCCGATGAAGGCTGGGAGCATTACGCGGATCGCTGGGAGATTCTGGATGAGAACGGCAAGATTCTCGCCACCCGGGTACTGGCCCACCCGCACGTGAACGAACAGCCCTTCACCCGTGGTCTGTCCTCGGTGAGGATTCCCGCTGGCACCCGCTCCCTGACCATCCGGGGACATGACAAGGTGCATGAATACGGGGGCAAGGAACTCAAATTGGCCTGGCCACCCAAGTAAGAGGCGGAAACCGGGTTACAAAAAAACCCTGTAACATCTGCCTGTTACAGGGTTTTCATCAAATGGCGGAGAGACTGGGATTCGAACCCAGGAAGGGCTATTAACCCTTGCCGGTTTTCAAGACCGGTGCATTCAACCGCTCTGCCATCTCTCCGGGGAGGCAAAGGATACCGGATTTGCCGGCAAAAACAAGACTGGATTGCCCCATGGGCCTGCGCCGGCATCAGGCAGATGAGATAGAATGCCTCCGTTGTCCCAACCTTCATCAGACCTCGCCATGCGTTTGCATTTACCCCGTGAACTCAGCATCCAGGATTTCCTGGACGACTACTGGCAGAAAAAGCCCTTGCTGCTGCGCAATGCCATTCAAGACTATCCTTTTGACCTTTCTCCCGAAGAACTGGCGGGGCTTGCTTGCGAGGAAGAAGTGGAGTCCCGCATGGTTCTGCGCCACGGTGAACAGAACTGGGAGCTGCGCCACGGGCCTTTCGACGAACAGGTCTTTGCGGAACTGCCGGACCGGGACTGGACCCTGCTGGTGCAGGACGTGGACAAGTACCTGCCAGAGGTGGCGGAGCTGCTCAAGCTGTTCCATTTCATTCCCTCCTGGCGTTTCGACGACATCATGATCAGCTATGCCGTGCCCGGCGGTTCCGTGGGGCCTCATACGGACACCTACGACGTGTTTCTCATCCAGGCCAGGGGCAGGCGCCACTGGCAGATCGGCAACCGGGCGGAAAACCCCGCCCTGCTCCCTGACCTGCCCATACGGGTGCTGGCGGATTTCGAGCCGGAACAGGAATGGCTGCTGGAGCCGGGGGATGTACTCTACCTGCCGCCAGGCCTGGCCCACTGGGGTATCGGCGAAGGCGGCGACTGCATGACCTGGTCCGTGGGCCTGCGCGCCCCCTCGGTGCCGGAAATGCTGGGCAGTTTCACCCAATACCTGCTCGATCATGTGCCCGAGGATGCCCATTTCACCGATCCGCCCCTGTCTCCCCAGGACAGCCCGGCGCAAATTCGTCCGGAAGCCATGGCGGAAACCGGCAGGAAACTGGATGCCTGGCTGGCCGACCCGGATCTGCGCCTGCGCTGGTTCGGCTGTTTCTCCACGGAAATCAAGGAACACCTGTTCATAGAACCCCGGCCCGGGACTGTGACCGCAGAACAAGTGCCCGGCCTGCTCGGCGCACAGTCCTGGCGACGTCATCCCTTCAGCCGCTGGGCCTGGAGCACCGCCGGCAGCGGCAGGCTGTACCTGTTCGTCTGTGGCGAGGTGTTCGAACTGCCGGACGACAGCCAGGCTGCCGTGACCCGGCTTTGTGACGCCCCCAATATCGATGCCGGACTGCTTCAGGGCATGCCGGATGCCCTGCTGCCGGTCCTGGCCCGCCTCATCAACGAAAACTGGCTGGAACCTTGCCATGACTGACAAGGACTTTCAGCTGCGCCTGGCCCGCTGGCCCCAGGACCAGGCCGCCCTGCGCCATGTGCGGGAAACGGTATTCGTGCGGGAGCAGAAGGTTCCCCTGGATCTGGAATGGGACGGCCTGGACGACCAGTGCCTGCACATGCTGGCGGAAGACCGGGACGGCAACCCCATAGGCACGGGACGCCTGCTGCCGGACGGGCACATCGGGCGCATGGCCGTGCTCAGGGAATGGCGGGGACGGGGCGTGGGCAGCGCCCTGCTGCGGGCATTGATGGAGGAAGGCCGGAAACAGGGTTTCGACACAATGATCCTCGCCGCCCAGGTCCAGGCCATGCCCTTCTACGAAAAGGCGGGCTTCGTGGCGGAAAGCGATGTCTTCGACGATGCCGGCATTCCGCACCGGAACATGGTCTGGAGAAAGCCCTGAGCCCCGTCACGTCGGGCTGAAGCCCGACCTGCTTTCTCCCCTCTCCCCCCTGGGAGAGGGGCCGGTGGTGGGGGAAAGCCTTACCTCCAGTGCTCACAAAGTTCCCCCCAATGCCCCGCCAGCCACTGCAGCCCCACCACAATGCTGGTGGAATTGGCCTGGCGGAACAGGGCCGCCTGGGCATCGGCGAAAGACAGAACGCGCACCAGGATATCCTCCCCTTCGTGATCCAGGCCATGCACGCCTTCCGCACGCCGGCTGTCCACCCAACCGCAGTACAGGGAAATACGCTCCCCGCTCCACCCCGGCGTGGTGAAAAAAGTACCGATGAGCTCCAGGGCCTTCAGCTCGCAGCCGGTTTCCTCCAGGGTTTCCCGGCGGGCGACTTCTTCCGCCTCCTCACCCTCCTCCATATAGCCGCCCACGGTTTCCAACAGCCAGGGATCATCGGCATGCCCCATGGCGCCGATGCGGAACTGCTCGATGAGCACCACGGCATCTTCCCGGGGATCACAAAGCAGCACGGACACGGCATGCTTGCCCTCCACCCGCTCACGCACTATCTCATCGCACCAGCCGCCGGCATGGCACTGGTGTTGCAGGCGATAGCGCTTGAGTTCAAGAAAGCCCTCGTAGGCCGTTTCCATGGAAAGCAGCTGGTAACGCTTTTTCATATTTCTTGCCTCCAGTACCTCCAAGGGTCGGAGTCAAATTCCACTCAAGCCGCTACAGAAAAGGAAATCAGACT
>JALVEW010000104.1 GCA_027030425.1 Sedimenticola sp.
ACGACCTGGGAAGAGAGGTCCGACTTGCCGCCCCCGCAACCCGCATCCTTACCCTGGCGCCTCATGCCACGGAAATGATTCTCGCCCTGGGCGCGGAAAACAAGCTGGTTGCTGTGGCCCGGTTTTTCGGCTACCCGGACAGCCTCGACCGTGTACCCCGTATCAATACTCTCGGCAGCCTCGACCGGGAGTACCTGCTGGAAATGAACCCTGACCTGGTCATTGCCTGGCGTTCCGGAAACCGTCCGGCAGACCTTCAGTGGCTTGTCCGCACGGGCATTCCCGTATTCATGAGCGAACCCGCTTCTCTCACGGACATCGCTATATCTCTGGAAAAGCTGGGCAGACTCACCGGCAAAACGGCAGCCGGCAAGGAGGCCGCAAGCGCCTTCAGCCAGGGCCTGGACTCGGCATGCGCCAACAGGCAGACTGCCGTGCCCGTCCCATCCTACTTCGAAATCTGGGCGGATCCTCCCATGACCATAGGCGGCAATCACTGGCTCAACGAAATTCTCGAGCGGGCCGGCCTGCACAATGTCTTCGCCGATGTGCCCCGCAACGTATTCACGGTCAACCCGGAGAGCCTTTTGGCAAGAGACATCCGGGCAATCATCGCCAGCCAGCCCGACGCCTCACGCCCTATCAGAGGCGTACGAATACTGAAGGCCAGCCCGGAACTGGGACGCCCGGGCCCCCGGCTCGTGGACGGCCTTAAACAGCTTTGCGCCCAGATGTAGGAATTTTCCTACAAGGGGTTCCTTCCTTTCCCTACAGACAACCCACGGAGAGATTGAGATACTTTAACCGTCGCCACCGCATAGAAGCACAGGGATGACAACGTACAAGGAAGGACGATCACGGACGAGTCAAGGATTGAAACAACCAAGCCCGGCGACAACCCCGGCCACACAGGACGTGGCCGGGGTTTTTTATCTCCAGGGATGGAGTGGCCGGTGCATCAGGGGTCGGAGTCAAACAGCCACAATGCCGGATAGATTCGATGGCGTGGAATGATCTGATGCCGTTCCCTGTAACAACTTGGGTGGAATTTGACTCCGACCCCGGCGTTCCTGTTCCCTGCATCAGGGGTCGGAGCCAAACAGGCGCACAATGCCGGACAGATTCGATGGCGTGGAATGATCTGATGCCGTTCCCTGTAACAACTTGGGTGGAATTTGACTCCGACCCCGGCGTTCCTGTTCCCTGCATCAGGGGTCGGAGTCAAACAGGCGCACAATGCCGGACAGATTCGATGGCGTGGAATGGTCTGATGCCGTTCCCTGTAACAACTTGGGTGGAATTTGACTCCGACCCTGGCCTCATCACTCCGACCCCTGCCTCACTGAGGCCAGCAGCATCAGCATCACCCCCAGGGTGATGGCGCTGTCCGCCAGGTTGAAGGCCGGCCAGTGCCAGCCCTGCCAATGGAAATCAAGAAAATCCGTCACCCGGCCCAGGCGCAGCCGGTCTACCAGGTTGCCCAAGGCGCCCCCGAGAATCAACGCCAGCGCCAGCCCCGTCAGACGCTCCCCCGCCTCGAGGCGCAGCAACCACACCAGTAATCCCAGGGAAATCAGACTGGCAAGGCCCACGAAGAACCAGCGCTGCCACCCCCCTGCGTTACTGAGAAAACTGAAAGCCGCACCTTCATTGAACACCAGGGTCAGGTTGAACACAGACAGCACCGGCACGACTTCGTAAGGCTGAAACACCGCCATGACCCAGGCCTTGCTGGCCTGGTCCAGAACCAGCACCAGCAAGGCCAGCAGCAGGAAACCGCCGGGGCGCAGCCGATCAGCCATAATGGCGCGTTTCACCCTCGCCTTCGACATTCTCCACGCAGCGGCCGCACAGTTCCGGGTGCTCTGGATGGCTGCCCACGTCTTCCCGGTGATGCCAGCAGCGCACGCATTTGGGATGCGTGCTGGCCAGGGCCTCGATGGCCAGGCCGTTGAGTTCGCTGTCCACCGCGGCGGCGCTGCGCTGGGACAAGGGCTGGAGTCCAGCATAAGAGGTGATGAGCACGAAGCGCAGTTCATCCCCCAGTTTTGCCAGGGAATCGTGCAGTTCACCGTCGCAATACAGAATGACCTCGGCGTCCAGAGAAGAGCCTATGTCACCCGCCTTGCGCATGCCTTCGAGCTGCCGGCTCACGGCGCTGCGGGCTTCGAGAATGCGCTGCCAGTCGGCCTCATCCAGTTTACCCCGGCCTTCCAGACCGAACAGGCCGTCATACCAGGTTTCCAGGAACACGGATTCCCTGCGTTCACCGGGAATATGCTGCCAGGCCTCGTGGGCGGTGAAACTGAGTATGGGCGCCAGCCAGCGCACCATGGCCTCGACGATGTGATGGATGGCCGTCTGGCAGGAGCGGCGCGGCAGGCTGTCGGTTCGGGTGGTGTACTGGCGGTCCTTGATGACGTCCAGGTAGAAACCGCCCATGTCCACCACGCAGAACTGCAATATTTTCTGGTAGATGAGATGGAAGTTGTAGTCGCGGTAGGCCGCTTCGATCTCTTGCTGCAGGGCCTGGGCCCGGGCCACGGCCCAGCGGTCCAGTTCCACCATGTCGTCCGCCGCCACGGCGTTCTTTGCCGGGTCGAAGTCGAACAGGTTGGCCAGCAGGAAGCGGGTGGTGTTGCGGATGCGCCGGTAGGCATCGGCTGTGCGCTTGAGAATCTCGTCGGAGACGCTCATCTCCGCCCGGTAGTCCGTGGCGGCCACCCACAGGCGGATGATGTCCGCTCCCAGGTTTTTCGTCACCTTCTGGGGCTGAATCACATTGCCCAGGGACTTGGACATCTTCCTGCCGTCCGCGTCCACGGTGAACCCATGGGTGAGGCAGGCCTTGTAAGGCGCCTTGCCCGTCATGGCCACGGAGGTGAGCAGGGAGGACTGGAACCAGCCGCGATGCTGGTCGGAGCCTTCCAGGTACAGCTCCGCCGGACGGTGCAGCTCCTCGCGGCGGTCCAGAACACAGGCATGGGTCACGCCGGAGTCGAACCACACGTCCAGGGTGTCGGTGACTTTTTCATAGTCCGCCGCTTCATCACCGAGAATGTCGGCAGGCTCCAGCTGGAACCAGGCCTCGATGCCTTCCTTTTCCACCCGCTGGGCCACCTTCTCGAACAGTGCGGCGCTGTCGGGATGCAGCTTGCCGGTCTTCTTGTGGATGAACAGGGTGATGGGCACGCCCCAGGTGCGCTGGCGGGAGATGCACCAGTCCGGGCGGTTCTCCACCATGCCGCGGATGCGTTCCCTGCCCCACTCGGGCAGCCATTCCACGTTGTCGATTTCCTTCAGGGCCGCTTCGCGCAGGCCGTTCTGGTCCATGCTGATGAACCACTGGGGCGTGGCACGGAAGATGATGGGAGTCTTGTGACGCCAGCAGTGGGGATAGCTGTGGGTCAGGCGCTCCTCGTGCAGCAGGGCGCCACGGGCCTTGAGCACGTCGATGACCTTGTCGTTGGCGGAGAACACATGCTCGCCGGCGAACAGGGGCGTGTCCTCGTTGAAACAACCGTTGCCCAGCACCGGGTTGTCCACCTTCAGGTGGTATTTCTGGCCGACGATGTAGTCTTCCAGGCCATGGCCGGGCGCGGTATGCACGGCGCCGGTTCCCGCATCCAGGGTGACGTGATCACCCAGAATGACGGGCACTTCCCGGTCGTAGAAAGGATGTTTCAGCATCAGGCCCTCGAAGGCCTCGCCCTTGCCGTAGCCAATGACCCGGTAGTCGTTCAGACCCCAGCGCCCCAGGGCATCCTTCATCAGGCCCTCGGCCACCAGGAAGCGGCGGTCCCCGGCCTGCACCACGGCATAGTCCAGCTCGGGGTTCAGGGCCACAGCCTGGTTGGCCGGCAGGGTCCACGGGGTGGTGGTCCAGATGACCACGAACAGAGGGCCATGACCATGATCTCCAGGCACCGAATGACAGCGGTACATGGCGGCTTCGTCGTCCAGCACCTCGAAGGCCACGTCGATGGCCAGGGAGGTCTTGTCCATGTAGTCCACCTCGGCCTCGGCCAGGGCGGAACCGCAGTCGGTGCACCAGTTCACGGGCTTGGAACCCTTGTGCACATGGCCGGCTTCCACGATGCGCCCCAGGGAGCGGATGATATCCGCCTCCTGCTGATAATTCATGGTCAGATAGGGGTTTTCCCAGTCACCCAGCACCCCAAGGCGCTTGAAGTCCTCCCGCTGGCCATCCACCTGTTTTTGCGCATAGGCGCGGCAGGCCTTGCGGAATTCCGCGGCGCTGACCTTGCGGCCGGGCTTTCCCACCTTCTTCTCCACCTGCAGCTCGATGGGCAGGCCATGGCAGTCCCAGCCCGGCACATAGGGGGCGTCGAAGCCATCCAGGGTGCGGCTCTTGTTGATGATGTCCTTGAGAATCTTGTTCACTGCATGGCCAATGTGGATGTCCCCGTTGGCGTAGGGAGGACCATCGTGCAGCACGGATTTGGGCCGCCCCGCGCAGATCTGGCGAATCTTCTGGTAGAGATTCTGGCTCTCCCATTCCTTGAGCATCTGCGGCTCGCGCTGGGCGAGGTTGCCACGCATGGGGAAATCAGTCTTGGGAAGATTGAGAGTGTCCTTGTATTCGCTCACGGACTTGTCATTCCTGCATAGTGGTTGATGGAAAAACCCAAGCGCCGCTCAGGCCGTATCGAGAATGCGCCGGGCGTCCGCCGCATCCTTTAATATTTGTCGTTTCAGGTCGTCGAAGGACGGGAATCTGCGCTCCTCGCGAATGCGGGAGACAAAGGTCACCCCCACCTGGCGCCCATAGACCTGTTCATCAAAATCGAACAGGTGCACTTCCAGCAGGGGGCGCCCTTCGCCATCCACCGTGGGACGGGTGCCAATGTTGGCCACCCCTGGGAGATCCTGCTCCGCCAAGCCCTGCACCCACACGGCAAACACGCCGGTCAGGGGACTGACCCGCCGGTGCAGGTTGATGTTCAGGGTGGGAAAGCCTATGGTGCGCCCCCGCTTGTTGCCATGCCCCACCCGGCCGCAGATCTGGTAAGCTCGCCCCAGGCAGGCCTCGGCGGTAGCAAAGTCACCGGCTTCCAGGGCCTGGCGTATGCGTGTGCTGCTGATACGGCAGTCCTCGTGACAGACCGTATCCATGCTCTCCACCGCGAATCCCAGCGCCCTGCCACTTCGTTCCAGCAGGGCATAATCTCCCTGGCGTTCCCGACCGAAACGGAAATCGTCACCCACATACAGGTGGTGGATATCCAGTCCGTCCACCAGCACCTGCTGGATGAAATCCCGCGCATCCTGGTTGGCCAGCTGGCGATTGAACTCCAGCAGCAGCACCCGGTCGATGCCGCAAGCGCGGATGTGAATCAGTTTCTCCCGTAGCCGGGTCAGGCGCGCCGGCGCCTGTCCGGGGCGAAAAAACTCCATGGGCTGCGGCTCGAACAGAATCACCATGGATGGGAGACCATGTTCCCGGGCCTTTTCCCGCAGGGCGCGAAACACCCCTTGGTGTCCCAGATGTACGCCATCGAAATTGCCGATGGTAGCCACGCAGCCACGATGCGACGGGCGCAGATTGTGCTGACCGCGGATGAGCTGCATATCAACGATTGGATTGACCGGGTTCGTGGTCAACCAGGGTGCTGGCATTGAACCCTACCCCCATGGCAGCGCTGACCGGGTCGCAATCGATACTGGTCCGGTCCGGCAGCTTGTTACCAAACCATGGCCCCTTCATCACTCCGTCCTCGTACCAGAGGCCGTTCAGAAAACCCCCGGAGGAAAGCACCAGCAACGCAGTTCCGGATTCCTTTCCCTTGTGTTCTATCCAGTGGATATTGAGCACCCGGCCATTGGTCTTGCCATACACATACCCCTTGTCCATCTCGTAACAGCCAGTGACTTCATTGCCGTCCACTTTCAGCATCAGGAGATTGTAGTTGGTCTGATAGACCCCATTGGGATCCAGAAAAGGCTCTTTTTCCCCAACGGGTTTACCGTAGGCTTCAAGCTCGTTGATTTCGATGAACTGGGGATGACCATAGTTGGACAACACCTCGACTTTCAGCCAGCGGGCGTTCACAGGATAGGGCAAGGGAATTTCCTTGCGATCAAACTGCAGGGCTTCGGTGGTCATCAACGGCCGCCAGCCCTCCTGCGAAGACAGGGTGGAAACGGAAAAGCGAATCTTGCGCGCGGACACGCCGGGGTAATCCTCCTCGTCGGTTTCCCGGTTGTCGATAACCAGTTTCTCCAGGGCATAGACCTGGTCCATTTCTATGACGAAGCTCTCCGGCTTCAAACCACCGGGGGAAGGCTTGCCGCTGGCCCAGTAGTTACCCAGGCTGGAATCGATTATGGCATTCACCGGAAACTCCTTGTCGTACTGACTGGTGTGCGCAAGCACCACGCCGCCATTCTTCATGGCCAGCACGTTGACCGGCGCGGCAGGTTCGGCCGCATTGGCAGCCAGCATATCCGCCAGCGCCAGAAGCACCGACAGTGCAAGGAGTGTCAAGCTCCTGGAAAACGACATATCCGAAAACACCCGTTCAATGACTTCGAACCCATTAGTTTACAATGAATCCAGCGTCTATGCTTGCCGGGCATTGCGCAGGTGACGCGGGCGGATGCCCAGGGCATACAGGCAGCCCAGGTAGACCACCATGCCAATCCCGATCCAGGCGGCCAGCCATCCCGCCCTTTCCAGGATGCCGGCCGACAGCCAGGCTTCGAGCACCGGCATTCCCCACAGCAGTACCCCGGCCATCACCACGCAGGCACACAGCACCTTCCACCACAGGGCGTTCCATTCGCCACCGGGTTGATACACCTTCCCCCTGCGCAGCCCGCGAAACAGCAAACCGGCATTCACGAAGGCGGACAGGCTGGTAGCCAGCGCCAAGCCTGCATGCTGCAGGGGAAAGATCAATGCCAGGTTGAAGATCATGTTCACACCCATGGCGATGAGCCCGATTCGCACCGGCGTGCGGGTGTCCTGCCGGGCGTAATATCCCGGCGCCAGCACCTTGATGAAAATGAACCCCAACAGTCCAACGGAATAGGCCATGAGGCTGAGACTGGCCATATGCACATCCGTGGCATCGAAATTGCCGGAGAGGAAGAGGGTGGCGATCATGGGCGCCGCAAGCACCGCCAGCCCCACGGCCGCGGGAGCCCCAAGGAGCAGGGTGGTGCGCAACCCCCAGTCCAGGGTCTGGCTGAACGCCCGGGGGTCCCCGTCGGCATGGTGCCGTGACAGACCCGGCAGTATCACCGTACCCAGGGCCACGCCCAGCACGCCCTGGGGAAACTCCATCAGCCTGTCGGAATAGTAGAGCCAGGAGATGCTCCCGGTCTGCAGGAAGGAAGCCAGCACGGTATCCAGCAGCAGGTTGATCTGAACCACGGACACCGCGAACAGGGCCGGCACCATCAGCTTCATGATGCGAGTGACCCCTTCATGCCGGGGAGCCGGACGGAAGCCGGGGAACAGCTTCAGGCGATGGAGAAACGGCAACTGAAAGGTGAACTGCGCCACCCCCGCGACCAGCACGCCCCAGGCCAGGGCCACCACCGGCTCATGGAACGACGGAGACAACCACAGGGCCGCGCCGATGAGGCTCAGGTTGAGGAGCACGGGCGTAAAAGCCGGCACGGCAAACCGGTTATGGGCATTGAGAATACCCCCGGCGAAAGCCGTCAGGGAAATGAACAGCAGGTAGGGAAAGGTGAGGCGCAGCATTTGCGCTGCCAGATCCAGCTTTTCCGTTGCGCCCTCCATGACCCAGCCAAAGGCGAATACTGATACCAGCACAGGGGCCGCCAGAACCCCGAGGAAAGAGACCACCAGCAGCACCAGGCCCAGGGTTCCGGCCACATGATCCACCAGGGCCTTCAGTTCGTCATGGGAGCGCTGCTCCTTGTATTCCATGAGCACGGGAACGAAAGCCGTGGCAAAAGCCCCTTCACCGAACAGCCTGCGCAGAAAGTTGGGGATCTTGAACGCCACGAAAAAGGCGTCCGTGGCGGCGTCCGCCCCGAATACGCGGGCCAGCACCAGATCCCGGACGAAACCCAACACCCGGGACACCATGGTATTCCCACCCACGGTGGTCAGGGATTTCAGCATCCCACCCAAGCCCTTCCCGTGAATGATTCAGTTCGCCCGTTGCTCATCAGGAGCCTCAAACCTCTCGTTCTGTTGCAAAACCGGGTTGTCCGGCTTGTTCCTGTTGACAAAACCCGCCATCTTGCCGGGACCCCGGTGGCATTCACTGAATATCTGCATTAGTATTTCAATAAATATAACAATCATAAGAAGGGAGGGCAGCGGCATGATTATCAGGAAAGACAATGCTTGAATCAGGATTCAACACCTTCTCGGACCCGGGGAACGAGATATCCGCAATCCCCATCGATTGGGGCCCCCACCGGGACACAGTCGAAGGATGCCAGAAAATATTGCTGGATGCACTGCCCGGCTTCTGCGAGACACTGTTCCGGCAGATCGACCAGGATCTCTACCGCCTGATCAAGGCCAGCACCAGCGAGGCCCATCGCACCCTGTTGTTCGAATCCATGTGGAGTTTCCAGGAAAGGCACCGGGAGATCGAGCGTAAATACATCCATACCGCGCCACTGTGGTATTTCATCGAATACCACGTCGACCTCAAAGATATCGGCCTCCCGGAAGGCGATGAGAACGACGACGAAGAAATCACCTTTGCGTGGTCCTCCAAGGAAGACCAGCTGGAGGACGAAGCCCGCCTGTCCCTGCTGGATGACAGGCAGCTAGAGGAAAACGTGGCCCTCAACACCACCATCACCCAGGCCAACCAGGCTTTTGCCCGTGAGATCTACGCCCTGGAGCAGCGCTTCGCCCACTTGCAGGACAAGCCCGTGGAAACAGCGGCCACCATGCCCATCAGTCCGATATTGCTGGCCAACTCGCTGCGGGACATCCTGAACGAATGGGATGACGAAGTCATCGCCCGCATCTCCATTTACCAGAGCCTGGGGCATGTCTTCGCCACCTTCCTGAAGAAGCTGTACCGCGATACCAACAAGTACCTGATTTCCAGAAGGGTGCTGCCCGACCTGAAGACCAACCATATCCGCAACATTGCCTATCAGCCACAGCCGCGCGGCGATGAGATGCCGCATTCTTCCGCCCCGGCGGAACATGGCGCGGCCCGTCTGTCCGAAGCCTGGTACCAGCTACAGCCCGGTCCCCCTGTCATCCAACCCTCTTTCAACCCAAACCTGCCCGTCCTGCCCCACTACGAAGTATTCCAGACCCTGAACCAGCTGCAGATATCCGCTCTGTCGGATATCGACACGGACAGGATTGACTGGGCTGCCGTACAGGAAAACCTGCGCCGACAGGTAAACCAGACACTTTGTCTCGACGACCAGGGGCAGCCCGCAAGGCAACTGGAAAGGAACGACCAGCAAGTCATAGAAATCATTTTCCGCATTTTCGATCATATCCTGGACGACGAAGCCATACCCGACGCCATTCGGGCGCTCCTGGGGCGACTGCAGATTCCGGTGCTCAAGACCGCCATCCAGGATCCTTCATTCGTGGATGACGAGAAGCATCCCGCCCGCCACCTGCTGGACAGCATTGCCTCAACCTCTATAGGCTGGCGGGACACGGGTGAATCCTCCGAGCGCTCACTGCTCAAGCACGTCAGGGAAATTGTCGAACGGATCGTCCGCGAGTATGACAAGGACATCTCCCTGTTCGAGGAAGCCCTGGTCGAATTCAAGGAGTATGTCCGGGCCAGGGAAAGGGCCCGGAAGGCCATGGAGCAGCGCATTACCCAGTCCATATCTGGCAAGGAGCAGCTGGCCGTCGCTCAGAAGAAAATTGATGACATGCTGGATTCCCAGGCCTTTTCCATTGCCCCGGAAGCGGTCAGGGAGGTAGTTCAAGGGCCTTGGGCCAATTTCCTTACCCTGCTTTTCCTGCGCGAGGGTGAAAATGGAAAGAGCTGGAAGAATGCTCTTCGTGTCACCCGGCACGTAGAAAAATACTTCGACCCGGACCTGGCTGATGCCGAGCGCCGCAAGCTGCGGAGCAAGCTTCCCACTATCATGAAAGCTTTCCAGTCCGGGCTGGAATACGTCTCCATCAACAACAGCAGGAGCCGCGAACTGCTGGGAAACCTTCTGGACGCCTTCGATGAAATTTCCCAGGAGGAATTGAGGCGGAAGCAGAAGGAAATTCCGCTCAGGGAAACATCTCCTGAAGAGGGGGAAACCGGGGAAAAGGCGGACCAGGATCTCTTCGGCAGCATGGCCAGGAACCTGGAGGAAAATACCTGGATACGAATTAACCTTGAAGATGCTGCCCAACCCCTGGTATGCAAGCTCGTCTGGCACAGCCAGTTCACCCATACCATGGTATTCGTGGACGGCAATGGCAACAAGGCGCTGCAGCTCAAGGACTCGGAACTGGCCACGCACCTGAGGGAAGGGCGGGCCACCATCCTGGAAGATACGTCCAAGCCCCTGATCGAGCGCATTCTCGGACGGATGAAGGATGTATTTTCCGGCGCCGGCCAGGCCAGCTGAAACGCCCGGGACGGAGGAAACAGGAGAAAGTCGGCCGGCATTCCCTCTTGACAAAGCCATGGGCCGGGGACATAATCGCGCGTCTTTTTACTGAACAACCTCAAGATTTCAGGAGTACAAGGTGGCCAATTCACTGCAAGCACGCAAGCGCGCCCGCCAGGCGGAAAAGCGCCGCGCCCACAACGCGAGCCGTCGCAGCATGCTGCGCACCCACATCAAGAAAGTCGTTTACGCCATCGAGGCCGGCGACAAGGAAACTGCCAGCGCAGCCTACAAGGCAGCCGTGCCCGTAATCGACCGTGCTGTCAACAAGGGACTGATCCACAAGAACAAGGCAGCCCGCCACAAGAGCCGACTGAACGCTCACATCAAGGCAATGTAATTCCCTTCCTGTTTCAGGAAGCGCAAAAAGCCGGCAGACGCCGGCTTTTTGCATTGCCCCGCTCATCCGGCCAGCGCTGCCGCCCTGGCGCCTATGCATCCTCGGCCAGCCGCCTTGGCGGCATACAGCGAAACATCCGCTCTTTTCAGCAACTCCGCCATGGACATCTTCTGTCCTCCCAGGCATTCCGCGATTCCCACGCTCACGGATAGAGAGATATCTCCATTTATCTTCGCTTCATGCAACGCCGGATTGAGGCGTGCTAGCACCTCTGTCGCCTGAAAATAGTCCGCTCCCGGCAGAAGCACCAGAAACTCGTCACCACCGAAACGCCCGACCACCGCCTCGCCAGGCAGCAGTTCCCCCATGGTTCGGCACAACAGTTTCAGACATTGATCCCCAAAGTCATGCCCCATGCTGTCGTTCAGTTTCTTGAAATGATCGAGATCGACAAAAGCCAGGGCCAGGCCCCGCCCCCCGGCAGCACACTGTTCCAGCAACCTGGAAACATGCATCTCCATGGATGCCCGATTGAAAACCCCCGTCAGGTCATCATATCGGGCCGAACGCTGCAGTTTTTCCATGTTTTCCGCATCCATGCGGGCATGGACGGCTTTTTCAACGAATTCCCGCAGGCCGTAGATCTGGTCGTTGTCCAGGGCCTGGTTCCTCGAAATCAGCAACACCAGGCAATAATCCACATGCTCCCTGACCCTGACAGGAATCATCAGGTAGCTGTAGCGCTCCCGCTTGTCCGGGAAATCCTCCAGCTCTCCCATATCAATCTTTCCCCGGGCGCAGGCAGCCAGCATCTGTTTCTGACGATTTTCCACCAGATGGAAGAACAGGCGGGAAACTATGCGCCCTCCCCCCAGACTGCGCTGCTGAATCCGCTCTCCCTCCCGTGCCAGCAGGACTATTCCCTTGACATTGATGATGCGCGCAACACTGCTGAACATGAGTTGGTCCAGTTCGTGCATGAAGTCGGTACTGTTGCTGCCGGCGGCAAGCGCGCGGGACTTGCGGACGAAATCAGCAAGCAGCTGCTCCCGCTTGTAGGCGGTGTCCA
This sequence comes from Sedimenticola sp., assembly GCA_027030425.1. GTDB lineage: Bacteria > Pseudomonadota > Gammaproteobacteria > Chromatiales > Chromatiaceae > Thiolapillus. Next base: position 12,024 of record JALVEW010000104.1, read on the forward strand.
CCCGTTCGAGGTCCACCTTGGCCTTGTCCCTTTCCCGCTTGATACTCAAGGTGCGGTCCGCCAGCGCCAGGGACAGGAGAATCGCATCCAGCGCCAGGGCCACCTCAAACGCATGGGCCAGCCAGAAGTGCCCCGTGGAAAAGTTGAACGCGTAGTAAATACGCATGAGCGTGGCGCCGATGAGAATGGTATTGGCAATGAACAAATATCCCGCCAGCCGGTAGCCCCGGATCCAGTATCCCAGGGTAAGGGCAAACAGCCCCACGGCGCCCACCATCAGGGTGCCATTGGAAATCTGCGTCCAGAAACTAAAGGTTCTGGCACCGAAAAAGAAACCATCAAGTATGCGCAACAATATTATGGTTCCATACACCACCTGGAATCCGATCAGCAGCCTGCCATCCCGGCTCCTGGCGCTCAGTCCCAGGTATGAGCGATAGAACTGGTAGAAAAGCAGTACTGACAGCGGCCCGAACACCGACAGCCCCAGCTGCGCCCACTGCGAATCCTGAACGGGGATGAGCTTTACTATCCATCCTTCCTGCCAGAACATGGACATCAGCGCCGACAGCATGTAAATGCTGTACAGCAGGAAAGGGGTTTCCCTGATGAAGAAATAGAAAATCAGGTTGATTAGCGCCAGTACGAAAATCATGCCGTACAGCGCGGCAATGTAGCGGGAAAAGCTGACATCGCTGCCCAGATAGCTTTCCCTGTCCACCAGGCTCACCTTCAGCGGTTTCCTGCTCCCCGTATCCTGCACATAGAGATAAACCGGCTTTCCGTTTTCCAGGGGAGCATCCAGTTCGAACACCAGATCCCGGGTGGAATAGTAGTCGGCAACCGTGGGCAACAAACGCCCCACCTTCACTTGCTTCCACTCCGCTTCGTCCCTGTACTTGAACCAGCCCGTCACCTCCAGGAAGTACCGGGGCTGAATCACCAGGTTCTCACGCCCGGAAATGGGCGCCTCATTCGGCAGGTGAACCCGGAACACAACGCCCTGTCCATAACCGCCGAACTCGAGGCGCGTTTCCGGCTGATAAGGCTCGAACGCAAGACCGTTCGCCAACGCAGGATGGAAGTCTCCCTTTACTGCCGCATAATCCATTTGCAGGGACAACGACTCCGCCGCCAGCGCCCCGGAAAGCAGGGACATGGTGAGCAACAAGATGCTGAAATACCGGTGACGCAAGAAGAACTCCCCCAAACAAATCGTCATTGCCTCGCCCTGCGGGACGCACGACACTAACTGGATGTTGAAAAAATCCCTCCATGGACTATTTAGTGGAAAACACCGTTTCCCGCTTCCAGGCATTATGATTATGATTCACCGATACTAGCAAAAAACACCGGGAGAGAATCAAGCAATGAAAACCTGGGCAGATATCAGCAATACCGTGGACAGCGGCGACGTTTTTCTCTTTCATGGACCCGGACTTGAAAGTGAAATCATCGAAGACATAGACCACACGCCTTTCTCCCACGTTGCCCTGGGGGTACGCCTGCCCGGCTACGAACACCCCCTCTTGTGGACCAGTGACGAAATCACCACCCTTACCGACCAGCTCGACCACGGCAAACGAGCCGGCGTACACCTGCTGGAAGCAAAATCGGTATTCGAGCTCTGCATGAAACGCACCTACAGCAATGGTAAGCATTACCGTTTTGCCTGGCGCCAATTACACGCCGACAGAAACACTCGCTTCCTCAGCGCGCTGGAGCATTTCATGCGTGACGTGGATGGCCGCGCCTTTCCCTCGCTGGAACAGATGGCCGCGCATTTCGCCGAGGGAAAGCTGGACATCGCCACCAATACCCGCACCTACTATTGCAGCGAACTGGCCACGGACACCTACGTGCATCTGGGCCTGCTCCCCGCTGACACCCTCATCAACAGCCTGTCGCCAGGGGATTTCTCCAGCAGCAACCACCTGCCATTGCAGAATGGCGCCAGCCTGGATCCAGAGGTCATGTTCGTTCTCTGAACCGCCGAGCAGTTTTACCCGGCCAGCACCTCGGCCATGCGCTGTCCCATGAGCGCGGGAGAATGCACCACCTGCACGCCCGCCTGCTCCAGCGCCTGGAATTTTGCCTCCGCCGTGCCTTTTCCGCCGCTGATGATGGCGCCGGCATGCCCCATGCGCTTCCCCGGAGGGGCCGTGACGCCGGCAATATAGGCCACCACGGGTTTGCTTATGTGGTCACGGATGTATTCGGCGGCCTCTTCCTCGGCGGTGCCACCGATCTCTCCCACCATGATGACGCCTTCGGTCTGCTCATCCTGCTCGAACAATGCCAGGCAGTCGATGAAGCTGGTGCCATTCACCGGATCGCCCCCCAGGCCCACGCAGGTGCTTTGTCCAAGTCCCGCTACCGTGGTCTGGTGCACAGCCTCATAGGTGAGGGTTCCGGAACGGGAAATGATGCCGATGCGCCCTGGCTGATGGATGTTCCCGGGCATGATGCCAATCTTGCAGGCGCCGGGCGTGATAATGCCCGGGCAGTTGGGGCCGATGAGCCGCGCATCCGTGGTGGCCAGGGCTGCCTTCACCTTCAGCATATCCAGCACGGGAATCCCCTCGGTGATACAGGCGATGACCCGGATGCCCGCATCCGCCGCCTCGAGTATGGCATCGGCGGCAAAAGGCGGTGGGACATAAATCATGGTGGCGTCGGCGCCGGTTTCCCTGACCGCTTCATGCACTGTATTGAATACAGGCCTGTCCAGGTGTGTCTGCCCCCCTTTTCCCGGGGTCACGCCACCTACCAGCCTGGTGCCATAGGCGATGGCCTGCTCGGAATGAAAAGTGCCCTGTTTGCCGGTAAATCCCTGGCAGATGACACGGGTGCTGCTGTCCACGAGTATGCTCATTCGCTTGCCCCTCTAAGCCGCGGCCGCCACGGCCTTTCGCGCGGCTTCGGTAAAATCTTCCGCGGTGATGAAATCCAGCCCGCTTTCCTCCAGCATGGCCAGGCCCTGTGGCGCGTTGGTGCCCTGCAGGCGCACCACCACGGGCACATCCATGCCCAGGCTGCGCGCGGCGGTGATGATGCCCTCGGCGATGAGGTCACAGCGTACGATGCCACCAAAAATATTCACCAGCACCACCCGGACCTTGGGATCGGAAAGAATCAGCTTGAAAGCCTCGGTCACCCTTTCCGCCGTGGTTCCGCCACCCACGTCCAGGAAGTTGGCCGGTTCACCGCCTTCCAGCTTAACCAGATCCATGGTCGCCATGGCCAGCCCCGCGCCATTCACCATGCAGCCGATGTTCCCGTCCAGGGAGATATAGTTGAGGTCGTGTTCCGCCGCGGCCGCCTCCCGGCTGTCTTCCTGGGAGATATCCCGCAAGGCCTGGATATCGGGATGCCGGTAGAGCGCACTGTCATCGATGTTGATCTTGGCGTCCAGCGCCACCAGCTCCCCGTCCCCCGTCACGATGAGAGGGTTGATTTCGACGAGACTGACGTCCTTGTCCAGGTACAGCCGGTACAACGCCGCCAGGATGCGGGAAAAGGCCCTGACCTGCTCACCCGACAGCCCCAAGGAGAAGGCCAGATGCCGGCCCTGCCAGGGCTGCAGCCCGGCAGCCGGGTCCACCGCCGTGGTGATAATCTTTTCCGGCGTCTGCTCGGCAACTTCCTCGATATTCATTCCTCCGGCCGCCGACGCCATGAAGGTGATGCGGGAGCTGCCCCTGTCCAGCAACGCGCCCAGATAAAGTTCCCGCGCGATGTCGCTGCCCTGCTCCACCAACACCTGGTTTACCGGCAGGCCCTCCGGACCGGTCTGGCGTGTCACCAGGCGCTTGCCCAGCATCTCACCCGCCGCCTGGGCCACTTCCTCCGGGCTGCGGGCCAGTTTCACACCACCGGCCTTGCCCCGCCCTCCTGTGTGGGCCTGGGCCTTGACCACCCAGAGGTCTCCACCCAGCTCCCGGGCTAACTCTGCCGCTTCTTCGGCATTGCCGGAGACACGTCCCGCGGGCACGGGAATGCCATACTCGGAGAACAGGGCCTTGGATTGGTACTCATGCAGATTCATGGCTATCTCTCACTTGGGTGTCATGGGGACAGGAAGGCGTTCATTCTAGCCTGAAATCCAGCCTTCCGGTGAGCCTTCAACCAACGATAAGCTTGATGCCCACCAGGATGGAGATGATTTCGAAGGCCCGCTTTATCCAGCGATTGCCCTGGCGTATGGCCAAGTGCGCTCCAGCGTAACCGCCTATCAGGGAACCGGCCAGCAGCGCGGGAAGCCAGTCCCACTTTATGCTGCCCAGCAAGCCCAGGGTGAGCGCGCCGGTTCCGTTCCAGAACAGCCCCACCAGCACCAGGGTATAGGCCACCGCCCGCTTGTAATCCAGCCCGAACCAGCCCACCAGCCACAGGGTGACGAACAGGCCGGTACCGGAAGTGAGCGAGCCATTGAGCACACCCAGGAAGAAAAGCACCATCCCCCCCAGCATCATGCCTCGCCTGTCCCGATGTCCCGGCCGATAATCCTGCCCCAGTCTGGTTTTGCTGCCGGAATAGAGTCCCAGCCCCAAAGTCAGGCAGCCCAGGGCGATTTCCGCCGTGCGACCGGGCACATGCAGGATGATATTCGCTCCCAGAATCACGCCGGGCAGCCCCGTGGCCAGTACGAACAGAACGAAACCACGCTCCAGGGTGCTTTCCCGCATATGCCTCAGGGTTGCGCCCGCTCCCAGGGCCACGGAGGCCACCTTGTGGGTGGCAAGGGCCACCCCGAACGGCAATCCCAGGAAAATAAGCACAGGGAGCTGCAGCAGGCCGGCGCCCCCGCCTGAAAAGGCGGAAAACAGGTTTGCCACAAGGGACACAAAAAACAGCAACAGTTGATCCATTCAGGTGTAATTTCCGGAAAAATTGATTATTCTCTTGCGCATCATGACGATTATCCTACAGACAAGAAAACCCATGCGCGTTCTTTTCCTGGGAATTCTCCTTGCCAGCATCAGCCTGTCCGCTCAGGCCAAGTTATATAAATGGGTGGATGAAAACGGCAATGTCCAGTATTCGGACAAAATCCCGCCAACTGCGGTAAAGAAGTCTCACGAGCAGCTCGACAAGCACGGTCTGGTCATCGAAAGAAAGGAACGCGCCAAGACCCCGGAAGAAATCGCCGAGGAACAGCGGGTCAGAAAGTTGCAGGAAGAGACCCGCCGCCGCCTGGAAGAACAGCGTGCCCGTGATCGGGTATTGCTCAGCACCTACCGCAGCGAAGACGATATCATCCTGGCCAGGGACGGAAAACTAGCCACCTACGATGCGCAGATTCGCATCACCTACAACAACATCGCCCGTCTGAAGGACCGCCTGTCCTACCAGAAGAAGCGCGCGGCATCACTGGAGCGCCAGGGAAAACCCATTCCCCCGCAACTGAAGAAGGGCATCGAAAATACCCGCAGGGAAATCAACGAGAACTACGCTTCCATTCTGCGCCAGGAAAACGGCAAGAAGCGAATCCGGGCCAAGTATGCTCTGGATCTCAAGCGGTTCCGGGAACTGAGCAAACTCAAGGAAGAAAACCGGCCGAAGGCGGCTGCCGAGAAATCCAACGCAAGAGATGAAGCCATCGTCAAGACAGTGCTGCATTGCAACACCAAGGCCGAATGCGACAGGCTGTGGAAAAAGGCCAAGCAATTTGCCAAGAAGCATGCCACCACCCCCGTGTACGTGGATGCCGATCATATTTTCATCACGCAACCACCCAGGGACAACAAGGATCTCAGCCTTACCGTCTCAAGACTGAAGACCAAAGACTCCAACGCGGAAATCATCTTCCTTGATATTCAGTGCAAGAAGGAAGTTGCCACCGATACCTGGTGTACGCGCAAGGACGCCCTGCGCCTCAGGGAAAGCTTCCGGCCCACCGTACTGAAGGAAATTGGGGAAAAAACAGGAAAGTAGCCGCCCTCGCGGGGGATACTCCTTCCCGTCTCAGGAAAATATACCCCGATCGATGATGCCCCAGTCCGCCTCCCAGCCGGACAGGGGAGAAACATCGAAACGAGTGCGCAGGAACTGCTGCATCCGCCCTTCGACATAAACCACCAGCATCTCGGCGGCGGCTTCCGAAGACACCGACAGCACCGCATCATCGCGCAGCCGGGCCTCGCGCAGGATTTGCCGGAACTGCATTTGCAACCGCTCGAAGAACACCTGGATACGCTCATGTAGCCGCTCGTGCTCCCCTACCAGGGCATCGCCCAGCAACACGCGCACGATACCGGGGTTCCGCTCGGCAAAGCCCAGCAACAGGTACAACACCCTGGCGCAACGCTGGCGGGTTTCCCTGTCTTCTTCCATGATCTGGTTGATGCGCGAAAAGATGCCGTCTTCCGCGAAGCTGATGAGGCCCTCATACATGCGGGCCTTGCTGGGAAAATGACGATAGAGCGCCGCTTCCGACACACCCACGGCCCGCGCCAGTCCGGCCGTGGTAATCCGGCTGCCAGGGCGCTCTTCCAGTTCCCTGGCCAGGGCTTCCAGGATGGCCTGCTTGCGTTCACCCGCCATGGTCAGCCAATGAGGGTTCCAATCCCCTCATCGGTGAACAGCTCCACCATGACAGCATGTTTTACCCTTCCGTCGATGATATGAGACGTGGTGACGCCGCCACGCACCGCCTCCAGGGCACAACGTATCTTGGGCAGCATGCCGCCGTGTATGGTGCCATCGGCGATCAGCTCATCCACCCGCGTGGGAGACAGGCCGGTGAGCAGCTCCCCTTCCTTACTCAACAATCCCTTGGTGTTGGTGAGCAGCATGAGCTTCTCCGCCCGAAGCACTTCCGCTACCTTGCCGGCCACCAGGTCGGCGTTGATATTGTAGGAATGACCATCCTCACCCACGCCTATGGGCGCAATAACGGGAATGAAGTTGCCCTGTACCAGCATGTCCACCACCGAGGCGTCGATGCTTTTCACTTCCCCCACATGGCCAATATCCACGTCCGGGGAAGCCCCGTTCTGTGGCGTCGCCGAGACTTTCAGCTTGCGTGCGCGTATGAGGTCACCATCCTTGCCGGTAAGACCGACCGCCGCGCCGCCATGGCGGTTGATGAGGTTGACAATATCCTTGTTGACCAGGCCACCGAGGACCATTTCCACCACGTCCATGGTCTCGGAATCCGTGACCCGCATGCCGCTGACGAACTGGCTCTCCTTGCCAAGTCGCTCCAGCAGATTGCCGATCTGTGGTCCTCCGCCATGCACCACCACCGGATTGATGCCCACGGTCTTCATGAGCACCACGTCCCGGGCAAAACTGTTTTTCAGTTCCTCGTCCACCATGGCATTGCCACCATACTTGATGACGATGGTCTTGCCACGGAAACGGCGTATATAGGGCAAAGCTTCCGCAAGTACACGGGCCACATTGGTGGCGGCATCTGGTGTCAGACTCATATCAAACAGCTACTCGTGAAATACATTGGATAACTGGCAACCATCCCGTTGGAAACCAGGCCTCAAAATGGCGCAGGCAACTCCGGGGCCGCCTCCTTGAGCAAGGCCCTGAACTGGTTCTTGACACGTTCCAGCGCTTCGTCGCTGCTTGCCTCGAAGCGGAACACCAGGGCCGATTCCGTGTTGGAGGCACGCACCAGCCCCCAAGCTTCGGAATACTCGACGCGCAGTCCGTCCATATCCATGATATCAGCATCGGCGAAATTACCTTTGCTACGGAAATAGTCGACGATCTGCCCGGCCTTTCCCTGCGGCGTCTCCAGGCGGATGAGCGGCGTGGCCTGTGCAGGCGAATACTCGGCAAAGGCGCTGGAAACCGGCACCGACTCGATGGAAATGATTTCCATGAGGCGCGCCGCGGCATACAGGCCATCGTCAAAGCCATGCCAGCGTTCCTTTATGTAGATATGCCCCGTCTGTTCTCCCGCCAACAGTCCGCCGGTTTCCTCCAGCTTGTCCCTCATGTGTCCATGTCCGGTTTTCCACATGATGGGGCGTCCGCCATTGGCCAGAATGGTTGCGGCCAGGCTGGCACTGCTGGCAACGTCATAGATGATGTCAGCCCCGGGGTGACGACGGATGATATCTACGGCAAGCATCATGATGAGCTGGTCCGTGGTAATCACCTGTCCCTTCTCATCCACGATGGCCAGCGCATCCCCATCGGCGTCCAGGGCCAGCCCCATGTCAGCTCCCACGGCCTGCACTTCCGCGCTCAGCGCGCTCAGATTGTCCGGATTCGAGGGGTCTGCGGGATGGTTGGGATAGCTGCCATCCGACTCGCAGAACAGGGGAGTCACTTCACAGCCCAGAGCCTCCAGCATGCGTGTGGCCAGAGACCCCGTGATGCCGTTGCCACAGTCCAGCACCACTTTCATGCCTTCGATAAGCTGAACGTCTTCCGATACCGTGCGCAGGTATTCACCACTCAACTCCCGGCTGTCCAGCTGCCCCACGCCACGCCGGGATTCCCCGTTCACCATGCGTCCGCGAAGCTCCCGAAGCTGTTCATCGGAAATCGGCCTGCCTTCGAGGATAATCTTGAAACCGTTGAAATCCGGTGCATTGTGTCCACCGGTAACCAGAACCGCGGACGTCGTGGCGGATACGCTGGATGCAAAAGACAACAATGGCATGGGAGCCATCCCCGCGTCTATCACATCGCACCCGGAAGCAAGGACGCCGGCAATCAGCGAAGCAGAATAGGCGTCGCTTCCGGGACGGTTGTCACGCCCAACATAGATGCTGCTGCCACCAGCTTCCTGCACCATGCTGCCCAGCACCAGGCCAACCGCCTGGGATATTTCTTCGTCGATACCCATGCCGGAGCGCCCGCGGATCAGGCTGGAGCGGAACAGAAACTCCGGCACCTTCTCTTCCGGAATGCACACCGGTTCTTCGGAGGAGGCGTCCTCCAGGTCACTGGCCACTATGCTGGGCTGTCCTGCCTTGTTGTCCTTGTGCTCCGCTGCAATGGCCGCGGTGCGCGTCGCCTGGGCGTAACGCGTGAGGATTTCCACCGCGGGCTGGGACTCGACCAGTCGGGGAATCTGGGTGACACTGCCCTTCCTCTTGAGGGTCGCATCCACCAGCGCCACCATCATGCCCATGTCTGCATTGTAATCACGCCTCAGACGCTGGTAGGTCCAGTAAATGGCGAGCAGAAGCAGAACGATACTGCCGCCGGCAAGTCCCGCAAGAACAGGAATGGACAAGCCCGCAATGCCACCCGTGGAATAACGGATTTTCCACAGAGTGCCTTTTACCGGCAGGCTTCCAAGCTGGCTGCCCCCCGGGTTTCCGGCACTGAGCAGGGGCAGGTTCTTGTCCTGCTCCAGCACCAGACCAATATTCTCCGACCTGAACCCCCTGAAGCTTTCCGACACCAGTTTCATGGGAAATGCCGCAAACAGGACGCCTCCAAGCTTGCCGCCACTGGTAACGGGGACCGCAAGCAGAAAATAACTCTTTCCCCTTGCATCCTTCAGCGCTTCGACAGGGACCATTTTCCCCTGGCTGCGAACCTGCTGATACATCTCGGCTGCCGCAAAACTCCCCTGCAGGGTTTCCTGGATCTTTTCATCATCCCAGCCCCTGGCGGGAAGCAGCCGTATCCACAGGGCATCAGACAGCTTCTTCTGCAGTACCTCCCCGACTCTGGCCATGGCATCATCACTACCGGATGAGGCCTTGCGGACATACTCACTGTCTGCAACCACCCTGACCATATCCGTTTTTCCAGTCACCACGGCGGAAACATACTGCTGCAAGGTCTTTGCCACGAATCCCGCCGCTTCCTGCAACTTGCCGGCGGCATAACGCTCGCTCAGCCAGCTCTGCCCTGCCACCAGCCCGGAAACGGCAAGTGCCGCGATGATCAGTACAGGAATAAAATAATAGAATATGGTGTGCGGTGTGCCGGTTGCGGCTGGCGAATTACCTGCAGAACCAGACGGCTTGTCCTTTTTTTTCTTTCCTAGCATTTCCCCTTCTCCCCTTTCACGCAATCCCCCCTGTTTCCATAATCACCGTTATTGATAATGTTCGGCCAGAATTCCAATCAACTCCCGGGCCAGGCTTTTCTTGTCCTGCACTGGCAGTGTTGCTTCTCCCCCAGGCCAGAGAACCAGCAAGGCATTCTGCTCCACATCGAATCCCAGATTCTCTCCCACCAGGTTGGCCGCAATCATGTCCACCCCCTTTTCCGCCAGCTTGGTTCCGGCATTGTCCGCCAGCGCCCGGGTCTCCGCGGCGAATCCCAGGGTGAAAGGGCCGTTCTCCAGAGCGGCCACATCGGCGAGAATGTCCGGATTCCTCACCAGCGTCAGTTCCATGCGCTCCGCATTCTTCTTGATCTTCTGGTCCGAAGGACTCACCGGGCGGTAATCCGCAACCGCGGCGCAGGCAGCAAACACATCCACTCCCTGCAGGTTGTCGAACACGGCCTCATGCATTTGCCGGGCGGACTGAACATCGATGCGCCGGACCCCGGCCGGGGTATCCAGCTTCACCGGACCCGCCACCAGCAGCACCTCAGCCCCTTGCCCGGCAAAGGCTTCGGCCAAGGCAAAACCCATTTTTCCGGAACTCCTGTTGCTGATGAACCGCACGGGGTCCACGGCCTCGCGAGTAGGACCCGCGGTAACAAGCACCCGCTTCCCGGAAAAAAGCCCGGTTTTCCGAGGGTACATCAACCCGGAAACAATTTCAGCCGCTTCCAGCATGCGCCCGGGGCCTGTATCCCCACAGGCCTGTTCACCGGAAGCCGGGCCAAGTACCTGCACACCTCGCTCTGTCAGCAGGGACAGATTGGCCCGGGTCGCCGGATGGCTCCACATGTGGATATTCATGGCCGGCGCCACCGTCACCGGCGCTGCCGTCGCCAGACAGAGAGTGGACAACAAATCATCCCCCAGGCCATGGGCCATGCGCGCGAGAAAGTCAGCGCTGGCAGGCGCAATGAGCAGGTGATCCGCCCAACGTGCCAGTTCGATGTGCCCCATGGCCGCTTCATGTTCCTCGTCGAACAGGCGCACACGCACCGGCTGCCCCGTCACCGCCTGGAAGCTCATGGGCCCCACGAAGCGCGTGGCCGCTTCGGTCATGACCACCCGGACATTGACGCCCGCCTTGCGAAACAGCCTGGCCAGCTCAACGCTCTTGTAGGCAGCGATACCGCCGGTTACCCCCAGCAACAGATTGTTTCCGGCTTCGATGCCCTTCACGTATCACCATGAACTGTGTGACAAAACGATTGGGATATAGGGTACCCGTATGCCGGGACCTGTGCAAAGACGGGGTTCCCAATCCAGGCTTGTCAGTCCCACGGCCCCCTGGAGTATACTGTGGCGGCCCGCATGGGCAAGGCACCGAGACAACCGGAATTTCGATACTTCAGGGATTTGAAGAAATGGCAATCACGGACTGGCCGGCCCAGGAGCGGCCAAGGGAAAAACTGCTGCTTTCGGGGGCAAAGTCGCTTTCCGACGCGGAACTCCTGGCGATCTTTCTGAGAACCGGCACCAGGGGCAGAAGCGCCCTGGATCTCGCCCGCGACCTGCTGAAGGAATTCGGCGGTCTGCAGCCACTGCTGGCAGCCGACCGGGAGAGCTTCTGCGCCATGCCCGGCCTGGGAGACGCAAAGTTCTGCCAGCTTCAGGCGGTACTGGAAATGGCCCACCGCCACCTGGGAGAATCACTGTCCAGAAACGATGTGCTGACATCGCCCGAGGCCACCCGGCGCTACCTTCGCACCCGGCTGCAATCTTATAGGCATGAGGTCTTCGCCTGCGTCTTCCTGGACAATCGTCACCGGGTGATTGCTTTCGAGGAACTGTTCCAGGGCACCATAGACGGTGCCAGCGTCTATCCCCGGGAGGTGTTGCGGCGCTGCCTGCATCACAATGCCGCCGCGGTAATCTTCGCCCACAATCACCCGTCGGGCGTGGCGGAACCCAGCAGGGCCGACACCCATATCACCCAGCGACTCAGGGAAGCTCTGTCTCTGGTGGACATCCGGGTACTGGATCATATAGTCATCGGCCATGACCACTGTGTTTCCCTGGCGGAGCGGGGAATGCTTTAGCATGGAGGACCAGGGCGAGAGGCGTCACGATAGGCGACTTCCTTACTATATGGAAAGACGGCGCAAGGCGGGATCGGGCTCGCTCTGCTCCCAGACCTGCATGAACTCATCGGCAAGATTGCGCACCCGCGGCGGATCGTAATAGCTGCCCCGGACATTGTTCAGGTCATGCCAGAGATTGCGCAGGACATAGCCGCTTTCGTCCGCCAGGAGGAAACTGCGAAGATCGCCATCGAACTCCGGGGCGCGCCGGCGAATCTCCACGCTGCTGGCCATGTCCTGGGCAAACTGTACCAGGCGGTGCCCGCCTCTTCCCAGTTCCGTGGTATCTGCGACCAGCAGCCGGATGCGGGTACTGGCATGCCGGATGATGAGCTGCCTCACCGCTTCCACGAAACACCCCTGGTTGTAGATGTCCGGGTTCAGGCGGTGGGAATAGACCAGCAGCCTGCGCCGGCAACCCTCCGCCATGGCGCAGCTGTGCAGGCGCATGGCCTCCAGGCCGGCAATTCGCAGCTCTCCCCGGGTTTCACCGAGCACGGCTTTCTGGTTTTCAGGCTTCATCCACCCTCCTTCAGGGCATCGCGTTGTCCCCTTGCGCTACCGCTTCTTCAAATCATAGACGATACCAGGCGCCAATCCATGATTGTTGGCAGAAATCCACATTCCACCGCCGCGGTCGCCCCCGGGGACAAAGAAATTTGCCATCCCGTGCGCTCTCTGGTATAAATGCGCGTCTTTATACGGCCCGAGTCCATTCTTGGGCGTGTTGAACCAGTTAATTCGAGGCTAGAACCATGTCCAAAGTGTGCCAGGTCACAGGCAAGCGCCCGGTAACCGGAAACAATGTTTCCCACTCTCACAGGAAGACCCGTCGTCGTTTCCTGCCCAACCTCCATTACCATCGTTTCTGGGTGGAGAGTGAGCAGCGCTGGGTTCGTCTGCGCGTCACCGCCGCAGGCATGCGCACCATCGACAAGAAGGGTATCGACGCCGTTCTCGCGGAAATCCGCGCCCGTGGCGAAAAGGTTTAAGGGAGAAAATCATGGCAAAGGCAGTTCGTGAAAAGATTCGCCTGGTATCCAGCGAAGGTACCGGACATTTCTATACCACCACCAAGAACAAGCGCACCCAGACTGGCAAGATGGAGATTAAGAAATACGATCCCAAGGCGCGCAAGCATGTGATGTACAAGGAAGCCAAAATCAAGTAAGCCTCCTTCCTGACCCGGCTGCAAAACCCCGCCCCAAGAGCGGGGTTTTTTATCTCCAGGGATGGAGTGTATGCCGCGAGAGGCCAGGGACGGCCGGAGCGGCGCATCTCCAGGGATGGAGTGGCCGGTAATCGCTCCCTGCATTACCGGCACTTCCGCCGTCCATGGCGGTCGTATGCCGCGAGAAGCCAGGGCACTGGAACTGTTCCCGACAGTTCCAGCATTTCCTCCATCCATGGAGGTCATGGGCCGGAGCGGCGCATGCCCAGGCCGTAGGTCGGGCTTTAGCCCGACAGAGATGCGGCCGCCGGAAATGTCGGACTGAAGTCCGACCTGCATTCTCAGCGCCTCCCCCTTCCCCCGCGCGCGGGAGGACATTACAGATGTCCCGCATCAAGGGGACTTGGCGGAAATGCCGTACTTCTTCAAATATCCCCGCAGCTGCGCATAGGTCAAGCCCAGGGCCTGGGCCGTGCGGCGCTGATTGAAGCGGTTTGCTTCCAGGGCCTGGCGCAAGAGTTGTTCTTCGTAGGCCGCGACATGCGCCTTGAAATCCTCCGGCAACTCCACCCGCTCTGGAGCCTCCACCGGCGAACCTTCCCCCTCCACTTTCCGCCCACCTTCTTCGGTAGCCGCCGCGGGTTTCCAGGGAGATGCGAAAGGATCGAACTCGAATTCCGTGACGGGCTCATCCGGCGGCGTCCGGTACACCGCCCGCTCCACCACGTTCTTCAGCTCCCGCACGTTGCCGGGCCATGGATAAGCCTGCATCTGGGCCAGGGCTGCCTCAGAAAAGCCGGCAAAATACGGCCTGCCCAGTTCCCGGGTCATGCTCAAGGCGAACTGCTCAGCCAGCAGGGGAATATCTTCCTCCCGGTAACGCAGGGGCGGCAGGGTGATGACATCAAAACTCAGGCGATCGAGCAGATCGGCACGAAACTCGCCCCGCGCCGCCATGGCTGGCAGATCCACGTTAGCGGCCCCCACCACCCTCACGTCCACGCTCAGAGTGGCATCCCCGCCCACCCGCTCGAACTCACCGTACTCGATGACCCGCAGCAGCTTCTCCTGCAGGCGCAGGGACATGCTGGCGATCTCATCCAGAAAAAGAGTGCCTCCATCCGCCCGTTCGAAACGCCCGGCATGGCGCTTGCCCGCCCCCGTGAAAGCTCCCGCTTCGTAACCGAAAAGCTCGGACTCCAGCAGGGTTTCCGGCAGGGCGGCGCAGTTGACCTTTACCAGCACATTCTCCCAGCGGGAAGACAGGAAATGCAGGCGCTCCACCATCAGCTCCTTCCCCGTGCCCCTCTCACCTATGACCAGCACCGGCTTGGACAGGGGCGCCACGGCAGAAATCCGCTCCAGGGTTTCCAGGAATGCGGAGGACTGACCGATGGGCTGTTGATGGGCTGGCATGATCTGAGTGTAGCTCAATTTAATTAAAATAAGCAATATTTAAGTATTTTTATCATTTCTTGTTTGAATAAAACACATTATCCATGAGCCAGAAAACCTGAAACCCGAAGAAACACCATTCAATATCAAATACTTACAGCAAAACACCCGCAGTTGGCACACTTCCTGTATATCCATAGACAAGCATCACAAACACCACTTTCACCAGGGAGAAAAGGACATGAACAACATCAGAACAGCAAAGGCCATGTTCCTTGCGGGCATGATTGCAGCCGCAACTCCCATGGGAGCCGCCGCCGGGGAAGCACAGCAAGACCTGCAACAGGAAATCATCGAACAGGGCAACACGGCCCTGGAAGCCATGAGCATCCGTCTGGTTCACAACATGAACTGGAGCAAGCAGATGGCCAAACAGACCTTCACTCCGGAAACCAGCACCGTGACCAAATGCCCCCAGGCGACTGCACCTATGGAGCAGCACACCAACCGGGGAGACAATCCACAAGCAATACCTGGGGATTTCAGAACAGCCGGGATAACGAATCCTTAACCTTACACATCCAGAGGAACGCAACAAATGGGCATCTTCAGCAGACTGCACGACATCATCAATTCCAACATCACCACCATGCTGGACAAGGCGGAGAACCCGGAAAAGATCATCCGCCTGGTCATCCAGGAAATGGAAGACACCCTGGTGGAGGTTCGCTCGGACGCCGCCCGCACCATTGCCGAAAAGAAGAAACTCCAGCGCCGCATCGACCTGATGCAGCGGGAAATCCAGGAATGGCAGCGCAAGGCGGAGCTGGCCCTGTCCAAGGACCGGGAGGATCTGGCGCGGGCCGCCCTCAAGGAGAAGCACAACCTGGAAACCACGGCAGATGCCATGGAGCATGAACTGGAACTGCTGGAAGAGCAGCTGGTGCAGCTCAACCAGGACACAGCCAAGCTCCAGAAGAAGCTGGACGACGCCAAGGCGCGCCACAAGGCCATGATGATGAAGCACACCACGGTCTCCGGCCGCCTGCGCACCCGGGAGAAGCTGCACGATTCCCGCATCGACGACGCCCTGGCCCGATTCGAGTCCGTGGAGCAGAAGATGGAGCACATGGAAGGCAAGGTGGAGTCCTACGACCTGGGACGCGACCCCAGCCTGGAAGACCAGTTCGCCGAACTGGAGGCAGAGGATATAATCGAGGACGAGCTGAGCAAGCTGAAGTCCCGCCTGTCAGAAAAGAAACAGTAACCCCTCCAGAGGACAGAACCCATGAACCCATTCGAGATGACCGTCATCATTGTCGCTCTTGCCATTCTTGGCGGCGTCATCAAGCACTATCTCGACAGTCGCGGCGACATCGAGGCATCCAGCGAGGAGCATCAGCGCCTGCTGTCCCGCATCGACGACATGGAGGAACGCATTCGGGTACTGGAACGCATCGTCACCGAGGAAAACTACGACCTCAAGCGCCAGTTCCGTGATCTGGACAAGGAGGAATAACGATGGGCACGGACATCGATTTCGACATCCTGCTGGCCCTGCCCATCGTATTCCTCGTTGTGGTCGTACCCCTGTGGCTGGTTCTGCACTATTGGTACAAGTCACGGGCCAGCAAGGCGCTTTCCAAGGCCGACGAAGAAACCCTGGCCGAGCTCTGGCAACTATCGGAGAAACTGGAGCGGCGAGTGGAATCCCTGGAAACCATACTCGATCGGGAAGCCCCCGACTGGAGGAACAAATCATGAGCTGTGACTTCGGTTGCCACAACCGGCTTTACCGGGATCCGGACAACGGCAAGATCGCCGGCGTATGCGCAGGCTTGGCGGACTACTTCTCATGGAACGTGGACGCGGTGCGCTTCGCCACCATCGTTGCCGCTGTTCTGTTCAGTGTAACGACGGTTGTCCTGTACACCGCCGCCGCCTTCTTCCTGCCGAAGAAACCAAGAGATCTGTACGATGACAAGACGGAAGAGCAGTATTGGCGCAAATACCGCAAGTCCCCCAAGGACACCCTGGCCGATACCCGCTACCGTTTTCGCAAGCTGGAGCGCAAGCTCAGCCGCCTGGAAGCCTATGTAACGTCCGATCGTTACGACCTGGACCGGGAAATCAGCAACCTGGACCGCTGATCGTCGGAACCGGCGCCACGCAATAACAAACAAAAGCCCCAAGGGAGGTGGAACCATGCTTACCTTTACACTATCCGTAATCTTCATCGTCACCGGCATCAGCATGCTGCTACTGTCCCGAATGCCGGGCAGGAGCTCCGAGCTGGCGGAAGCCGATGCCGGCTTCATGCGCCGGCGGGGAACCATGTTCACCCTGGTGCTCCCCGCCACGCTCATCGTGGCAGGCATCATCGGCTTCCTGTCCCGCTCCTTCGTCTACGTGGACGGTGATGAACTGGCCACCCTGGAGCGCATCTACATGGCCGACGATCTGCCCAACGGACACATCGTGGCCCTGGACGGCCAGAAGGGCCCCCAGGCGCGCATCCTTGGTCCGGGCTTTCACTTCGAACTGTTCATTCGCATCATGAACGACATCGAGTTCCACCCGGTGATTGAGATCCCCCAGGGCAAGTACGGCCTGCTCTCCACCAAGGACGGCGCGCCCCTGGAAGAAAACTCCTTTCTCGCCAAGCCCTGGCCCAAGGGAGAAGAACACAAAATGCTGGACGCCACCTATTTCCTCACCCACGGCGGCCAGAAGGGCCCCCAGTACAACGTACTCAAGCCCGGCAAGTACCGCCTCAATCCCTACCTGTTCCAGGTCACCCCCCGGCCGGCCCTGGACGTGAAGACCGGCCACGTGGCGGTGATCCGCAGCAACGTCAAGACCACGGACAAAGACTGCCCCAACCCGGCGGACGTTACCGGCACCGGCGGCAAGGAAGTGGCCCAGCCCCTGGTACCCAAGGGATGTATCGGGGTATGGGACGAATCCCTGCCGCCCGGGCGTTACTACCTCAACAGCCTGGCCTTCGTCCCCACCATCATTCCCACCCGCCTCATGACCTGGGTATACAAGGGTGGCTACAAGGCCCGGCGCATCAACCTGACGGTTACCGATGAAGGCAAGATTCAGCAGACAGAGGAATCCTTTGAAGTACCAGTGCCACCCGATGCGGCAGACAAGGCCATCAACGTGCGCGTGGAAGGCTGGGTGATTCCCGTGGACATGCGCGTGGTGGTGGCCGTGAGCCCCGCCAATGCGCCCAAGGTAGTGGCTGCCGTGGGCGGACTGCAACAGGTGGAAGACAACATCATCACCCCCGCCATACGCGACATTCTGCGCACCATCGGCGGCGAGCCCGGACGCAAGGTCATGGATTTCGTGGAGAAGCGCGCAGAGATCGTGGACGAGGTCGAGCGGGTCATCATTCCCGAGGGCCTGAAAGCCGGCGTGACCATACAGGAAGTGCGCATGGGCGAGCCCGCCATTCCCCCGGAACTGCTAGTGGCCACCCTGCGGGAACAGCTGGCCACCCAGCTCAAGGAAACCTACAAACGGGAACAGGACGCACAGCGCGAGCGTATCAAGGTGGAGCGCGAGCGGGCCACGGCCGACCAGCAGGCCAAGCTGGTGGAAGCCGAAATCAAGCAGCGCGCCGCCGAGTTCACCAAAAAGCAGCTCCAACTTCTGGGTGAAGGCGAAAAGCTCAAGCTGCAGGAAATCGCCAAGGGTCAGCAGGCCCAGGCGGAAGTCCTGGGCAAGGACGCCGCCCTGCAGCTCGCGGCCCTGGAAAAGGCCCTGGAAGCGGCCAAGACGAACGCCGACATCGTGAAAGTGCCCACGGTACAGGTCATTGGCGGCCAGGCCGGCAGTTTTGAAGGCGCCGCCGCCATCCTGGGCGCCTCCAACATCATTCAGGCCATGTCAGGAGTAACGTTCCGGCCTGTCAGCCAGGAGAGCCGGTAATCACAGCTGTTGCTGTTCCATTTGACCGGGAAGCTCTGGGCGCGCCCCGCATGGCATTACATTGGCGTCACATCAATGACGCCAGCGCCATTTCCTCTCAAAGGCCGAAAGATGGGTTCTTTCATGGAACCAAAATCGATTTTCTTCAGATCCACTCTGCGCAGGGAACGGTCATCGTCGGTATGATAGTAAAGCACCAGGCTTTTGAGGTCGAAGGCGATGGTGTACTGAGTCCCCCCATAGGGCAAAGGCTTGAGGCCCAATTTCTCGAGTTCCGCGGGATCCGATTTTTCCGCGGGCACGTTGAAATTGTCCAGAATTCTGAACAACTCGGTTACCGTATCGTATCCACCCTTCGTCTTGCGGGCGGTCTGGGAAAAGGCAACGGCACGGATGAAACGGGAGGGTGGCGTAATATCTCCGGGAAGCCCCAGCAGAGCTGATCCCACTCCGATGGGCGTGAGGGTCATGCCGTCGATCTTGACCTCTTTCCAGTCCACGGGACGAAGGTTGAGATAGTTGCGCAGGTTGGTCAGGTGCCAGGAATAGGGCGGCGAATTGGTCATGACACCGAGTGGGGCGTCGTAAATCTGCAGTTGACCATCGACATACTCCACGACAATCTCCTTGCCCGATGCATCGGTGATGGCCCAGTGAAGGGGAACCGAACCTCCAAAGGCGGGATGGACAAAGGGAACGACCCGAACCTTGCCGCTGGTGAGCGCAGCGCGCACTTCGTCCACCGTTGCAAACCGGCTTACCACCCACTTGTTCAAGTCTGGAGCGGTGATGGAATTATCCGCCTGGGCAGGATCATATTCCTGATACTTGGCAAACCCCGGAAGGTAGAGTGACTGGGAACTCAGCCCCTTCTCGTTCATCGCCTCATCAAAGGCCAGCTTCAACATATCGACCCCAACGAAGCCATACTTGGCCTTCCAGCTCATCCCCGCTTTCTTGTCGGTCATGGGGAGGGATTTCAGTTCCGCGCCACGCGGAACGACCACAAGGCGCATCTCCATGTCGAATCCCGCCCACTCCATGGTTCTACCGCTTATTACAGTCCCGTTGGGACCTTTCAGCGTGATATGGGTACAGGCGTTACTGTCCGCAAACGCTGCCATCAGCACAAATGCGGCGGATACAAGGCTTATCAGTGATTTTTTCATTTTGGTGTCCTTTCGTTAACAGCAACTGTGTTTTCGAAATCGGCTAATCGGCCTGGAGAACGCGATAAGGCTTACCACTTCGAAACACGGCGTTGATGATGGTCAGCAGCTTGCGCATGGCAGCGACCAGGGCGACTTTCTTG
>JALVEW010000105.1 GCA_027030425.1 Sedimenticola sp.
AACCCGAGAAGCCGAATCACGGATACCGTATCTATCCTGACGAATACATCGGCAGAATCCGCTTCATCAAGCGCGCCCAGCAGCTTGGCTTCAGCCTCGGAGAAATTGCTGAGCTTCTGGATCTGGATACTCGGGACTGTGCTGACATGCGCCGCCGCGCTGAAGAGAAGAAGACCCAGATCAATGCCCAGATACAGGATCTGGAAGCCCTGCGCTCGGTTCTGGATCAGCTCATCGAAGCCTGCCGCCGGGGCGGCCAAGTTCGGTGCCCCATCATAGATGCGCTGCAGCGTGATTCCTGACCCGGCGGGTCATCAGTCCTGTCACGACCGCTAGGTCGGACTGAAGCCCGACCTACGGACAGGGTTTTCCAATCATCTGGATATACGCTGAATCTCATCCCGCGCAACAGGACAATTGCTCAACATCCCGGTTGAATGTCTGCGCACAGAGCTTCAGACCCTCCACCATGGTCAGATAAGGGAACAACTGATCCGCCAATTCCCGAACCGTCATTCGGTTGCGAATCGCCAGGGCGGCGGTTTGTATCATCTCCCCCGCCTCGGCCGCCAGGATCTGCGCGCCAATCAGACGTCCGGTTTTTTTCTCCGTCACCAGCTTGATGAAGCCCCGGGTTTCAAAATTGGCCAGGGCCCGGGGCACATTTTCCAGCTCCAGATTGCGGGCCTCTGTTTCCATACCCTGCTCACGGGCCTGCTGCTCGTTCAAACCCACGACGCCAACCGCCGGGTCGGTGAACACCACGCGGGGCAACACGCTCAGATCCAGGGCGGCATCTCCCCCGGTCATATTGATGGCGGCCCGGGTGCCGGCGGCGGCAGCCACGTACACATACTGGGGCTGTTGGGTGCAATCACCCGCGGCATAGAGGCCCTCGACCGAAGTGCGCATGTGATCATCAATCACGATTGCGCCATTGGCCGTGGTCTCGACAGCGGCCGGAAGATGCAAGCGGTCAGTATTGGGCTGTCGGCCGGTGGCGATGAGCAGTGCATCACAGCGGATCTCCTCGGCACCTGCGGACAGCACGAACTCCGTACCGTCATGGGACACGGATTCGGGGACGGTATGCAGCAATACCCGTGCGCCTTCTTCCTCGAATATCCCGACCAGGGCTTCACCTATGGCGGGATCCTCCCTGGACAGCAAAACGCTGCGCGCCAGGAGCGTGACTTTCGACCCCAGGCGCAGATAGGCCTGCGCCAGTTCCAGGGCAACCACCGAAGCACCAATGACGGTCAGGTGGTCGGGAATCCGCGTACTTGCCAGGGCTTCTGTCGAAGTCCAATAGGGCGTATCCGACAAGCCCGGGATGTCCGGTATGGCAGGCCGCGATCCGGTGGCGACAAGAATACGGTCGGCGGTGATCCTTTTTTCCGTGCCATCCGCGCAGGCGATGGACAGGGTATGCGTATCCTCAAAGCGCGCCCAGCCGCGTACCAGCTCAATCCCTGGATGAGCGGCCAGAATGTTCTCATACTTCGCGTGACGCAACTCGTCCACGCGCGCCTGTTGCTGCCGAACCAGTGCAACACGATCAATAGCGGGCGTGTGGGCTGAAATACCCGGAAAGGGATGATGCGCCTGCAGATGCGCCAGATGCGCCGTGCGAATCATGATTTTGGAAGGCACACAGCCTATATTCACGCAGGTACCGCCAATCACATCGGCGCCTTCTATGAGCGTGACCCGAGCGCCCGCTTCCACCGCTCTGATGGCCGCGGCAAAAGCGCCTGAACCCGTCCCGACAATGGCGATATGCAAGCCATCGTTCCCCGGTATGTTGGCCCAAGGCACCTCATCATCCATGGGTTCCGCCCCGTAGCCGACAGCCGCCAGCGCGTCCAGCAACAAGCCCTGATCCACGGGATCGGGGGTTCGAATATCCGCCAGGCTGTCCGCAAAGGAAACCACGGCCTCCACTCCCGGCAGGGCATTGAGTGCATCTTTCGCACTTCTGGCGCAGTGCTCACAGGTCATGCCTGTGATGCGTAGCCTAATGTTGGGCATGACTGAGAAGCCTCCATGGGGCAGCACAAAACAATTTGCGCGGGGATCGTTCAGGGCTGCTGTTTCAAATGAGACTTGTAGCCGGCGTTGGCCGTGGCCTCGGTGAGCGCTGACACATTGGTCTTGTCCGGATCAAAAGTCACCACTGCCGTCTTGCTGGCGTAGTCTGACTTGGCCTCTAGGACGCCCGGCACGCGCTGCAAGGCTTTGCGTATAGTGATGGGGCAAAACTTGCAGGTCATGCCCGGCACGTCCAGCACCACGGTCCGGGGTTCCCCGGACCATGCCGTTGAAATCCCCGCAACAAGCAGCAAAGGCAAGGTCCTTATCCATGCCATTAGATGTCTGTATTTCATAAAATTCTCCTGAAGCTCATTCGAAGAAGACCTGTCCGTAGTATGGAAAGGCCAGCAGCGCCAGCAACAATACTGTCGCTATCCAGAAAACAATGCGCTGATTGCGCCGGGTTGCCGGCAGTGCGCAGACATCACCAGGCGCGCATTTCTGCGGCACCAGGTAGAGCTTGCGAAAAGCCAGCCCAAGGAACAGCAGGGTGATACCGATGAAGATCGGACGGTAGGGTTCCATTGCGGTCAGATAGCCGATCCAGGCGCCGCCCACTCCCAGGCTGACCAGCACCAGGGGGGCAACGCAGCAAAGGGAAGCGCCAATAGCGCCAAGGACGGCTCCCAGCAGGGTGGTCTTGTTGTTGACTGTTCGAGTAAGCTTTTCCATCATCGTTCTCCACACTTCATCACTCTACTGGAGTATAGATGCTGTACCCAGGTACAGGGTCAAGAGGCTTTCAGGCGGGCAAGATGCCACCCGGGATCATAGAAAAACCCTGCCCACAGGTCGAACTTCAGTCCGACATTCCTCTGTCGTGGCGGATGGTGTCGGGCTGAAGCCCGACCTACGATCATAGAAAGTTTCCTCTCCCCCTCGGGGGAGACGACTGCATGGAGCAGTGGCCGAGGGCCAGGGTGAGGGGGGACCGGAAGTTGCGCACCCCCTCCCCGCCCCCCAGCACGCGGGGGAGGGAGTTATTGCCCAGTGTCCGGTCTTCCCCGGGGAACCCAGGGTTTCAACACCTGCTCGATTGCCGTGGTATCCAGCAGCCGGTCGATGACCCGTTTTCCCTGGATATAGACTTGCGGCTCGTCATGGCCTTCCATTTTCCAGTCGATCCTGACATTGACGCCCAAGGCTCTGCCCGCGCAGCTCAGGCGTTTTTCCATGCGCATGGCGGCTTCCCCCCGCCCCACCAGTTGTACATCGAGAACCGGCAAACGG
>JALVEW010000106.1 GCA_027030425.1 Sedimenticola sp.
GGATGTTTCTGCTTGAGAACCTTGAACAGGCTCTGGGCCATGACCATGTCGCCCACCCAGGAAGGGCCGACAACCAGGATGGCCTTCAATCCTGTCAATTCTGAAGGATGTATCTGGTGCTGCAATAGGGACACACGGCCTCGCCGGTTTTCTCTATGGGCAGGAAAACCCGGGGATGCATGTTCCACAGGCTTTCTTCCGGCAAGGGGCAGCTCAGGGGCAGCTGATCCCGGCTCACCTTTACCACTCTTTCCTGTTTTTTCGCGGCTTCCGCCATAGTCATTCTCCGTTCACATAGGTCAGCCAGCCATGATGCACCGGCGAGCGGCCATGCACCACGTCGAAATACTTCTTCTGCAGGTGCTCGGTGACAGGACCGCGGCTGCCGCTGCCTATGGTGCGGTTGTCCACTTCCCGGATGGGGGTCACTTCCGCGGCGGAGCCGGTGAAGAAAGCCTCGTCGGCAATGTACACCTCGTCCCGGGTGATGCGCTTCTCCACCACCCTGATATCCGCCTCCTCGGCCAGCTGGATGATGGTGCGGCGGGTGATGCCGTCCAGGGCGGAGGTCAGATCCGGCGTGTAGAGCACGCCGTCACGCACGATGAAGATGTTTTCCCCAGAGCCTTCCATGACGAAACCCTGGCTGTCCAGCAGCAGGGCTTCGTCATAGCCGTTGTCTAGGGCCTCCTGCAGGGCCAGCATGGAATTGATGTAGTTGCCGTTGGCCTTGGCCCGGCACATGGTGATGTTCACGTGATGGCGGGTGAAGCTGGAGACGCGGATGCGGATGCCCTTCTCCATGGCTTCCTCCCCCAGGTAGGCGCCCCATTCCCAGGCGGCGACCATGACATGCACGCGCAGGTTGTCGGCGCGCAGGCCCATGCCCTCGGAGCCGTAGAAACACATGGGTCGCAAGTAGGCGGAATCCAGCTTGTTGTCCCGCACGGCGGCGATCTGGGCCTGGTTGAGAGTTTCCCTGTCATAGGGAATCTTCATGCCCAGGATGTGGGCGGACTGGAACAGGCGGTCCGTGTGATCCTGCAGGCGGAAGATGGCCGGCCCCTTGTCCGTGTGATAGGCGCGCACGCCCTCGAACACGCCCATGCCGTAGTGCAGGGTGTGGGTGAGCACATGCACCCTGGCGTCGCGCCAGGGAACCATCTCACCGTCCATCCAGATCAGACCATCACGATCCGCCATTGTCTGCATTGCTTCAGTCTCCCGTTATTGTTTGCCCGGCCTGCCGCCGGTTCAGGCGCCGAAAAATTGATCCCAGGCCTGTTCCACCTGGCGGCGCTCCTGGTCCAGAACCCCGCCTTCCACCAGCCCCGGCTGTTCCTGCAGGGCCAGGTGATGATAGGTGTCACGAAAACGCTGATAGGCCAGAACCAGGGATTCCCCCAGGGAGGAATCCATCACCCCGGCATCCACCAGGGTTTCCAGCAGCCGGATATTGTCGGTCCAGGTCACCAGGGCCGGGTGCTCCCGCGCCCATCTCAGAACAGCATATTGAACCATAAACTCAATATCAGTGATACCTCCCCGGCCCTGCTTGATGTCGAACAGCCCCTGCCTGCTCCGGTCCAGGCTGGCGCGCATCTTTTCACGCATGCCGACGACTTCCCGCCGGAGTTCATCAGGGTCCCGGGGCCGGCAGAGCACCCGCCTGCGCACCTCCTGAATCCTCCCGCCCAGCTCCGGGTCGCCCGCCACCGGCCGGGCGCGCACCAGGGCCTGGTGCTCCCAGGTCCATGCGGTGTTCAGCTGGTATTTTTCGAATCCCGCCAGGGAGTTCACCAGCAGTCCCGACTCGCCATTGGGACGCAGGCGCGTATCCACCTCGTAGAGCACCCCGGAGGGCGTGCGGGTATTGAGCAGGTGCACCATGCGCTGGCCCAGGCGGGCATAGAAGACATCATTGGGCACGGGTTTTTCGCCGTCGGTTACGGCGTTGATGGAATAGTCGGCATGCAGGAAGACAATATCCAGGTCCGAACCGTAACCCAGCTCCACGCCGCCCAGCTTGCCGTAGCCAAGCACGGCAAATCCCTGCCCGGACACCTCGCCCGGCCGGCCGTGGCGCCGCACCAGGTGGCTCCAGGCCAGCTCCAGCACCTGTTCCAGCACCACTTCGGCAATTTCCGTGAGATAGTCGCTGACCACCATGAGTTCGATGGCGCCGGTGATATCCGCCGCCGCCGTGCGCAGGCGGTTGCCCGCAGCAAACTGGCGCAGGCGCTCCATCTGCTGTTCCAGGTCGTCGGGATGGATACGCGCCAAAAGGGTCTTGAGTTCCTGCTTCAGTTCGTCCCGCCGCAGGGGCGCATACAGACGCCGGGGGTCCAGCAGTTCGTCCAGCAGCACCGGGTAACGCAACAGCTGGCTGACCACCCAGCGGCTTTCACTACCAAGGCGCACCAGCTGTTCCAGTACCTGGGGATTCTCCAGCAGCAGGTCCATGTAGGCCGTGCGCTGCACAATGGCCTGCAGCAGCTCCAGCAGGCGAGCCAGGGTCAGGTCGGGGTCATCCACCTGGCTGACATGCTCCAGGAGCATGGGCATGAGCCGGTCCAGCTTCCGGCGTGCGGCTTCTGACAGGGCCCGGCATACCCGGCTTTCCTGGAAGGATTGGAGCTGGCGCAGCATTTCTCCGGGCTGCTCGTAACCCATGCCTTCCAGCAGGGCGGCAGCCCGGTCCGGGTCTTCCACCAACCAAGCCTTTTCCAGGGGATGACGCTGATCCTCTGTGTCGGTAAAAACCTGCCTGAAATGATATTCCACACAGGCCCGGTGCTGCGCCAGCGCCGCACTGAAGCTGTCCCAGTCCTCGAAGTTCATACTGAGCGCCAGCCGCCACCTGCCCTCTTCATCCGCCGGCAACAGGTGGGTCTGTTCATCCTTCCAGGCCTGGAGGCGGTTCTCCGTCATGCGCAGGAAACGGTAGGCCCGGGACAGCTCGCCTACAGCCTCCCCGTGCATAAGCCCCTTGTCCCGCAACAGGGAGAGCACGGCCATAATGGGCCGGATCTGCAATTCCGGGTCCCGCCCGCCGTGAACCAGCTGAAAGGCCTGGCCGATGAATTCGATTTCCCGTATGCCGCCCTGGCCCAGCTTGATGTTGGCGTCCATGCCCCGTTTGTGCATCTCCGCCTGGATACGGCGCTTCATGTCGCGGATGGCGTCGATGGCGCCGAAATCGATGTAGCGCCGATAGACGAAGGAACGCAGTATGCCCAGCAGCTGTTCCCGGTAGGCGTCTTCCCCGGTGATTGCCCGGGCCTTGATCATGGCATAGCGCTCCCACTCCCGGGCCTGGGCCGCGTAATAAGTTTCCATGGCGCCAAAGCTCAGGGCCAGGGGGCCAGCTTCGCCGAAGGGGCGCAGGCGCATGTCCACCCGGAACACGAAACCCTCTTCCGTCACCTGGCCCAGGGCGTTGATGAGCTGACGCCCCAGGCGGGTGAAGAACTGCTCGTTACTCAGGGGACGACGGCCGTCGGTCTGGCCATGGGCGGGAAAGGTGAAAATCAGATCGATGTCGGAAGACAGATTGAGTTCCCGGGCCCCCAGCTTGCCCATGCCCAGCACCACCAGGCACTGAGGGTTGCCATGCCTGTCCCGCGGCATCCCGGCGCGGGCGACAGCCCAGTCCATGAGCCGTGCCAGGGCCTGGCGTATGCACTGATCCGCCAGCTCGGAGAGGTCTTCCAGGGTTTCTTCCAGGGGCGCCTTGCCACTGATGTCCCGCCACACGATGCGCAGCATCTGCCGCCGGCGGAAACGGCGCAGGGCCGGCAGCAGGGCCTCTTCGTCCTCGACGCCGGCCAGCGCATCCGCCAGCTGATGGCCCATCTCCCCCGGCGCCAGCTCCCGGTCAATCTGGCCACTGTCAACCAGGTCAATGAGAAGATCCGGCTCCCGCAGGCAGGCCTGGGCAACGAAATCACTGGCGCCCCAGACCTTTTCCAGGTCGAGGCGAACACCCTTGCCGGCCAGGCGTCCCGCCTGAGGCAGCTCATCCCAACGGGATAGCAGGTCCTCGAGGCGGGAGGATTTGCTCATCAGTCGCTGCCGGCTCCCCGGGTAGCGAGCTTGCCCAGGGCACCAGCCATCTTGTCCACCAGTTTGTCCCTGCCTGTGATGCCATGGCGGGCGGCAATCCAGGCTGGGTCATTCCAGCCGATGTTCACCCTGCCGCTGGCGTCTTCCCAGACCAGGAACTTCATGGGCAAATCCATGGCGACGCTGGGCTGGCTCTGCATGAGCTGGGAGCCCGCCTTGGGCTTGCCGAAGATGAGCAGTTCCACGGGCTTGAGGGCAATGCCCACGTCTTGGGCCGCCTTACCGTGATTGACCCGGGCGATGACCTTGAATCCGGCGCCGGTGACAATCTTTTCCAGGCGGTTCATGGTGGTCGTCACATCGTGGCTGCTGGCAATGACATTCAGTCCCTCGGCCGCCACCGCCGGCAGGGCGGCAAGGGCCAGAACGCAGGCAACGAGTATTCTTTTCATCTTCCTTTCTCCTCAGGATGCTTTCATGATGGCTTCGCAGCGTTCCATCGCGTCTTTGCCAAAAGGCAGGCAGACGTCGATAAAGGCCCGCTTGAGCTCGATGAGTTCAGCCGGGCTACTGACCTGCCCCCAGGCGTTGAGCGCCTTGAACACCCGCTCGAGGGCACGCCTGTTACGACCGTGAAATGGGGCTTTCTGTTTCGCGAGCTCGGCAAACAGGGCTTTGCTTACGGCCATGATACGTTCATCGTCGTCCGGCCGCTCCTGCGTAAGCTGACGGATATAGTAGGAACCCCACTGGATGCGGGTCGCCTCTCCCCGGGCGCTTTCCCAGGCCTTTGCATACCAGCGGAGAGCCTCCTCCTCGTTACCTGATTCTTCCGCCAGGTCGGCGAGCACCAGCATCCAGTACTGGTTGTTGCTGCCCGCCTGCATCTCCTCGTTGATGAGGCGTTCCGCCAGGGCAAGCTGGCCGGACGCCTCGAGTAC
Organism: Sedimenticola sp.; assembly: GCA_027030425.1. Lineage (GTDB taxonomy): Bacteria > Pseudomonadota > Gammaproteobacteria > Chromatiales > Chromatiaceae > Thiolapillus. Next base: position 5,007 of record JALVEW010000106.1, read on the forward strand.
CCCGTAGGCGGCATAACTGACGGCGATTCGCTCATGGCCGCCGCGGGCCTGCTGGCGAGCCGCCCTTACTGCGGCGCGAATCTCCGCCTTGAGGGTTTCCGGAATATCCTGTCCCACCGCCTTCAGTTGACGCAACCTTCCTGAATATAGCAGCAAACGGCGCGCGGCTCCGAGGCTGGCGTCCTGTTGCAGGCGCATGAGCACGTTACCCCAGGCATTCATGAGCTTCCCGCGTTCCGGGCTGTCCGGCGTGGTGATGCGCGGAATCAGCACATCCAGATCGTAGACAAGAAAGCCAAGATTATCCCGCCAGCTTCCGGTATCGGCCAGGAGCCGCTGCAAACGCCGCACGGCATCAGCCTTTTCCCCTTCCGTGGGCGGGGCCTGGCGGGCAGCCAGAGCAGCAAGGTAGCGGGCATTGAAGCGGGACTTTTCCTTGGCAAGGGTATCGGGCGTGAGGGCCTCCAGCACCTTGAGCACATCGGTAAGTTCCCGCTTACCCAGGGCCTTGCCCCCGTCCTGATCCCATGCGTACCAGGCCAGCAGGTGCAGCTCTTGGTCCCTGGGCTTCTTGCCCTGGTCGAGGATTTCCTCCAGCAGGCGGGCTACGGGCTTGACCCTGGCCAGGGCCAGATCCAGCACCTCGGGATAACGCTCCATGCTCATTCCCCCCGGCAGGCGCGTGATTTCCTCGCCCTCCGGCGTGAACAGAATGAGGGTGGGATAACCCAGTACGCCAAACCGCTCACCCAGTTTCTGCGCTGCCTCGGTATCACCATCCAGATACAGGGGCACGAACAGCCGTGTCTTGCGGATGAAGGCCGGATTCCTGAACAGGGTGGCCTTGAGCTGGTTGCAGGGAGGACACCAGACCGCGCCCCAATACAGGAACACGGGTTTTTGCTGCTGCCGGGCTTCGGCAAAGGCTTCATCGACACTGCCGGAATACCAGTGTATGCCGTTCTTGTCGGCGCTTGCCGCTGCCGCCACAGCCGCCAGCAGCAAACTCGGCAACAGCAATCGGATTACCAGGCTCATGGGTCGCCCACGGGAAAATACAAAAGAAGCATGATGATAGCGCAGGCTGCGGGCGCTGGCTGTGAAAAAGCGCAATCCACCGGGCTACATAAGGGGTCGGAGTCAAATTCCACCCAAACTGTCACAAGGAACGGGATCAAACTGTTGCATGGCATCGGATCTTCCCAACATCCTCCCCGTTTGATTCCGACCCCGACCACCTACAACACCCGGTCAGGCTCGATCAGACAGACGATTGCCTCCCAAACCTCTGGAGCAAATGGCCAATCGGGTATAATTCATACCCGATATGCGCCAATTATCTCATCTTTGAAGCTTCCCGCCCCCCTTATAACATGACGATCTGGTATTGGCTGTCCCACAAGTATTAAAGAAGCATTTAAAACAACAAGGGACCCCGCCGGGAAGAAACGTCCGGTTTCTCCAGCGGAATGACAACAGCCCCAGATTCCCCGTTTAAGGGCAAGGGCTGTGTCCCATGCCCGGTCCATTGAAGTGGCCGGGCGAGGCCATGCCTGAATGAATCGAGAAAGGATTACTGCCACTGTGCGAACTCGACCGTCAAAACAGCACCGCAGAAACGCCGGCCTGTCCGCAAGACCGGGCAGCTGGGTTCTGTTGCTCGCTGCCTGCCTCCTGCTACTCGCCGGCTACCTGCAGGCCGCACAGCTGGAAGACGCCCAACGCAAGCCCCAGCTGACCCTGGGTCTGTTCACCTATTTCTCCCTTGATGAAATGCGGGCCTGCTGTCAGCCGATAGTGGACTATCTGAACGCCAACATCCCGGACTACAGCATCCGCCTCAAGCCCATCAACCTTCACGACGTGGAAGACGCCCTGGCCAGTAATGAGCTGGATTTCATCGTCACCAACCCGGGTCACTACATCCTGTTGCGCGAACGTTACAATATCAAGGAGCCGGTGGCCACCATCGTCCGCCAAACGGAGGACAGTCAAACCATACACCGCAGCGGTGGCGTCATATTTACCCTGGGACAAAGGGATGATATCAATCAACTGGAGGATGTTCGTGGCAAGTGGATTGCGGTAGCAGGCACCAAGCATCTGAGCGGCTACGAGGCCCAGGCCTATGAACTGCTGCAGGCCGGGGTGCTACTGCCCAGGGATGCTCATCTCGTGGAAACCGGCAGCTACCAGGATGTGATCGACGCCGTACACTCGGGGAATGTGGACATCGGCTTCCTCCCCGCCCGGGTATTCCACGATTTTCTGTCCAGTGCCGGGAAAGCCGGGAATGACTTCAGGATCATCAACCAGAAAGATCACCCGGGCTTTCCCTATGCGGTATCCACCCGCCTTTACCCCCAGTGGCCGGTAGTAGCGCTTCCCCATGTCAGCCAGGAACAGATAGACGCCCTCACCCGGCACCTGTTCACCCTGTCATCCGATCACCCTGTTGCCATCACCGCCGCCATCGCCGGATTTTCCCCGCCCGCCGACTATCATTCCGTCGAGCAAATCATTCGCGCCCTGGAACTGCCGCCCTATGACCAAGCGCCCACCATCACCCTGAAAGACGTCTGGGAGCAGCACAAGATGGCTGGGGTGATATCCCTGCTGGCGATTCTTATCATACTGGTACTGCTCCAGCTTCTCGTGACGCGCAACCGGCAGCTGCACTCCCAGCGCCTGCTGGCCGAGGATTCTGCCAGCCATTTCGAACAGATCATCGAGGCAACCCGGGCCGGCACCTGGAAATGGAACATCCGTACGGGTTATGTCATTTTCAACGAGCGCTGGGCAGAGATCGTGGGTTACCGGCTGGCGGAACTCTCTCCCATCAGCATCGAGACCTGGACCGACCTGACCCACCCCGAAGACCTGAAGAAGGCCCAGCAGCTGTTGCAGCAGCACTTCAGCGGGGAAAGCGAGGATTTCGAAGCCGATTACCGCATGCGCCACAAGGACGGGCACTGGGTCTGGGTGCATTCCAGGGGCAAGGTGACACACTGGGAGGCCGACGGCTCTCCCATGTGGATGTTCGGCACCCACATGGACGTTACCGAACGCGTGGAAGCCTCTCGGAAACTGCAGTCCAGCCAGGCCAAGTACCAGCGGCTGGTGGACAACGTGGGTGAGAAATTCATCATCTACAGTCATCGGGGCATGGACGGTGAGGTCACATTCGTGTCCGACGGCGTCAGCAATGTATTCGGTCTGCGGCGAGAAGACATCATCGGAAAACGATGGATGGACCTGGCCAACTGGCTGCCACAGGATCTGGAAAAAGCCAAGGACTACATTGCCCTACGCATGAAAGGAAAGGCTGATTTCCTGCAGTTCGAGATGCGCTTCATTCACCCCTCCGGCGCCGAACGCACCCTGCGCGTGTCTTCCCACCCCGTGCGTGACGCCCAGGGCAAGCTCATATCCATCGACGGCATTGCCGAGGACATCACCGAGCAGAAACGCTCACAGGAGCGCGCCAACCTGGCAGCAACAGTCTTCGCCCATTCCCAGGAGTCCATTATCGTCACCGATGTCAACGCCAACATTGTCGACTGCAATCCGGCCACCGGCAGGCTGACAGGCTATAGCCGCGAGGAGCTCATCGGGCACAACCCGAACATCTTCGCATCCGGCGCGCACAGTGTCGGCTTCTACAAGCATTTGTGGCAGACACTCACCTCGGGGCAGGTATGGCAGGGAACTTTCCAGAATCTGCGCAAGAACGGCACGCCATACTGGATAGAAACCTCCATCTCTCCCATCAAGGACCAGGAAGGAAACATCGTGCGCTATGTGGCCGTGTCCCGCGACATCACGCGCAAGAAGATGCAGCTGGAAGCCCTGCGCCAGGCCAAGCGGGACGCTCTTGCCGCCAATATCGCCAAATCGGAATTCGTGGCCAACATCAGCCACGAAATACGCACGCCCATGAACGCCATCCTGGGCTTTACCGACCTGTGCCTGGAAAGCAACCCCAATCCCCAGCTACGCAAGTACCTGGGCAATGTGCGTGACTCGGCGCAAAGCATGCTCAGCCTCATCAACGAGATCCTGGACTTCTCCAAGATAGAAGCCGGAAAGCTGGTGCTGGAATCCATTCCCTTCGATTTGGAAAAAGAACTGGCTTCCGTCGAGGCCATGACCCGGCAGCTGATAAACACCAACCAGGTGGAATTGCAGCTGGACTACGAACCCGGATTCCGCGGATGGCTGAAAGGTGATCCTCTGCGTCTCAAGCAGGTGCTGACCAACCTGGCCAGTAATGCAGTGAAGTTCACCAACAAGGGCATCATCCGGATTTCCGTCAGGGAGATCGCCCGCAACGAGGAAAGCGTAGAGCTGGAATTCGTGGTCTGTGATACCGGCATCGGCATGGACGCCGACAAGCTGGGAAGCATCTTCCGCCCCTTCGCCCAGGCGGACAGCAGCACCACCCGCAACTTTGGCGGTACCGGCCTGGGACTGACCATATCCTCTCAGCTTATCAGCAAGATGGGAGGCGACATCCGGGTGGAAAGCGAGCCGGGCATCGGCAGCACCTTCTATTTCCAGCTCAGTTTCCCTATCGTCAAGGGAAACCTTGCGGAGGACACAAGGGAGATCAGCATCGAGCGGAACTATTCCCAACTGCAAGACACCCGTGTACTGCTGGTGGAGGACAACCAGATCAACCGGGAGCTGGCAACAGAAGTCCTGACCAGGAACAAGCTGCTGGTGGACACGGCATGCAATGGTCAGGAGGCGTTGGCCCAACTGTCCCGGCACAGTTATGACCTGGTGCTCATGGACATCCAAATGCCCGTAATGGACGGCTACGAGGCCGCAAGGGCAATCCGTGGAGAGCTGGGGCTTGGAAATCTGCCCATCATTGCCCTCACTGCCAGCTCTTCATCCAGCGTGCGCGAAAAATGCATGCAGGCCGGTATGGATGACTACCTGTCCAAACCCATAGACATTCGCGAGCTGATGGAAAAAATCGACAGGCTCATCAACCCGGTGGTTAACAGGATTGCCACACAGAGGCCTCCCAGCCCCTTCCGCAAGGGCGAAGAGAATCCGGTCCCCCCCGGCATTCCCGGCCTGGACACGGAAGAAGCCTTGCGCCGCCTGTCCATAGACCGGGAGGCCTATGTATCCCTGCTGAAAAAATTTGCTCACAGCCATCGACACGACATCGAAAAACTGAAAAAGCTGGCGCAACAGGGGGAGAAAGAAGACGCCCGCCGCATGGCTCACACCCTGAAGGGCCTGGCCAGCACCATAGGCGCGGAAACCCTGTCCCAGCGCCTGGCTGAAATGGAACAGCAACTCGGTCAGTCCAGGGACCTGGAAGAGACACAGGTCCATGAGGCTGAAGACCTGTTGCTGACCGTGGTGTCTTACATCGACGAGCTCGATGAGGCCGCTACTCAGCCGGCTGAACACCCACCCCTGGCGGAACAGGATATTCCCGGGAAGCTGGGAAGCCTGGTGGCCCTCACCGAAACATACAACGTGGCGGCAGTGACCGAGCTGGACAAGCTATTGCAGCATTCCGGCGATCACAGTCTCTTCAGTGAGCTGCAAAATATCCGGGACGACCTGGAGAACTTCGATTTCGATGCTGCCACGCGCAGCCTCAAGAAACTTCTGGAACAACTATGAACAGTGCAATGAAATCTTCCGATATCCTCATCGTGGACGACAACCCGGACATGATCCACCTCCTGGGAAAACTGCTAACCGATAACGGCCACCAGGTTCGCGCCGCCAAGGACAGCTATCGCGCCCTGGACATCGCCCGCGCCAACCCCCCGGAGCTGTTTCTCCTCGACATCGAAATGCCGGGTATGGACGGGTTTGAGCTGTGCTCAGAGCTGAAAAACGAAGAATCGCTGGTGGAAGTTCCCGTGATATTCGTCAGTGGCCATGAACAGCAGGCGGAGAAAATCCGCGCCTTTGAAGTGGGCGGGGTAGACTACATTTGCAAGCCCATTCACGCTGGGGAACTGCTGTCACGCGTAAACAACCATGTGGAGCTCTACCGCCTGCGCAAGGAACTCCAGGTTCAGGTGGAGGAAAAGACCCGCGAAGTAGAAGAAACACTCACGGCCTTGCGGGTGCTCATGACCCAGCAGCAGCAGGATAGCAAGGAAGCGGAAAAAACCATACTCAACAACATCAACAACCTAGTCATTCCCTATGCCGAGCGCCTGCAGAAAACCCCCTTGAACGACAACCAGCGCGCCATCGTGGAAATGCTCATCGCCAACCTGAAACAGGTGTCCGATTCGCTTATCAACAATCACGATCTCTTGGAAATGAAGCTCACCCCCGTGGAAATCCAGGTCGCCAATCTCATCCGGGAAGGCAAGCAGACCAAGGAAATCGCATCCCTGCTCAACCTGTCGGACCTGACCATCTCCACCCATAGAAAGAACATCCGCAGAAAGCTCAATATCAAGGACCGCAAGCTCTCCCTCAACGCCTATCTTTCCTCCCTCTGAGCCGGACAGGCAACCCTGAGACAAATCCTTGCAACTATGGAAGCGGAGAACATGGTTTTCCGCTTCCATCATTTTCAATGGCTTACAGCCATTGATGGGTGGCACGCCCTTGTGCCACACACAGGCTATCGAAAAACGGTGTTTTTCAACAACCTTGTATATGCAAAAAGTAGTATGTTGAGGCTCGGGGGAGGTAGATCGACACAGCCTTGGTGACCACACCGTTAACAGCACGGATCGCCTCCCCCGCA
>JALVEW010000107.1 GCA_027030425.1 Sedimenticola sp.
CATCAAGTTCGACATGCGCATTCCCGCCAGCGTGCAGGAACAGATCCAGGTATTGCGGCGCGCCTGGGGAGACCGCCCCGTATGGGTGGCGGCCAGCACTCACGAAGGAGAGGATGAACAGGTGCTGGCGGCGCACAGGGCGCTCCTGGAGCAAGTGCCTCAGGCCCTGCTGGTGCTGGTGCCCCGGCATCCGGAGCGTTTCGACCGGGTAGCCGCCCTGGTGGCGCGCCATGGTTTCCACCTTTGCCGCCGTTCCCTGGATCAACCCTGTGGCGAGGACATCCAGGTGTTTCTGGGAGACACCATGGGGGAACTGCCTGTTTTCCTGGGTGGCGCCGATGTGGCTTTCATCGGTGGCAGCCTGGTGAAGATCGGGGGGCACAATATGCTGGAGGCCGCGGCCCAGGGAGTGCCCGTGGTGTTCGGTCCCCATGTGTTCAACTTTTCCGCCATTGCGCGCCTGTTGCGTGATCGCGAGGCCGGCGTGATGGTGGAGAATGCCGGTGGCCTGGCCGCCCAGGTGGCCGCCTGGCTGCAGGATGCCAGTGAACGCTCGCGTATCGGCGAGAACGGGCGGCAGGTGGTCGAGGAGAACCGCGGCGCCCTGCAGCGCCTGGCCAGGCTGGTGGATGAACTGCTGTCCTGACTTGATTCCGACTCCTTTCTGCCCGGGGATGTGTGCCGTCAGAAAGTGAACCCGGAAGGCTCCGGGAGCAGTTCCAGGGCGGGAAAGTCCGTTTCGAACAGGAAGTCCTGTACGAACTCGTCTCCATGGCGGGTAATGAGCATGGCCTCCATCACCGGAGATTCGCCAACGATCATGAACAGGCGTCCACCCGGCGCCAGCAGCCGCTCCAGGCGGTCATCATAACGGGGCAGGGAGCCGGTTACCGCAATTACGTCGAACCCACCTTCGGGCAGGTCCGCCGAGAACGCATTGCCCAGGTGCAGGTGCGTGTTGTTGACGCCCTGCAGGGCCAGTTTGTCTTCCGCGGTATTCACCAGGGCCTCGTAGATGTCATAGCTGGTCACCGCGTTGCCCAGGGCCGCCAGGCAGGCGGTGACGAAGCCGCTGCCCGTGCCCACTTCCAGGATCTGGTCGCTGGGCTTCACCGCCAGGGCCTGCAGCATGCGCGCTTCCAGCTTGGGCTCCATCATCACCTGGCCGTGCCCCAGGGGAATGCGCATATCGCTGAAGGCCAGGGCGCGGTAGGCATGGGGCACGAACTGTTCCCGGGGAATATCCTGCATGATCTGCAACACCCGGTCGTCGAACACCTCCCAGGGGCGTATCTGCTGCCATGCCATGTTGTAGCGGGCCTTGTCGAGATCAAGTCCGGTCATGATGGTTTCCTGCAATCTGAATCAGACCCAAAGGGTAAGCGGAATCATGGTTTCAGGCAAGGGCCGGGCAGTAGCCGTCATTGCTCCCCTGCCATTGCAATAAGTGGATAAGTTTCTGTGCCGGTGAGGGGGCGTTATTCCTTGCCCAGTGCCTTCAGCTTCTCATCCCGCAGGGCCACCAGGATGGCGTCTCCGTTTTCCGCCACGCGAAATTCCCCGTAACGGGCCTGCTGGTAGCGGCTGGCCGTGCCTTCCTCAAAGAAATAGCTGTTGCCGGCAATGTGTAGCCGGCCATTGCGCATGCGGTAGCGGATGGGCAACTGGTTTTCTTGTAATGTTTGTCCCTCATACAGTCCGGCCAGGCTGCCCACCCGGTTTCGATCCAGATTCAGCAACAGGCGGCCGTCGGCGGGGATTGGTTTCTGCCCCTGTTTTTCCAGGTCTTCTTCGAGCTGATAGCGCAGGGCCATGTAGTCACCCTGCATGAGGGAGCGGGGGTCGAGAGGTGCCAGCTTCAGCAGCAGGGGCGCGCCTTCAGCCAGCAGGCGCTCCTTGCGATAGATGCCGATGTTTATCAGCACCAGAATGACCAGGCCGATGAGCAGAAAGCGTGGTGTCTTCATGAGTTTGTTCTTGCTTCGGTCCATGTGCGCCGCAGCCACCAATGCAAGCCCAGCAACAACAGTCCGCAGCTCATAAGCAGCAAGGATTTGTGCAGCAGGCTCAGATCCAGCACATAGTAATAGCGTGACAGGTGATAGAGCAGGGCCGCCAGGCCGGTGAACAGCAGAACCCGGTTGCCGCGGGCAAAGGCCACCAGCATCAGCAGCAAACTGAAGCCGACGCCGGGAATAATCACGCTGAGCAGGCTGAGCAGAATAAGGGCGGCAAGACCGAATAGGCTCAGAGGACCAACGCCCGCCTCCTTGTATAACCTCACCAGCACACCCGCGGAGATGCCAATGGTGAGCAGTATTCTGAGGCTGACAATCAAGGGATGTTGATCCCCATGCCCCTGGGGAAGAAGGCGCAACCACAGATTGAATTCGCTCCAGTTGAGCGCCAGCAGCGCCACCAGGGTCAGTCCCCAGGTAAGGGGTTGCAGCACCTGTATCCGCTCAGGCCACTGAATTTCGTTCAGCCACAGCCAGCAGGCAACCCCCATGAGCAGGGGTGCGCCCAGGCTGTTGAGATGATACTGGTTCAGCAACAGTAACAGGGCGCCCCCTGCGATGAAGGCGCTGGCCAGGCGGTGAATGCTGTTGCGTACCAGGAACAACAAGCCCAGTTCCAGGCATATGATGGCCAGGGTCAGCAAAGTGGGATTTTTTTCCAAAATGGACCATAAGCTCCAGATGAGCAATATTTGCGCGGCACCGCTCAGGGCCAGGGCAAATTGGGCGCGAAAGCCGTTGGCCTGAGGCGACCGGAATAGGAACAAAGCGCTGCTTTCAAGGATGAGGCCGATAACGATGCGACCTCCATTGTCTTCAAGGACCCTGGACAGGGCCATGAACAAGGCGGTGAGGATGAACAGGGCGGCGATGGAGCCGGATGTGGCGGCCATGCCTCGCATATACCAGGGCGATTCGGTTTCACTGGAATCCGGGATGGAACCCTTGACCAGCCCCCGGGCCAGCAGTTGTGTCCACAAATCCCGGCTGTCGGCGGCTTTCATTGCTGTAGCTCCTTGAGCCGCTGACGCAGCCACCAGCCTCCCGAGGCGGACAGGCTGAGAATCACAAAGGTCATCAGCAGCAGGCTGCCGGCATGGAAATCACGCAGCAGAAAATAACCAACAAAGCCGGAGATGACCACAACCATGGAAAACACCGCGCCGGCCAGGACATAGAGATCCGGCCTGTGGCGGCGATAGACCCAATGGATTCCGGCCAGCCAGGTGATCCAGACCAGCATCGCCGTCCAGTCGACAGGCCGGT
>JALVEW010000108.1 GCA_027030425.1 Sedimenticola sp.
TGCCATGGAGCTTCTTCACCAGTACGCCGTTGTTGAGCAGATGATCGAACAGGGCCGTGGCTCTTCCGGGGACGCGCACCAGCAGGAAGTTGGCTTCGGAAGGCCAGAGCTTCAGGCCGGGCATGGCAGCCAGGGCTTCCAGCATCCGCGCCCGTTCCCGGCGGATATGGGCCGTCTGTTCATCCAGCACCTGATGATGTTCCAGGGCAAAGCGGGCGCTTTCCTGGGTGAGGACATTGATGTTGTAGGGCATGCGCACCTTGTCGATTTCCCGCAGCCAGGCGGAGGGCCCGACCAGCAGCCCCAGGCGCAGGCCCGCCAGGCCCAGCTTGGACACGGTGCGCATCACCAGCAGGTTGTCGTACTGTCCCAGGCGGGACATGAAGCTGTGATCGGTGAAGGGCGCGTAGGCCTCGTCCACCACCACAAGACCAGGGGCCTTCTCCAGCACCTCGATGATGTCCGCCTCGGCGAACAGATTGCCCGTGGGGTTGTTGGGACAGGCAAGAAACACCAGGGCAGGCCGGTGTTCTTCCAGTGCCCGGCACAGGGCGGGCATGTCCAGGGAGAAATCACCGGCCCGAAGGGGCACGCCCACATAATCCATGCCACACCACAGGGCGATCATGCGGTACATGACGAAGCCGGGCTCCACGGACAGGATGCTGCGCCCCTCCCCGCGCAGGGCCAGGGCCAGCATCTGGATGATCTCGTCCGAGCCGTTGCCCAGCAGCAATTCCATGTCCCCGGGCACATCCATGGCCTGGCGCAGCTGCTCTGCCAGGGCTTCAGCCCGGGGATCGGGATAACGGTTCACGTCCACCCTGTTCAGGCGTTCCAGCCAAGCGGCCTTCATCCGTGCCGGCCAAGTCCAGGGGTTCTCCATGGCGTCGAGCTTGATCAGCCCCTGGGCCTGTGGCACATGGTAGGCGGACAGGGCCTGGATCTCCGGCCGCACCCAGCGCTGGACGAGATCCACCGTACTCACGGCTTGAAACGGTACTCGGCGGAGCGGGCGTGGGCCGTCAGGCCCTCGCCTCGGGCCAGGGTGGAGGCAGTGCGTCCCAGGGTATCCGCGCCTTCTCCGGACACCATGATGAGGCTGCTACGCTTCTGGAAATCGTACACGCCCAGGGGTGAGCTGAAGCGCGCCGTGCGGGAGGTGGGCAGGACATGATTGGGGCCGGCGCAGTAGTCGCCCAGGGGCTCGGAGGTGTAGCGGCCCATGAAGATGGCCCCGGCATGTTTGATCTTGCGCACGTATTCCCGGGGATTTTCCAGCGAAAGCTCCAGGTGCTCGGGGGCGATGTGATTGGCGATCACGGCCGCCTCGTCCAGGTCGCTGACCCTGATGAGGGCGCCCCGCTCGCGCAAGGCGGTGGCGATGATCTCGCGGCGCTCCATGTCCGGCAGCAGCTCGTCGATGGCCGCCTCCACGCGCTGAATGAAATCCGCGTCCGGGCACAGCAGAATGGACTGGGCGTCCTCATCGTGTTCCGCCTGGGAGAACAAATCCATGGCCACCCACCGGGGGTCGGTCTGCCCATCACAGATGATGAGAATCTCCGAAGGCCCGGCCACCATGTCTATGCCCACCTGGCCGAACACCGCCCGCTTGGCCGTGGCCACGTAGATATTGCCGGGGCCGACGACCTTGTCCACCGGAGGAATGCTCTCCGTGCCATAGGCGAGGGCAGCAACGGCCTGGGCGCCTCCCACGGCGAACACCCGGTCCACGCCCGAGACATGGGCCGCCGCGAATACCAGCTCATTGACCTCCCCGCCGGGGGTGGGCACCACCATGATGAGCTCCGCTACCCCGGCCACCTTGGCGGGAATGGCGTTCATGAGCACGGATGAGGGATAGGCCGCCTTGCCGCCGGGCACGTACAGGCCCACCCGATCCAGGGGCGTCACCTGCTGGCCCAGGAGGGTGCCGTCTGCTTCCTCGTATTCCCAGCCGGCCATTTTCTGCCGCTCGGCATAGGCGCGGATGCGGGCGGCCGCGTGTTCCAGGGCCTGCCTCTGGTCCTGGGGGATACTGCTCCAGGCCTCCTCCAGCCGGGCTTTGGATATTTCAAGGTCCGCCGCGGATTCGGCCTGCCAGCCGTCGAATCGATTGGTGAATTCCACCAGGGCGGCATCGCCCTCGGCACGGATGCGGGCGATGATGTCGTTCACCGTGTCGTTCACGGCCTTGTCCGATACGTTGTCCCAGGCCAGCAGCGCGTCCAGGCTTGCCTGGAAGTCTGCCGCGCCGGAATCCAGCTTGCGTATGTCAGCCATTGACGGCCTCCGAGAGTATATCGACCAGGGAAATGATGGTTTCATGTTTCATCTTCCAGCTTGCCTTGTTCACCACCAGGCGGGAGCTGATGTCCATGACGTGTTCCAGGGGCACCAGGCCATTGGCCTTGAGGGTGTTGCCGCTCTCCACCAGGTCCACGATGAGATCCGACAGGCCCACCAGGGGCGCCAGCTCCATGGAGCCGTAGAGCTTGATGATCTCCACCTGCTGGCCCTTGGCGGCAAAATGCTGCTTGGCGGCCTTCACATACTTGGTGGCGATACGCAGGCGCTGGCCATCCAGGCTGGCATCGGGATGGCCGGCCACCATAAGCCGGCATTTGGCAATCTGCAGGTCCAGGGGCTCGTACAAGCCTTCTCCGCCGTGTTCCACCAGGGTGTCCTTGCCCGCCACGCCCAGGTCCGCCGCGCCCCATTGCACATAGGTGGGCACGTCCGTGGCGCGGATGAGCACGACTTTCACGGCGTCGATATTGGTGTCCAGAATCAGCTTGCGGCTGGTGTCCGGGTCGTCGCGCAGCTCGATGCCCGCATGCTTCAGCAGCGGGAGGGTGTCTTTCAGGATGCGCCCCTTGGCCAGGGCGATGGTTACCGGTGACTTGAATTCCATGATGCCCTCAATCCGGCAGGCGGCGGATGCGGCCACCCAGCCCCGCCAGCTTCTCTTCGATATTCTGGTAGCCCCGGTCGATGTGGTAGATGCGGTCCACCACGGTCTCGCCTTCGGCCACCAGGCCCGCCAGCACCAGGGAGGCGGACGCCCGCAGATCCGTGGCCATCACGGGGGCGCCAGTCAATTTCTCAACACCAGCGACGATGGCCGTATTGCCCTCGAGTTTGATGTCGGCCCCCATGCGCTGCATCTCCTGCACGTGCATGAACCGGTTCTCGAACACGTTTTCGGTAATGGTGCCCACCCCCCCGGCCACAGCGTTCAATGCCGTGAACTGGGCCT
>JALVEW010000109.1 GCA_027030425.1 Sedimenticola sp.
ACCTGGTGCTTTTGCATGCCAAAAATGGTGATCCTGAAGACCGAGAACCTGCGATGGGCGACTGGCTATGGAATGAAATCTGGACCAGCGTTCCCGATGAGACCATCAATTTCTATAAAGCGGTAGGAGGCTATAGCCAGATCAAGAAAGGGAAGGATTACGCCATTCTGATTCAGGAAGGCACCTGGCGCGCCGGCGTACGCTTCGCCAGCGGTGATGTCACGGTTCGCTGGGTACCAGCTATCCGGGTTACTGATCCACGGAGTCTGCTGCCCAAAGTGGAAGCCCTGGGTGGAACCGTTTGGGTGAAGCCCGGCGATATTCCCGAAAACCCCGATACAGCGTTGATATCAGACAACACGGGTGCGCTTCTGATTCTGCAGCGCTGGGATTTCACCAATATCGCGGAGGGGCATTGAGATGAACAACTTCTCCCGGCTGATCTCCATCACTTTCCTTGGGACAGCACTGTTCCTGACTGCCGGCTGCTCCACGTCCGGCTCATCGGGACACAGCCATGTAGGGTATTCGGTGTATGCTGGCTACGGGTATCCTTATTACGGTCCCGGTTGGGGCTACCCGTATCCGTGCTGCCATGACCATCCGGACAAACCCGACAAACCCAACAAGCCGCCTGCGGTTAAACCTGACCGTCCAACCATTCAACCAACGGAGAATCCTTTTTTCAACAGGCCCCGTCCACCGAGCAATATCGGGCGCCCTGCTACCCGGCCGGCACCCCGGCCCACTCCCCGGCCACGCCCCATGCCTCGCCGGGCCCGTTGACAAACCCTTGACCCGTGATCCCGGATTCCCGGCCGCGGAACCCGGGATCACTTCCCGTCTCTTATCCGGTTATTCGGGAGGAAAATGACAACATGCATATTTCAGTAAGTGGATTTCCGCCAGACACCAGGGAAGAAGAGCTCAGGGAACCTCTTGAAGAATTTGGCGCCATAATCAAGAACATCAAGATCGAGCCTTCGGAAGATGACCACAACTACATGGCCCTCATCGATGTGGACACGGACGAGACCGGCTGCAAAATCCTGGCGGAAAAAATCAATGGCCGGGTATGGAAGGGCCGCAAGCTCAGGGCGCGGTATTTCCTTTTCGTAAAGTAGCCGCCCAGAAACTGTCCCTGCCCGTTGGATATCACGGAGGCTGTGCGAGCCTCTGGCTGACACCAGTATGACCCGCCATCCTCCCAAACCCGAACATTTCACCCGGGAATGCGATGATGGCGCCAGGAGCGGCGTCCATGTACGGGTTTGCGATTGAACCAACAACCCAAACTATTGATGAATGGCCAAATACCGCAGATAAACGGCGAGACCGATGCAAGGGTGCGTTCAGTGATGCCCGGCAACATTTTGCACTTTGCTGCTATTCCATTATTCCCCATGAAATACAGAAATTTAGAATCTTTTTTCAGCGATCGGGCGCATTGTTCAGGCTAGAGCCACCCTACACATGCACTCCGTAATTTTGCAAATGGCCGCTCTCATACTGTGCGGAGTCGGTTGGCGCCTTCTGAAGCCCGGGGCTTTGGATGCCGATACCACACGCAAGGTATTGACTTCTGTTGTCTACTATCTGCTGTTGCCTGCTCTGGTATTGAAGGTCCTCTGGACCGCGCCTCTGGGAATGACATCAGTGTTGATATCCGCCCTTGCAGCGGCGGGCGTGCTCTCAGCCATGGCGCTGAGCAGCCTTGCCTGCACTTCCTGCCGCCATTCCAGCCCAGTTACTGGCGCAGTCATTCTCGCGGCTTCATTCCCGAATGCAACCTATATGGGTTTGCCGGTTCTGGAAAATATCCTGGGTGAAACCGGCGCCAATATCGCCATTCAGTATGATCTTTTCGCCTGCACTCCACTGCTTCTGACCATCGGCATATTAATCGCTCGTCACCATGGCAGCGACTGCAACAACGGATCAGTGCTGACAGCCCTGTTCAAAGTCCCCCCCTTGTGGGCGGCGGCCGCGGCAGTGTTCTTCAACACGGGTGGCACCCCCATTTCACCCTGGCTGGATCAGTGGCTGGGAATGCTTGCTTCTGGCGTCGTGCCCCTGATGCTGTTCTCCCTGGGACTGAGCCTGCGCTGGGACACCTGGCATCCGAGGCAGCTGCCCGCACTGTTACCCGTGCTGGTGCTGCAGCTCCTTGTCACACCTTTGTTGGTCTGGGGGCTGGCCGCCTGGTTCGGCCTGGGGCAGGACGTACTGACAGGCGTGGTCCTGGAAGCGGCAATGCCCAGCATGGTACTGGGCATCGTGCTTTGTGATCAGTACAAGCTCGACACGGGGCTGTATGCGGCTGCAGTCACCTTGACCACGGCCCTGAGCCTGTTCACCCTGCCCCTGTGGTTCGACTTGGTCGGTTATTACTAACCTGGCGACAAGATATATCGTCCTCAGCCGCCATGCTTGCGGTGGAACGAGGTCCCATGGCATTTGGGACAGGGCGGGATGCGTCCCGGCTTGTAGAAATGCAATTCCTCGCCGCAGCCATCACACATCAGTGTTCCGGGGCCTGTAATCTCTCCCGTATGGTAGCCAGCCGCTTCCGCCTGCTCCTGCAGTTGCTGCAGCTCTATGGTGGTCTGATCCGCCGCCTGGATGAACAGCTCGCGCAACCGGTCGGCAATCAGGGACATATCAAAACCCAACCAGGTTTTGATATCCTCCCCCGTCTCCACCACATAGTTTGCGGCGTCCCTGAGGTCACGTTTGAGGTACTCTGAAATCTGGTCGATTTCTTCGGCAGTAAGCTCTCCTATATCGGAGAGTTTCTGCCGTGCCTTGTCGATGAGCTTGTGCAGCGCTGGCCCTGTCTTGTCTTCCAGTTGCCGGGCCTCATCGATGGCAGATTCCAGCAGGCGTTCATAGGCTTGACCCATCAGTTCCACTGGGTCTTTGGGGTCTGGCAGATCTTTCATTGTGCTACTCCTGGGTCCGGGCTCAATGGTCAACGTCATTGAACTAATGATGGGGGAATAAATTCCAGATTCAAGGCACTTCCTTGAGTTCCCGTATTTTTTTCAGCAATTCGGGCGCGTCCCATTCCCGGCCGCCGACAGCGCGGTACACCTTGCGGCCCCACTGATCCACAACAAAAGTCGTGGGCAACCCCCTTACTTCCCAGGCTTCACTGACACTGGACTCCGTATCCAGCAATATGGGAAATTCCACGGGATAGCTGGCGGTAAACTCAAAAATGGCATCCTCGTCTTCGCCCACATCGACAGCCAGCATCATGATGCCCTCCTCCCTGAGTTGTTCCCAGGCGCGCTGCATGGATGGCATTTCAGCGCGGCAGGGAGGGCACCAGGTAGCCCAAAAGTTGACAATGACCACTCTGCCTTTCAAGTCACTGAAGCGATAACTGTTTCCATCCACATCCTTGAGATTGAAATCCGGGGCTGCCGGTTTGTCTTTGAGCAGGGTAAGCCCCCGGCCCGTGGCGCCAAGCTGTCCCTGCAGCAACAAGAACAAGAGCAGGATACAGAATATTTTCTTCATGATGCGGGTTTCTCCACGACTTCCGGCGCACATTGCAGTCCGGGGATTACAGTTTCCAGTGGCTTGCCATCCAGCATTACCTTGAGATGAAGATCAAATGTCTCACCCGGCGGCAGTCCATAGACAGTCATGCCCCAATTGTAGTCGCCCGGCTCAAAATGCTGAACCGTGGGCATGAGCGACCAGTTCAGGCCAATACGGGCCGGAGCCGGAATATCCTTCCGTTCCCGGAATTTTTGCTTCCACAGCTCGCGGACTTTCATGCCAGTCTCTCTGCCATTGTGCACAACTTTCCACTGGCGCAGATCAAAGTCCAGGGGCAAGTTGCCATCATTGCGGAACATGGAACCAAAAAAACAGGAGGTGGCCAACTCATCAGCTGCATCCCTGGGAAATCCCTTGGCCATGACATATGCGCGGGTCTGGTCGGGCAGGCGCTGCACCAGGCGCAGGGAAACGCCTTCATGGGTCCACTTCCAGGTTTTCAGTCCGGTATTCTTACCTACTTCAACCGTGATCTCTGCCATCACGGCGGTACCCGGGAATATCAGCAGCCCCGCCAGGCATGATAAGCACAGCTTGTTGAGGGGTTCTTTCGACATGACAATCAACTATATGTCCGATGTTTCCATGGGGTTCCTGAATGATACCCGAAGGCGCGCAATGCCGTGTGCTAAACCCAGCCCTCCTGACACAGACAACGGCATGCTCAGCACCGGCCACGGGATTTCCTCCGGGGCGGACACTGAGAGTGACAACAATCGTGCCCTCAAGTACTTGGTGCCGCACAGATGCATCAACGCGAAACAGCTGGAAACCTGCGATAATATGATGCTTCTCAAACAACTGACCATGAACGCCCGCACGGGGACTAAACAATGCGCTTACTGGCAATTCTTTTCGCACTTTTTTTGAGCAACGTCCAAGCTGAAGAAGTAGGTTTCCGCTACAACGGCACGGCACTGCGGGCAGAGCTTGAGAAAAGCGACAACTGGCCAGCGGGGCCAGTGGTTCTCATCACCCACGGCACCCTTGCCCATAACCGCATGGAAATCATCAGCACCCTGCAGAATCTTTTTGCCGAAAACGGTGTCAGCAGCCTTGCCATCAACCTGAGCCTGGGCCTGAACAAGCGGCCCAGCAGCATGTATGACTGCGCTACGCCTCACACCCATAAGCATACGGATGCGATCAAGGAGATTGGCGCTTGGGTGGAATGGCTGAAATATGAAGAAGTTAAGGATATTATATTGCTCGGTCATTCCCGTGGCGGCAATCAAACGGCTTGGTATGCGGCTGAACAAGCTGACAGCAGTGTATCCGGAGTGATTCTTCTGGCCCCTCAGATCTGGTCTGCCGAGTATGCGGCAAAAGACTATGAAAAGCGTTATGGAAAACCCCTGCAGCCTATCCTCGACAAAGCACTTTCACTGGTCAAGGCAGGCAAAGGCAAGGAAATGCTCGAACACGTGGACTTCATCTACTGCAAGGACACCACTGTCAGCGCCGAGGCCTTCGTCAGTTACTACCAGTCTGATCAGCGCCTGGACACACCCTATCTTCTTTCCAGGATCAAACTGCCGATGCTGCTGTTCGTGGGAACCGAAGACAAGGTGGTCAAAGGGCTCAAGAAAAAGCTGGATCAGCTTCCCCAACGGCCTGAAAACCTGGAAACAGTCATCATAGAGGGTGCGGACCATTTCTTCCGGGATCTGTATGCGGAAGACGTGGTGGACAAGGCACTGGAATTCATCAGTAATAAAGCACAATCGGAACATTGATCATGAAAAAATTGCTGGCGCTGTCTTCGCTGCTGCTATGCCTGGCGGGCAACGTGATTGCCGACTACATCACGCTTGATGAAAGCGAAGAATACGGAGATACCCGCTGGGGCGCCGTACCCTATGCCTTCAGTACAGAGACCCTGGGTACGGCTGTTGGCGCAGCCGCCTATGTCGGCGGCATACGGCAGCCCCAATCCAGCCTGGTGGGCGCCGCCTTTACGACAAGCAACGATTCCTGGCTCATGGCCGGGGCATTGAACAATTTCCGTTTCGATAACATGGAGCGCTGGTTCTTCGACATATATGCACAGGGCAGCCATTTCACCGACCAGCGCTTCTATGACAGCACCCACCGCCTCACTTCCAGCACTTCGGGGAGCAATGATTCCTCTCCCGACGACTTTGTTTCCGGCATTAGCAACGATCTTCATATTGAGATAAGCGCCCGCTATGTGCTCCCCATAGGCGCCGGCAAGGATCATCCGCTGACCGTGTTCAAGACCCACAGGGGCATGCTGTACACGGAGCCCACCGGCGGTTCGGCATGGAACCCCTTAACCAGTGGCAAGACCCTGCTCGGCGCCAAGTATTTCTACCGCTACCGGGATCTGCAGAAAATCGACGACGAAGATCTGATCAAGGCGAATACCAATGGTCTGGAACTGTGGCTGGACTACAACAACACGGATTTTCTGCCCAACGCTTCCTATGGCAGCCGTCAAAAGTTCACCATCACACGGGATTTTGGATTGGGTGACAGTGCCAACAGCTGGACGAACCTGGAGCTGGATTTGAGCAAGTACCTGGATCTGGGCACATCCGACTGGTTTCGCCAGCAGGTGCTTGCCCTGAATTTCTGGACATCTCACACCCCCACCTGGAAAGTGGACAAGGAAACCGGCTTTGTCGATCACCGCCCGCCACCAGGGTTTGGTTCTGAACTGGGGGGATTCGACCGCATGCGCGCCTATCCCCAGGGCCGCTTTCACGACAAGTCAGCAGTCTATTACACGGCGGAAATGCGGCTTATGCCCAAGATCAACGGCCTGGACAGCCTGCCTCTGCTCAAGTACCTGGAAATCGACTGGTGGCAGGTGGTCGCCTTCGTGGAGGCTGGCCGGGTGTCGCGCAAATATGACGCGGATTTGTACTTCAAGGATCTGAAATGGGATGCAGGCCTGAGTTTCCGCGTCATGGCTTTTCGCGTGCCCCTGCGCCTGGATTGGGCAGTATCCGATGAAGACTATTCCATCTGGGCCATGTACAAGCAACCGTTTGCCCGCTGACAAAGCACCTGTAGAATAAGCCCTCTCCCCACCTTTCAACACGGAATCTCAGTATGGGAATCTTCCGCTATATCGTACCTATCATTCTATTGGGCATAGGAGCAGTGCTAATGGCCAAGGGCTATCAGCACTGGCAGGTATCCAGGGCGCTGGTTGACAGCTCAGTGGAAACGGAAGGAACCATCGTGCGCAATGCACCCTATATGTCCACCAAAGCGGGCAAGTCCTCTTCCCTGATGTATTTTCCGGAAGTCAGGTTCAGTACGCAGGATGGCCGAACAGTGCAGTTCACCTCTTCCGTAACCAGTCGGGCCGATCATTATCAGCCTGGGGACAAGGTGAGGGTCTACTATCAGGCAGACAAGCCCGAAAACGCCTTCATTGGCTCTTTTGGCCATCTGTGGTCCGTGGCCCTGATCTTTGCCCTGTCCGGCATCATGGTGACGGCATTTGCCGCCTGGTTTTTCTGGAAGGCACGGGTTGGCTGGGAAAAGGAAGGTGAAAACTAACCCAAACATTTCACCCGGTCTCGCCGTCAATCTGCGGTATTGGTGGTCGGGGTCGGAGCCAAATGGAGAGGATGTTGGGAAGACCCGATGGCATGGAACAGTTTGATCCCGTTCCTTGTAACAATTGGGTGGAATTTGACTCCGACCCCTTTGAAACATTCGGGCTAGCCAGAGCTGCAACCGTAGCCTGAGCTCTGCCGCGCAGACTATTTGAGAATCTGCGCCACTTCCTCAAGTTCAGCCAAAAGCTGGCGAATGATCTGGTGGCTCTGACTCTTGTCTTCCTGGGCGTCCTGGCCGTCCAGCTTCTGGCGCGCGCCGCCAATGGTGAACCCCTGCTCATACAGCAGGCTGCGGATCTGGCGAATCATGATTACGTCATGACGCTGATAATAGCGGCGGTTACCCCGGCGCTTGACGGGCTTGAGTTGGGGAAACTCCTGCTCCCAGTAGCGCAAAACATGGGGCTTCACCTGGCAAAGCTCGCTCACTTCACCAATGGTGAAGTAGCGCTTACCCGGTATGGGAGGCAGTTCTACGGCACTACTGTTCGGGTCCAGCATAGGTTTCCACTCGCGCTTTGAGTTTCTGTCCAGGACGGAAAGTGACTACCCGCCTTGCACTTACAAGAATTTCTTCACCTGTTTTTGGATTCCTTCCAGGACGCGGGTTTTTCTCACGCAGATCGAAGTTGCCAAATCCGGACAGTTTGACCTGCTGACCATTTTCCAGGGCGCCCCGTATCTCTTCAAAAAAGAGCTCAACCAGCCCTTTGGCTTCACGTTTGTTCAATCCCAGTTCATCGAACAGGGCTTCGGCCATTTTTGCCTTGGTCAGTGACATGCTCTTCAATCCCGCAGTTTGGCTGACAGTTCGGTACCCAGTGCCTCCAGCACGGCCTCCACGGCCCGATCTGTCTCTTCATCAGTAAGAGTGTGAGAATAATCCTGTAAAATCAAGCTTAAAGCAAGACTTTTTAGACTTGAGTCTATATTGTCCCCAGTATAGACGTCAAATATTCGGATGTCTCGCACAATTTCTGGTGCCGCTTTTCTGGCGACGCTCTCCACCTGGGCCCAGGTCAGGTCACGATCGACCAGCACGGCTAGATCCCGCCGGATGGCAGGATAGCGCGAAACCGCTTCATAAGCAGGAATATGCCCTTCCTCCAGTCCCTGCAGACGAATCTGGAACAGAAAAACATTACCGGGAATATCCATTTTGGACTGCAGGGCCGGATGCAGCATGCCCAGTCGCCCGATTTCTTCTCCATTGCGCAGGATGATGGCGGACTGCCCAGGGTGCAGGGCACTGTCCGTTGCCGGCAGGAATTCAAAACTGTGTGGATCATCCACCCTGCCCAGCACGGCTTCCACATCGCCTTTCAGGTCATAATAATCCACTTTCCCCGGCGCACTGTTCCATTTTTCCGGCAGCTTGTCGCCATAGATCAGGCCGGCAAACATTTCCGGCTGGCGGATGTCTTCACCTTCTGCCAGGAATATCTGTCCGGTCTCGAAAAGGCGTACCCTGTCCTGCTGCCGGGCCAGGTTGTATTGCAGGGTGGACAGCAGCCCGGGCCAGAGGCTGGCGCGCATCACCGACATTTCCTTGGAAATGGGATTGGCCAGACGGATAGGCTCGGCCTCCGGCGTCAGCATTTCCGCCAGTTCCGGAGAAATGAAGCTGTAGGTCACCACTTCCTGGTAGTCACGATCCACGAGCAGATCCTTGATACGGTCCAGATGCAGGGCGGCTTCCGGCACGCCTTGCACGCTGACCGGCGCGGAAGACAGATTCTCCGGGATGTTGGCATAGCCGTAGATGCGGCCGATTTCTTCCACCAAGTCGGCTTCGATGGCGATATCGAAACGCCAGCTGGGCGCCTGAACCCGCCAGCCATCTTCTACGGCTTCCACTTTCATGCCCAGGCGCTGGAGAATATCGCTGATGGTGGCATCATCGATTTCCACTCCCAGGATGCGGGGTACCTGGCGGCGGCGCAAATGAATCTCCCGGATGCCGGGAAGCTGATCCTCGGCCATGGCCTCCACCACGGGGCCGGCCTCCCCGCCGGCGATATGCAGAAGAAGATCCGTGGCACGCTCCAGGGCGCGTTTTTGCAGTTGCCAGTCCACGCCCCGTTCGAAACGGTGTGAGGAATCCGTATGCAGGCCGTAGGCGCGGGCCTTGCCGATAATGGCCGTGGGGCTGAAGAAGGCGGATTCCAGCAGCACATCGCGGGTGGTCTCCACCACGCCGGAGGCCTCGCCACCCATGATGCCCGCCAGAGCCAGAGGCTTTTCATCATCAGCAATGAGCAGGGTGTCGGGTTGTACCTCCACTTCACTGCCATCGAGCAGGGTGAGCTTTTCACCGGCCCTTGCAAGCCGCACATGAATACCACCGGACAGTTTGTCCAGATCAAATCCATGCATGGGTTGACCCAGCTCTATCATCACATAGTTGGTGACATCCACCACCGGGCTGATGGAACGGATGCCGCTGCGGCGCAGCCTTTCCACCATCCACAGGGGTGTTTCAGCCTGGGCGTCTATGCCACGCACGATGCGGCACAGATAACGGGGACAGGCGTCTGGCGCTTCCAGACTGACGGTCTGCTGCGCATCCATGCTGGCGGGAATGTCCTGGATCTCCCAGTTCTTCACTTCCGTGGCGTAGATCACGCCCACGTCCCGGGCAATGCCGGCAATGCTCAGGCAGTCACCCCGGTCAGGCGTCAGATCCACGTCGATGAGCTGGTCATCGAGCTGCAAATAGGCGCGAAAATCCTCGCCCACAGGCGCGTCCTGCGGCAGGGGCATGATGCCATCGGACGCGTCCGCCAGTCCCAGCTCGGCAGCGGAACAGATCATGCCATGGGATTCCTGCCCCCGCAGCTTGGCCTTCTTGATCTTGAAATCGCCGGGGAGCACGGCGCCCACGGTGGCCACGGGCACTTTCATGTCCGCCGCCACATTCTTCGCGCCACACACGATCTGCACCGGCGCCTCGGCACCGATATCTACTTGGCAGACGGACAGTTTGTCCGCGTCGGGATGGCGCTGGCAGTCCAGCACCTTGCCTACTACCACGCCGCTGAATGCAGGGGCGGCGGGGCTCACCCCATCCACTTCCAGGCCGGCCATGCTCAGGGCGTCGGCGAGCGCTTGGGTGTTTACCTGGGGATTCACCCAGTCGCGTAACCAGGATTCACTAAATTGCATGATGCTGTTTCCCTAGTTGAATGATTAGGGAAGCTCTGATTGAATCCTGAACGAAGCAGAGTGTGCTCCTCCGGTTCGAGTACAAGGCGAAGTTCGCTGCTAATAGCAGGCTATTAGCAAGAAGTTCAACGCAGTAATCGGGCCGGAGGAGTGCAAGATGCGAGTTCATGGATTCGATCAGAGCTTCCTTAGGCGAACTGGCGCAGAAAGCGCAGGTCGTTTTCGAAGAACAGGCGCAGGTCGTTGACCCCGTAGCGCAGCATGGTCAGGCGCTCCACGCCCATGCCGAAGGCATAGCCCGTATATTTTTCCGTGTCTATGCCCACGTGGCGGAACACTTCGGGATGGATCATGCCGCAGCCCAGGACCTCCAGCCAGCCCGTGTGACCGCATACCCGGCAGCCTTCGCCGGCGCACATGACGCATTCCATGTCCACTTCCGCCGAGGGCTCGGTGAAGGGGAAATAGGAAGGCCGGAAACGCACCTTCAGATCCTGCTCGAAGAAGGCCTTGAGAAAACTGTGCAGTATGCCCTTGAGATCCGCGAAGGTAACCTGCTCATCCACCATGAAGCCTTCCACCTGGTGGAACATGGGGGTATGAGTGACGTCAGAATCACAACGATACACCCGTCCCGGCGCTATCACCTTCAGGGGGGGCTGGGCATCCTTCATCACCCTGACCTGCACCGGCGATGTGTGGGTGCGCAGCAGGCGGTGGGCATCGAAGTAAAAGGTATCATGCATGGCCCGCGCCGGATGGTGAGCGGGAATGTTCAGGGCCTCGAAGTTGTGATAGTCGTCCTCGATCTCGGGACCCTCCGCCACGCTGAAACCGGCGCTGCCGAAGATTTCCTGTATGCGCCGCATGGTGCGCGTCACGGGATGCAGGCTGCCGCTATCCAGGCCGCGTCCGGGCAGAGTCACATCGATGCGCTCCGCGGCCAGGCGAGCTTCCAGGGCAGCATCCTCCAGGGCCTGCTTGCGGGCTTCAATGGCCTGCTGCAGGGCCTGCTTGGCCTTGTTGATGGCCTGCCCGGCCTTGGGCCGCTCTTCCTTGGAGAGCTTGCCCAGTTGCTTGAGCTGCTCCGTAAAGCGCCCGGTCTTGCCCAGCCAGGCCACGCGCACCTCATCCAGGGCGCGCAGATCGTCGGCAGCGGCCACGGCCGCCAGGGCTTCTTCTGTCAGTTGTTCGAGATCCATAGGTTGTTCCACCCGGAAATAAAGAAAGGGAAAGACCCCAAAGGCCTTTCCCCTCGTTCGCTTT
>JALVEW010000110.1 GCA_027030425.1 Sedimenticola sp.
TCATCCGTAAAGTCAAGATGGCGGCCCGGGCCAATATCCGCGCCGCCCGCAAACACCCGGCTGTCTCCTTGTCCGTGGAAGAAAAACAAAGCGTGGACGCCATCATCCCCTCTGGGTCAGCAAAACCTCTGGCGGCAGGCCTTCCTCCCCTCATCGCCATCGGCGCATCCACAGGGGGCACGGAAGCCATTCGGGACGTGCTCGTGGAACTGCCGGAGGACATGCCTGCCATGGTCATCACCCAGCACATTCCCCCAGGTTTCAGCACCGCCTTTGCACAGCGCATGAACCGTTTGTCCCGGCTGCTGGTTCACGAAGCCAGGGATGGCCAGAGAATAGAGCCGGGCAACGTGTATATCGCACCCGGCGCTTATCACCTGCTCGTGGCCAGGGACAACAGCGGCTATTACTGCAAATTGAGCGACGGTCCCCGCGTCAACCGGCACAAGCCCTCGGTGGACGTGCTGTTTCGTTCCGTGGCCCAGGTCGCCGGCAAAAAAGCCACAGGCGTGATCCTCACCGGCATGGGAGACGACGGCGCCCGTTCCCTGCTGGAAATGCGGGAAGCCGGCGCCAGAACCATTGCCCAGGACGAAGACAGCAGCGTGGTTTGGGGCATGCCTGGCGCGGCAGTCAAACAGGGCGCGGCGGAACAGATTCTGCCCCTGGAAAAAATCCCATCCGCCTTGCTGTACATGCAGCAAGCCGCCAGGCGCACCAGGCCGCCCCGACGTGCCGTGCAACAACTTCACGCTGCCCCGGCAGCAAACACTTTTGATCAACAACAAAGGAGAACACGATGAACATCATGGTAGTAGACGACAGCCTGGCAATGCGCCTCATCGTCATGAAAACCCTCAGAGAAGCCGGCTATGGCGGTCACAACATTACCCAGGCGGCTGATGGAGCCAAGGCGCTGGAAGCCATCCAGCAGGAAACACCGGACCTGGTGCTCTGTGACTGGAACATGCCCAACATGACCGGCCCGGAACTTCTGGAAACCTTGAAGGATGAAGGCTTCAAGCTCAAGTTCGGTTTCGTCACCACCGAGGCATCGGAAGAGATGCGCGAACGGGCAGCCGAATTGGGCGCGCATTTCCTCATCGCCAAGCCCTTCACCCCGGAATCCTTCCAGGAAAAGCTGAATCCTTATATCAACTAGGAGAAATACCGTGTCCAGTATCCCACTACCCAAACCCATCGAGCTGCAGCAGATGCTGGCCATGATGTACGGAAGTGGCCTGAAGGCTGCTCCCGGCAATCCTGTATACGCCAGCCCCGGAAGCAAATCACTGGTTGCGCTCTATGTGGACGATGAAGATGCCCCCGTTGCCACCTGTGCAATGGACCATGCTTTCACTGCATTTGCCGGCGCCTCCCTCACCAAAATTCCCCTGGGAACGGCCAAGGAGTGCGCCCAGAACGGTGATTTTTCCGAAATCATGATCGGCAATGTTCACGAAATCATGAACATCTGCTCGCGCCTGCTGATGAACAGCGACAGCCCCCATCTGCGGCTGCTCACCCTTTACGAATCACCGGAGGCATTACCGGAAAAAGTGCAGGAACTGGTGCAGGAACCCGTGGCCACGGCGGATTTCAACGTAAGCTTTTCCGACTATGGCGAGGGAGGCTTGTCCTTTCTATCCCTGGTAGCCTGATGCCGCTGCCTGCTGGCAGCCTGTTGAAAACCACCGCTTTCCGCTTCCGTGGTTGAAAAAGTCCATGGAGGGGCTTTTTCAACATCCAGTTAGAAGTACCGTAAGTATTCGGGCTAGCCCGAATGTTTCACCCGGGAACGCGATGATCGTACCGGGATCGGCGTTCAGGTGCGGATTTGCGATTGAATCAATAGCCCAAGCTATTGATGATTGAGCAAATACCGCAGATGGACGGCGAGAACGGTGCGAGGGCGCGTTCAGCGATGCCCGGCTACATATTGTACTTTGCTAATATTCCAACATTCTCCATGAATACAGTAAGCTGGAATATTTTTCCAGCGACCGGGTGAAATATTCGGGCTAGAGTACCGCCTTGGGATAGGAACCCAGAACCTTGTACATTCCCGCCCTGGCTTCCAAGGCGGCCAGGGCGCGGGCGACATGGGGTTCATCCTTGTGCCCGTCCACATCGATGAAGAACACGTAATCCCACATGCCGCGGCGTGATGGGCGGGACTCGATACGGGTCATGCTCACGCCGTGTTCCGCCAGGGGTTCCAGCAGCCGGTGCAGGCCACCCGCCTCGTTCTTGGTCGAAATCAGCAGGCTGGTCTTGTCCTCGCCGGAAGGCGGCACTTCCTGCTTGCCGATGATGAGAAAACGGGTGGTATTGCCCGGCTCGTCCTCAATGTTGTGCGCCAGCACCCCCAGATTGTAGATCTCGCCGGCGGTTTCGCTGGCGATGGCCGCTGCTTTCGGGTCCTCCCGGGCGATGGCCGCCGCCTCGGCATTGCTGCCCACGGCAATGCGCTCCACATTGGGCAGGTGACGATCCAGCCAGCCCCGGCACTGGGCCAGGGACTGCTGGTGGGAATAGAGCTTTTCGATATCATCCAGGGACGCCGCGTTGGACAGCAGGTTGTGATGGATGCGCAGGGTCACCTCGCCGCAGATCTGCAGGGGCGAGGTGAAGAACATGTCCAGGGTATGGCTGATGACCCCTTCGGTGGAGTTTTCCACGGGCACCACGCCGTACTGGCAGTTGCCTGCTTCCACCTCCTGGAACACGTCGGAGATGGAACCCAGGGGCATGGTGGTCACGGAATGGCCGAAATGCTTCAGGGCGGCGGCCTGGGTGAAGGTGCCTTCCGGCCCCAGGAAGGCGATGTTCAGGGGATATTCCAGGGCCAGGCAGGCGGACATGATCTCGCGGAACAGGCGCGCCATTTCCTCGGCATCCAGGGGCCCCTTGTTGCGCTCCTTCACCATGCGCAGCACCTGGGCTTCGCGCTCGGGGCGGTAATACAGCACCTCGCCACCGCTCTGCTGCTTGATGTGGGCAACCTCCGCCGCCGCGGCCGCGCGGGCGTTGATCAGATCCTGGATCTGTTCATCGATGCTGTCGATGCGCTCGCGTATGGCGTTGAGTTTTTCGGCTTCGGTACTCATGGCTCGTTCCAATCAGGGATCAGCTCGAATCTCCCGGTTTATTTCCCGCAGCTCAGGCAACGCACGGACAACACGCCATCCACGGCGGCAATCTTGTCCATCACCGCCTGTTCCGGCTGAGCTTCCAGGTCGATGAGGGTCA
>JALVEW010000111.1 GCA_027030425.1 Sedimenticola sp.
GGGATGAAAATTCCATTCCGTGGGCGCCAGTATGCGGTACTGCCTGATTCGCCGGTCTTCGATCAACACCAGCTGAATCAGGCGCCCCCGGGCGGCTTCCGCCTGCCCCAGGCCCAGCCCGGCCCAGCTGGGGCAATGGAGAGAAGGCGGCGGTTCAGCCGAGAGTATTTGTAGATCCATGCATAGTCGAGCCACTTCCACCAGCCGCGCGGCAAGGCGCGGCAGCAGGCCCTTTCCCCAGCGTTGCTGTAGCGCCTGAATCAGGGGGCCCTGCTGGCGGGTCAGGGCAGTGGTTTCCCGGGGCTCTCCCCGCCACAGGGGCGCCTCGACAAAGGCTGCATCAGCAAAACTGTCCGCCAGCTCACAAGCTTCCATGGACGGCAGGGATGCCACAGCGTCGTTTCCCACGCCCGCCCAGCTCCGCTCCAGAACCAGCCGCAACAGGCGGGCGGCAACTGTGGGCGTATTCGCGCTCCAAGCTTCCAGGGCGGCAACATCCATGCCTTCCAGCCAGGCGGAGGGAAGCTGTCCAAACAGTTTCGCTTCCAGCAGCTCCGCCAGCTTCTCAGTGAGTAGCTGCCAGCTTCCGTCATCCATCCCGCCGGGATCGGCGCCGGGGGAGAACAGGTTCTGCCCGGGGTCCAGCACCCCGGACAGGGCGCCCTGCAGGCGGATCACCTGCTGCATGGTTGCCCGGCCTGGCTCTTCCCCCAGGCGTTTCGGCCAGTCCAGGAATATCCGCCACAGGTGCTCGCGCAGTGCTTCCAGCTTCACCAGCAGGTCGCGGCGGCGGGTGGCGGCGGCTGTCTCGGCAATGCCCAGGGCCTGCTCACAGGCGCGCACCCCGGCACAGGACTGGGCCGTGGCACAAACGCTGAACAACAGCGGCAGCAAGGCCAGGGCCTCTTCCACGGGCTTGCCTTCCAGTACCCGGGAGGCATGGACCGGGCGGCTGGAAACCATGATCACATCTTGCACGGCATCATCCGCTAGCCGCAGGTCGATACGGATGCCGCCTTCCATGCTCATGGATCAGTTTTCCGTCACCAGCAAATCCGGCAACACGGGCTCCGGCGTATCCGCATGTCCAGGATTCCCCCTGGGGATATGCTCCGGCAGGGGCACCAGGGCGGCGTCCGGCGATTCCAGCACGGCTTCCCGGTAAACCCGGGCCGCGGCCTGTTCTTCCCCCAGGGCATCGAGGAGCCGCCCCAGTTCCCGGCGGGCGGGGAGGCCCGCGCCGTTGGCAATGGCGGCTTCCAGGTAGCTGCGCGCCTTTCCCCAGAGACGATCGCGCAGACTCAGGCGCCCCAGGGTGAGCAGCAGCACGGGGTCAAGCTCCCGTCCCTTCAGCCAGTTTTCCGCCCGGGTGAGGGCCGCGGCGGGATCATCCAGGTCCAGGAGGCCGTAAAGGGCCACGGCCTCCTCCTGCCAGTGCTTTTTCAGCAGGCCGCGCAACAGGCTGTCGGCTTCCTCGTCGCGCTGACGCTGGTGCAGAAGGCGGGCATGAAGAACCACCATGTCGGGCGCCTGCTGCAAGGCACGGGGCATCTGCTGCCAGACGGTGTCCAGGCGACTGGGCTCCATGGCGCCGGCGGCGGTTTCCAGCAGGGCCCGCCAGACCCGGCCTTCCAGGGCATCCAGCTCGGCGGGGCTGGCGGTCTTCGCCTTGCGCAGCTCCGGCAGCAGCTGGCGCAGCTGCTCCCAGTCACCCAGCTGCTCGTACAGACTGGCCAGCAGGCGCAATACATGGGTGTGGCGGGGCGCCGCCTCGCGCAGGTGCTTGAGGGTGGCCAAAGCCTGCTCGAACTGCTGGTGAGCCAGTTGCAGCTCTGCCTGGGTCAGGCCCACGGCCACGTCCGCCGTGGGCATGTGGTGATGGGCCAGGCGGATATAGGCGTCCCGCCGCTCATGGGCTCCCTGGCGCTGGGCGGCGCGGGCGGCGGCCAGATAGTTGAGCAGAGGCGTATCGGAAAGCTCGGCGTTCCGGGTAAGCAGCCTTTCCGCCTTGTCCCAGTGGCCTTCGGCAAACTCCAGCAGGCCCCGGGTCAGGTGCCGCCGGGCCAGACGCCGCTGCCGTCGCGCCCGCCAGGCGGCCAGGCGGCCGGGCACATGAAAAAGCCCCAGGAGGAAACGCATGAAATAGTAGAGCAGCCCCAAAATCACGGCGGCAAGGAGCACCAGCATGGCCAGGCTGGTTTCCAGGGACCAGTTGCCCCAGGCCAGGAAGGCATAACCGGCATCCCGGTCGATGACCCAGGCGGCCAGGCCGCCCAGAATGAGAAACAGACTGGCCTGGAGCAGCAGCTTCATGGGGCCTCTCCGGGGGCGGATGCCAGCTGCTGACGGGCGCGCAGGGAATCCAGCAGGGGCTTGAGATCCGGCAGGGGCGGACGCAGTTCCACTTGCCGGAGCGCCTGGATATCCGCCAGCAGTCCTGCCGCCGCCGGATCATCCGCGCGGAAATACTGCTGCACGGACCGCGCCAGGCGGGCCAGGCTGTCGCGGTAGAGTTCCTGGTCTTCCTGCACCACCGCCAGGCGCGCCGTTTCAAGGATGAGTTCGAGGTTCTGGCGCAACAGGCCCTCCTGGCCGCTGAGCACCAGCTTCCGTACCGGCTGGTCATGATGGCGCAGGCGCAGGCTTTCCTTCAGGCCCTGCAGCAGATCACGCCCCAGGTTCTCCAGCTTGTGTTCGCCGCCGGAAGGCGACGGTTCAGCGGTGGGGGGGGGCATGGCGGCAACCGCGTCCCGGGCCACCACCCGGGGCTTCAGCGCCGCAATGCCGGGCTTGAGGGCGTCAAGGCGATTCAGCAGGGCCCGGCGGTCGCCGTCGGCCAGCTTTTCCAGGGACGCGATCTCTCTGGCGATATCCTGGCGCAGCACCGCCCATTCCTCGTCACCCGTGTCCGCCAGGCGCCGGTCCGCCTCGCGCAGGGCGGCCAGGGCGGTGACCCTGTCGCCCATGAGCTGCAGGCGACGCTGGGCGATGTCCACCAGATATTCGGCTTCGGCCACCATCCAGCGCTTGTCGGGCTTGCCCAGGCGCTTGCGCAGATCGGCGATGGTGGCGCGCAGCTCCACTTCCCGCTGCTCCATGCGGCTGCGCTCGGCGGCCATGAGGCGGGCCTGTTCTTCCAAGGCCTGGCGGGTTTCTCCAAGCCCGGCTTCCAGCTGGGCCACGGGGTTCAGGGCGGTAATACGCTGCTGCTGGGCGGCCAGGGCCTTTTGCGCCTGTTCCAGGCTGGCCTGCAGTTCCTGCTGCACCTGGGCCGCGGCCCGGGTTTTGGCGCTCATCTGCTGCAAATCAGCGCGCATCTGCTGCCACCAGTAATAGCCGGCCCCCAGCCCCCCGGCAGTGAGCAGCACCGCCAGCAGGGCCAGAACCAGGGGCAGGCGGGAAGGCCGGAGATTCTGCAGCTCCTGCTCCGCGGCCATGTCGATGACCACCGTGGGGCGCTCAGTCCCTTTGGTCATGGTGCATCCTCCGGTTGATGGTATCCACGGTCTTGGCCACCACCATGTCAGAGGTGACGTTCAGGGAGGTGCGCGCCATGTCCAGAATGCGGTCCACCACCACGATGAGGGCCATGTATTCGATGGGCAGGCCCGCCTGGTTGAGAATCACCACCATCATCACCAGGGAAGCCGAAGGCAGGGCCGCCACCCCCACGCTCAGGGCCACCACGGTGAAGCCCAGAATCATCTGATCGCCAAAGCTCATGTCCACCCCGGCCAGGTTGGCGATGTAGAGCACCGCAATGGTGAGGTAAGCCGCCGTGCCATCCATGGACACCGTGGCCCCCAGGGGCAGAACGAAGCTGGCAGTGTCCCGGGCCACGCCGCCTTTCTCCACAGCCACGCGCATGCTCACGGGCAGGGTGGCGGCACTGGAAGCAGTGGAAAAGGCCATCAGGGGCACTTCCTTGATCCGGTTGAGATAACGATAGGGATTGATGCGCGCGAACAGAGCCATTACCGCCGGCAGGGTCAGCAGGCCATGCAGCAACAGCACCCCCAGCACCAGCAGGATGTATTTCCACAAATCGATGATGGTCTGCACGCCCTGGTCCGCCACCACGTAGCTGATGAGGCTGAACACCCCCAGGGGGGTGAACAGAATCACCCAGCGGGCCAGCTTTAGCATGGCTTCGCTGATGCCGGTGAACACATCCAGCATGGCGGAATGGTGCTGTTCTTCCAGGTACAGGCTGGCGATGCCAAAGAGGATAGCGAACACGATGACCTGCATCATGGAGCCCGTGGCCAGGGCGTTGAAGATGTTGGTGGGAATGAAGCTCAGCAGCATGGCCCCCAGGGAAAAGGGCGCCACGTCCCTGGCCTTTTCATAGCTCAGGCCCTCGGCGCTCACCGCATCGCCAATGGGAAAGACATTCATGGCGACGATGGCCAGCAGCACCGCCAGGGCCGTGGTGAGCACGTAGAGGCCAATGGTCTTGAGGCCGATGCGCCGCAGTTGCTCCAAACCGCCCAGGCCGGAAATGGCCACATAGATGGAGGCAAACACCAGGGGCACCACCAGCATCTTGAGGAATGCCACGAAAGCCTTGCCCAGGGCTTTCTGGGCCAGAGCCCATTCCGGCAAAAACATGCCGAACAGTATGCCCAGCACGATGCCGATCACCACCAGGCGGTTGGTGGCCTGCTCGCTGGTCAGATAACGCCAGAATGCGCTCATGTGTTCTCTTCCCGGATTTCACACAAGGTCTGGAGAATACCACGATCTCCGGCCTGTTCCGTCACCCAGATTTCCCGGCAACCCTGGTCGTAGGCATGTTCCGCCGTGCGCTCACTGAGCACCACCAGGGGCGTCTGCCGCAGCAGGGCCGCGCCTTCCTCCCCCAGCAGCTTCAGCAGGTTGTCCAGCATTTCGGAACTGGTGACGGTAACCGCGTCCACCAGCCTGTTCCAGCCTTTCACCAGGTTGGAGGCGCCACGCCGGGGAAGACGCCGTTCGTAGACTTCCGCGTAATGCACCTCCGCGCCCCGGGCCAGCAGTTCGGTTCGGAGCTTCTCCCGCCCGCCCCGGCCGCGCAGGATGATGACCTTGCGGCCCCGCATGTCCCGCAGCTCGGGCAGGGCCAGCAGGCCCTCGGTATCGAAACGGTCGCGGGGCACCAGGGTGGCGGGCAGACCGTATTCCTCCAGCCGCCGGGCCGTGCCTTCGCCAATGGCGGCCACGGGCAGGTCCAGGGGCAGCTCCTCCGGCAACAGGGGAAAGGCATGGGTGACGGCATTGGCGCTGATGAAAATGAGCAGATCGGCGCCGGCGGCATCCGCCAGTACCTGCCGCGCCTCATCCGTGTCCAGGGAGACGATCTCCATGGCCGGGAAGCGCACCGGGCGGCCATGGGCCTTTTCGATGAGGGCGCACAGCCCTTCCGCCTGGGCCTGGGGCCGGGTCACCAGCACGCTCATGCCCCCAAGATCGCAACTCATCTATTTCTCATACAACGCCCGCAGTATGTCGCCGGCGCCGGCCTCGAGAAGCCGCTCTGCCAGGGTCACGCCCAGGGACTCCGCCTGTTCCCGGGGGCCGCGAATCTCGTCCCTGACGACGGTCCCGCCGTCCACGCTGCCCACCAGGCCCCGCAGCCAAAGCTCATCCCCTTCGAGGATGGCATGACCGGCAATGGGTACCTGGCAGCCACCTTCCAAACGGTTGTTCATGGCCCGCTCCGCCAGCACCCGGCTGGCAGTGTCAGCGTCATGCAGGGGCGCAATGAGACGGTTCACCCGCTCGTCATCTGCCCGGCATTCAATGCCCACGGCCCCCTGGCCGATGGCGGGCAGGCTCTGCTCCGGCTCGATGAAGGCACGGATACGGTCTCCGAACTCCAGGCGGATGAGGCCCGCGGCGGCCAGGATGATGGCGTCGTACTCGCCTTCATCCAGCTTGCGCAGGCGGGTGTTCACGTTGCCGCGCAGGGGCAGCAGCTTAAGGTCCGGGCGGCGGGCCAGAAGCTGGCACTGGCGGCGCAGGCTGGAAGTGCCTACCCTCGCGCCCCGGGGCAGCTCATCCAGGCTGGCGTATTCATTGGAAACGAAAGCATCGCGGGGATCCTCCCGTTCCATGATGACGGGCAGGTGCAGACCCTCCGGCAGCTCCACGGGCACATCCTTCATGGAATGCACGGCGATATCGGCGCTGCCGTCGAGCATGCCCTGCTCCAGTTCTTTGACGAACAGGCCCTTTCCGCCGATTTTGGCCAGGGGCGTGTCCAGGATCTTGTCTCCCTGGGTGCTCATGCCCAATAGTTCCACCCGGATGCCGGGATGGGCCGCCCTGAGGGCGGCGGCGACATGCTCCGCCTGCCACATGGCCAGGGGGGATTTACGGGTGGCGATACGGATCAGGTCTGTGCTCATGGACAGGGAAAGGGGGTTGCAAGAAAGAGAAGCCCCAGTATGCCAAAAAACAGCTGGGGCATACAGAACATATGGCGGCACCAATCAGGGTTCAGGCCAGCTCCTCCTTCTCCACGACAGGCTGGGAAGAACAGGCCACCCGGTTCCTGCCGGCATCCTTGGCGTCGTACAAGGCCTGGTCCGCGAGAAACAGCAGGTATTCCGGTGCGTGATATTCATCGGGTACCAGGCTGGCGACTCCACAGCTCACCGTCGGATGCACGGCAACCCTCCCCGGGGAATGAGGCAGACTGATATCCAGCCGGGCCACATCCTCGCGCAAGTCCTCGGCGATTTTGCAGGCGCGTTCCGCACCGCAGCCGGGCAGCAGCAGGGCAAACTCCTCCCCTCCCAGCCTGGCCACCATCTCACCCGCCCGGCGGCCATGCTCCTGCAGCACCTGCGCCAGCTGTTTCAGGCACTGATCCCCGGACTGATGCCCAAAACGGTCATTGATGACCTTGAAATAATCCACGTCGATCATCACCAGGGCCAGATATTCCCGCCGGCGACGGGCGCGCCGCCATTCCTCCTGGAGCCGGGCAAAGAACTGGCGCCGGTTCGCCAGCCCCGTTAGCTCATCCGTAAGGGCCTGCTTTTTCAGGCGCTGGTTGGCATCCTGGAGCTCCCTGTTGAGAACCCCCAAGCGCTGGCGTTCACGGCGCAGCTGCTGTTGCAGGAGAAATCCCCGTCGGCTGTCGTACTCCATGGTGTAGCTGGCCACCATGCCCATGATATTGGTGGACACACAAAAGAAATTGCCGGCAATCAGGTCCCAGCGGCTGGCATCCCCCCACCAGAGATTGGCCAGGTTGTAGGCAAGCAGGCCCATCCAGTTGCTGGCCGCCGCCCACACGAAACGCAGGCGTGCCACGGTATAACCGTACAGGGCAATGAGCATCAGCCCCGCCACGTAGACATCGTTCATCTCCGCGGGAATCACCACCGTCATGGCCGCCACCGCCAGGTTACCCAGAAGCAGCGCCAAGGCCATGAGCTGCTGGCCGTAACGCCAGTAATAGCGCCCTGAAAGCAGCAGCAGGATGGCCAGTAAGGGCAGGAAGGCGAACACATAGCGAATGGCCCATAGCTGTTGCACCAACTGGGGATAGAGCAGCCAGTCCAGCACGCCGAAAAAGCAGAACAGCAACAGGGCCAGCCCCATGGCAAGCAGGTTCTGGGAATGGAAGCGCCGACCGTAGCTGGCGCGGAAGGCCCTTTCCATGCGCGGATCTTGGAAGGACAGCGTGATCAGGTTAACATTCAGCAATTCTTTGGCCCGATTTCATGATGTGCGGAGCAGGAACAAGGGATTGCCCCGCATGCGGGCTCAGCGCCCCAAATTCATGCCCGTACAAGTATATACGCATTCCCGGAACCAGGCGGCTCATCCCCCTGCCCGGGCAATGCCTTCCGCCATCCGCGCAACGACAAGACCCATCCAGATACCATGAACAAACTACTGAACGCATCGCCGGCACAAACCGCAGGCCTGCACGATTTTGAGGAAGTCGTTATTGAGGCATCCAACGCCCTGCCCGTGCTGGTGGATTTCTGGGCGGACTGGTGCGCCCCCTGTCACGCCATCGCCCCTCACTTGCAACGGGTGATGGAGGAAATGGCCGACCGGGTTCAGCTGGTCAAGGTGGAGGTGGACGACGGCGAAAACATGAAGCTCGCCGGCCGCTACAAACTGCGAGGCTTTCCCACCATCATGCTGTTCGTTGAAGGCAGGGAAGTGGCGCGCTTTGCCGGCAACCGCGCCAGCCACTGGATTAGGGACTGGCTGGATCAGCACCTCCCGGCCTGAACCGGGAGAAAATCACAACCTGCACCCTGGACTTGGCGCTAGTCCGAATATTTCACCCGGGAACGCGATGATCGTGCCGGGATCGGCGTTCAGGTGCGGATTTGCAAAGGGGTCGGAGTCAAATTCCACCCAAACTGTTACATGAAACAGGGTCAAACTGTTCCATGCCATGGGATCTTCCCAACATCCTCCCCATTTGACTCCGACCCCGCCCATCACCGCAGATGGACGGCGAGACCGGTGCGAGGGCGCGTTCAGCGATGCCCGGTAACATGTTGTACTTTGCTAATATTCCAAAATTCTCCATGAATACACAGTAAGCTGGAATATTTTTCCAGCGACCGGGTGAAATATTCGGGCTAGAATGAAGGCTCACCAGCAGATCCGGGCACAGATCCCGGCGGGAAAACAAGGAAGCCAAATCACATGCCCTGGCTGCAGGCACACCTAGAAGTGGAAAAATCCAGAGCCCCTCTGGTCGAACTGTTGTTCGAGCAGCTGGGCGCCCTCTCGGTTACCCTGGTGGATGCCCGGGACGAGCCCATGCTGGAGCCGCCCCCCGGCGCCATGCCCCTGTGGCAGAACACCAGGGTCACGGGGCTGTTCGACGGCAATACCGACGCGGATCACCTGCGCGCGCGCATCGACGAAGTCCTGGACGAGGAGAACAGCCGCAGCCTCACCCTGGAGATTCTCGAGGACCAGGCCTGGGAAAGAGCCTGGCTGGAGCATTTCCAGCCCATGCGGTTCGGCGACAACCTGTGGATCTGCCCCACCGGCCGCAACCTGGACCGGCCGGACGCCACGGTGATTCACCTGGACCCCGGCCTGGCCTTCGGCACCGGCACCCACCCCACCACGGCCCTCTGCCTGGAGTGGATAGACGGCGCCGATCTGCGGGACAAGACCGTCATCGACTTCGGTTGCGGCTCGGGCATCCTGGCCATCGCGGCCCTGAAACGCGGCGCGGCCCGGGCTGTGGCCGTGGATCACGACCCCCAGGCTCTCACCGCCACCCGCAGCAACGCCCGGCGCAATGGCGTGCTGGATCGCCTGGAAACCCTGTCTCCCGTGGAATTTCAGCCCCTGGAGGCGGACCTGGTCCTGGCCAACATCCTGGCCAACGTACTCATCGAGCTTGCCCCCCAGGTCAAATCCCTGGTACGGCCCGGCGGCGATCTGGTGCTTTCCGGAATACTTCACCACCAGGCGGAAGACGTGGCCCGGGCCTACCATCCCGACATCGAGATGCGGCCACCCGTGCAGCAGGACGAGTGGATACGGCTGGAGGGCAGGCGCAAGTGAAAGTCCGTTGCCCCCACTGCCAGGTCATCTACAACATCCCCTCTTCCGCCCTGGAAGAAGCCGGATACAAGGTCGTCTGCAGTGAGTGCCACAACGTTTTCAGCATTACAGCTCCAGAAAGGCCTGACAAGCCGGCGGTCGCTGAAAAGGGAGGGAAGGACACACCGGATCGGGAAATGCTGGACCTTCTCAGCGACCTGGAACGCAGCCTGGAGCGCAGGCAGGTGGACAGGCAGCCGGAACAGACGCCTGACAGCGGCTTTCTGGATGATCTCGATATTGCGCCGGAAGAAAACCCCCTGGCGGACACCAAGCCACAGGAAGACGACGAACACCAGGACGCCGCCCCGCCGGAGGAGGACTCCGCCAACAAGCCGCCGGAACCGCCCGCCGGTGACAGTGCCCCGGACCCCTTTGTTTCCGAGCAACCCTCGCATCGCAAGTCCGTCACTGCCCCTGTCGTCCTGCTGACCCTGCTGCTGACCCTGGGCGCGGGAGCGCAGATTGCCTGGCTGCAGAAGGATCACCTGCTGGAGAACCCGCAGGTACGCGGCCTCGCCGAAAAGATCTGCCCTTACCTGGGATGCAGACTGCCCCCGGCAGAACCAATCCAGACTTTCCGCATTCTCGACCGGGTGTTCGAACCCTATATTCCCCATCTCGGTGCTTACCAGCTCAAGCTGCTGCTGCGCAACGATGGCAGAACGGCCCAGCCCCTGCCCGACCTGCAGCTGAGCCTGCTGGACAGGGAACAGGAGGTGATGGCCAGGCGTACAATTGCCGCATCCGCCTACGCAACAAAACTTCCCGGCAAGAATGCTCCCGTGGAACCGGGAAAGACCCTGGAAGTGCATCTTTTGCTCCTGCCGCCCCGGCCCGGCGTTTCCGGGTTCGAGCTCAGGCTCCTTCCCGCCGGCGCATGAAGATCGGCAATATCCATCTCCAGGGCAAGCTGCTCCTCGCCCCCATGGCAGGCATCACGGATTTGCCTTTCCGCAACCTGTGCCGCCGCTTCGGCGCCAGCCTGGCCTTTTCCGAGATGATCAGCGCCGACACCAGCCTCTGGGCCAGCCGCAAGACCCAGACCCGTCTCAACCGGGAAGGAGAGATGCCGCCCATAGCCGTGCAGATCCTGGGCACGGATCCGAACAAGCTGGCGGAAGCCGCCCGCGTCAACGTGGATCTGGGTGCGCAGATCATCGACATCAACATGGGCTGCCCGGCGAAGAAAGTGTGCAAGGTGGCGGCAGGCTCCGCCCTCCTGCGGGACGAAGCCCTGGTGGGCCGAATCCTGGAAGCCGTGGTCAACGCCGTGGACGTGCCCGTGACCCTGAAGATACGCACCGGCTGGGACAGGAACAGCCGCAATGCCCTGAACATCGGCCGCATCGCCGAGGGCAGCGGCATCGCCATGCTGACCATCCATGGCCGCACCCGGGCCTGCAAATTCTCGGGAGAAGCCGAATACGAAACCATTCGGCAGGTAAAACAATCACTTGGCATCCCCGTGGTGGCCAATGGCGATATCGGGGATGAAAAAAAGGCCGAACAGGTGCTGAAATTTACCGGCGCTGACGCTATCATGATAGGCCGCGCTGCGCAGGGCAGGCCGTGGATATTCCGGCACATCGCCCATTACCTCGCAACCGGAGAACAGCTCCCGCAGCCCCGGCCCGCATGGATCGGCGCCCTGCTGCTGGAGCATCTGGAAGCCTTGTACAGTCTCTATGGCGCCCGGCACGGGGTACGCATCGCGCGCAAGCACATCGCCTGGTACAGCAGGCAGATGCGGGGGGCCGCAGAATTCCGGCAGGAAATCAACAAGATGGAAAGCACCCGGGATCAGCAGCAGCTGGTCAGACGCTTTTTTGTCGACGGGAGCAAGGGGGAAAAGGCAGCATGAGTTTCGAAGACACGGGCCGCAGCATGAAGAGCGACGCACTGGTGGTGGGCAAGGAAAGCCGCGAGGACTCCCTCGCAGACTGTGTACGGGACGCATTGAACAGCTATTTCTCTCACCTGGACGGCCATTCGGCCAGCGGCCTGTACCAGATGGTCATGGAAGAAGTGGAACGCCCCCTGTTCCAGACGGTGATGGAATATACCGGCGGCAACCAGACCCGCGCCGCCACCCTGCTGGGCATCAGCCGCAGCACCCTGCGCAAGAAACTGGCCCGCTTCGAAATCGACTGATTTTCCACCTTTTTTCCAGGTTTCTTTTCTCCAAACACCCTTTCAGGAAATCCCGACATGACTGCAATCACCCGCGCGCTCCTCAGCGTATCCGACAAAGAAGGCATTGTGGAATTCGCCCAGGGCCTGAGCCAGGCCGGGGTGGAAATCCTCTCCACCGGCGGCACCGCGAAACTCCTGGCCGACAACGGCGTTCCCGTCATCGAGGTCAGCGACTACACCGGCTTTCCGGAAATGATGGACGGTCGGGTGAAAACCCTGCATCCCAGGATCCACGGCGGCATCCTCGGGCGCCGGGGCACGGACGACGCAGTGATGGAAGAACACGGCATCGGGCCCATCGACCTGGTGGCAGTGAATCTCTACCCCTTCGAGAAGACCGTGGCCAACCCGGACTGCGACCTGGCCACGGCCATAGAGAACATCGACATCGGCGGCCCCACCATGATCCGTGCCGCCGCCAAGAATCACAAGGACGTGGCCGTGGTGGTGGACCCCGCCGACTACGCCCTCATCCTCTCCGAGATGAAGAACAACGGCAACGCCCTGAGCGACGACCTGCGCTTCCGTCTGGCGGTCAAGACCTTCGAACACACCGCCCGCTATGACGGGGCCATTGCCAACTACCTGGGCGCCATGGCCAGCGACGGCACCAAGCAGGACTTCCCCAACACCATCAACCTTCAGTACCGCCAGGTGCAGACCATGCGCTACGGGGAGAACCCCCATCAGAAGGCGGCCTTCTTCCGCGAGGACGACGTTCAGGAAGCCTGCATCGCCACCGCCCGCCAGCTCCAGGGCAAGGAATTGTCCTACAACAACATCGGCGACACGGACGCCGCCCTGGAATGCGTCAAGCAGTTCAGCGAAGGCCCGGCCTGCGTCATCGTCAAGCACGCCAACCCCTGCGGCGTGGCCATCGGCGACAGCCTGCTGGAAGCCTACGACCGGGCCTATGCCACGGATCCCGAATCCGCCTTCGGCGGCATCATTGCCTTCAACGGCGAACTGGACGCCGAAACCGCCCAGGCCATCGTGGACCGCCAGTTCGTGGAAGTCATCATCGCCCCGGAAGTCTCCCCCGAAGCCGCCGAGGTAGTGGCGGCCAAAAAGAACGTACGCCTGCTGGCCTGCGGCCAGTGGCCGGAGAATCCTGCGCAACGCCTTGATTTCAAACGCGTAAACGGTGGCCTCCTGGTTCAGGACGCAGACCTGTCCCTGTACAACGAGCTGAAGGTGGTCACGGAACGGCAACCCACGGAACAGGAAATGGCCGACCTGCTGTTCACCTGGCGGGTGGCCAAATTCGTAAAATCCAACGCCATCGTCTATGGTAAGAACAACATGACCATAGGCGTGGGCGCCGGTCAGATGAGCCGCGTCAACTCCGCGCGCATCGCCGGCATCAAGGCCGAGCACGCGGGACTGGAGGTACAGGGTTCGGTCATGGCCTCGGATGCCTTCTTCCCCTTCCGCGACGGCATAGACAATGCCGCGGAAGCCGGTATCGCAGCGGTAATCCAGCCCGGCGGCTCCATGCGCGACGAGGAGGTCATCGCCGCCGCCAATGAGCACGGCATGGCCATGGTCTTTACCGGCATGCGTCATTTCCGACACTGAAGGAGAGGCAAA
Organism: Sedimenticola sp.; assembly: GCA_027030425.1. GTDB lineage: Bacteria > Pseudomonadota > Gammaproteobacteria > Chromatiales > Chromatiaceae > Thiolapillus. The sequence continues at coordinate 13,369 of JALVEW010000111.1, forward strand.
CCATGAATATTCTCATCGTAGGTGGTGGAGGCCGGGAACACGCCCTGGCCTGGAAGGCGGCCCAGTCTCCCCTGGCGGACAAGGTCTACGTGGCCCCCGGCAACGCCGGCACGGCGCGGGAAGACAAGGTGGAGAACGTGGACATCGCCGCACACGACCCCAAGGCCCTGCGGGATTTCGCCCTGCAGAAGGACATCGGCCTGACCATCGTCGGCCCGGAACAGCCCCTGGTGGCAGGCATCGTTGACACCTTCACCGCCGCGGGCCTGAAATGCTTCGGCCCCACGAGGCGGGTGGCCCGGCTGGAGGGCTCCAAGGCCTTCGCCAAGGATTTCATGGCCCGGTACGAGATTCCCACCGCGGCTTACGGCACCTTCTCCGATGTGGACGAGGCCCTGGAATACCTGTACAAGATGGGCGCACCCATCGTCATCAAGGCCGACGGTCTGGCGGCGGGCAAGGGAGTTATCCTCGCCCATGACATGAAGACCGCCGAGGACACGGTGCGGGACATGCTTTCCGGCAACGCCTTCGGCGAAGCGGGACACAGGGTGGTCATCGAGGAATTCCTCAACGGCGAGGAAGCCAGCTTCATCGTCATGGCCGACGGCAAGAACGTGCTTACCATGGCCTCCTCCCAGGACCACAAGGCGGCCCTGGACGGCGATACCGGCCCCAACACCGGCGGCATGGGCGCCTACTCACCAGCGCCCGTGGTGAACGAGGACATCCACAAGAAGATACTGGGGCAGATCATTGGGCCCACCATTGCCGGCATGGCCGCCGACGGCACCCCCTACACAGGCTTTCTCTACGCCGGGGTAATGATCGACGCCGAGGGCAATCCGAAAGTCATGGAATTCAACTGCCGCTTCGGCGATCCCGAGACCCAGCCTATCATGATGCGCATGAAGTCCGACCTGGTGGCCCACTGCCTGGCCGCCCTGGAAGGCAAGCTGGACGAGGAAACCGCCGATTGGGACGATCGCGCCGCCCTGGGCGTGGTACTGGCCGCCGGCGGTTATCCCGGCAGCTACGAGACGGGCGACGTCATCGAGGGTCTGCCCGAGGAAGAAGCGGAAGACGTGAAGGTATTCCACGCCGGCACCGTGGAGCAGGACGGCAAGGTACTCACCGCCGGTGGCCGGGTGCTGTGCGTCACCGCCCTGGGGGACAGCGTCACCGACGCCCAGCGCAAGGCCTACGCCCTGGCTGAACAGATTCACTGGAACAACATGCAGTACCGCAAGGACATCGGTTACCGCGCCGTGGCCCGGGAACAGAAGGACAAGGGCTGATACCCCGCCATGGGCGACAGCTGCCGCTGCAACCAGATGGGGGCCAGGCTGATTCTCGGCCTGGCTCTGCTGGTCGTCACCTGGATGGCCCTGACGCCCCTGCCGGAAGTCATCCAGGAAAACATCAACGACAAGCTGGGGCATGCCCTGGTGTTTCTTTTCCTGGCTGCCCTGGCCCATGCCGGCTGGCCCAACAGCGGTTACGGCTGGCGCCACGGCCTGTGGCTCATGGCTTATGGCATCTTCCTGGAATGCGCCCAGTACTTCGTACCCGGACGTTTCTTTTCCGTGGCGGATATGGTGGCCGATGGCATGGGCATTGTCGCCTGGCTGCCCCTGGCCCGCCTGCTTCCCCGCCGCTTCTGCGCCACCGGGCAGGGCACCGCCTGACATGGGCTTCACCGACAAAACCCGCATGCCCACCCCGGATCAGGCCCTGCCGGGCAGGGAAGAACCCATGCCCGTGGCGGAGCGCCATTACGTCCTGGGCACGCCCCTGAAAGGCCCCTTCCCGGAAAACCTGCAGCAGGCCATGTTCGGTCTGGGCTGTTTCTGGGGAGCGGAAAAGCTGTTCTGGCCCTTGCCCGGGGTATACAGCACCGCCGTGGGCTACGCGGGGGGCTATACGCCCAACCCAACCTACCAGGAAGTCTGTACCGGCCGTACGGGCCACAATGAGGTGGTGCGGGTGATCTTCGACCCCTCTATCCTTTCCTATGACGAGCTGCTCAGGCGCTTCTGGGAAGCCCATGATCCCACCCAGGGCATGCGCCAGGGCAACGACAGGGGCACCCAGTACCGCTCAGGCATCTATACTTTCGATACCGACCAGCAGGCCCGGGCGGAAGCCAGCCGGGAGCGCTATCAACAGGAGCTGAGCCACAAGGGCCTGGGCGCCATCACCACAGAAATCCTGCCCGCGCCCAGCTTCTATTTTGCCGAGGACTATCACCAGCAGTACCTCGCCAAGAACCCCGACGGCTACTGCGGCCTGGGGGGGACGGGCGTCTGTCTGCCGCCGGAATGATGACACCCACAACATATCGGCATCCTGTTCCGTAGGTCGGGCTTCAGTCCGACCTACCACAAGCCCCGCCAGGCCGGGTGGGCGCCAATGAGGCCCAGAGCCTCGGCCAGTAGGCTTTTCCCGGGCTCCGTGCGATGCCAGGTGGAAGCCCCGGAAGGATGGGGCAGGGGAATCACCGTTGTCCGCACCCCCCACAATTCCATCTCGAAAGACCGGCCTATGACATCCGTGAGTTTGCTCACGGGCATGAGCCGGCCAATGGCCAGCTTGCCAATGGGAATCACCAGGCGGGGCTGAAGGATGGAAAACTCCTGCTCCAGCCAGGCGGAACAGGCGCCGATCTCCTCTTCGCTGGGCACCCGGTCACCCCCTTTCGGGTTTTTGCCGGGAAAACAGCGGCACACGGCCGCCATGTACACCCTGTCCCTGTAGCTCTCCTCGTCCACCCCCAGGGTCTCGAACCACTTGAACAGGGTCTTGCCCGCCGTCCAGGCAAAGGGCCTGCCCGCCGGGCCTTCCTTTTCTCCCGGCGCCTGGCCGATGGATATCACCGGTGAGGCCACGGGCCGGCCCACCACTACGGGGGGAATCATGTTCTCGCAGCAGCGGCACTCCCTGAGGAGGGCCTGGTGCTCAACTATGGCTTGCATGGAATCTGTCATGCGGGGAAGATAGCAGAAATTCGGTTTCAGTAGAGGAGGCATCATGAAAGCAGTCGTCATGACCGACACCGGCGGCCCGGAAGTACTGAAAATCCAGGAGCTGCCGGACCCCGAACTCACCAGCCCAAGCCAAATCAAGGTCCGCCTGCACACGGCCGGCATCAACCCCATCGATACCAAGCTGCGGGCCCGGGGGCTGTTTTACGGCGCCACCCCGCCGGCCATCCTGGGCTGTGATGGCGCGGGAGAGGTAGTGGAAACCGGCGAACAGGTGACCCGCTTCCAGCCCGGCGACAAGGTCTGGTTCTGCCACGGCGGCCTGGGAAGGGAACAGGGCAACTATGCCCAGTTCACGGTACTGGAGGAAAGCCGGGCGGAGTTCATGCCGGCGCGCATCAATTTCCCGGAAGCCGGCGCCACCCCCCTGGCCCTCATCACCGCTTGGGAGGCCCTGTACGACCGCGGAAGGCTGGAAGAAGGCCAGACAGTGCTCATCCATGCCGGCGCCGGTGGCGTGGGCCATATTGCCGTGCAACTGGCCAAGATAAGGGGCGCCCGGGTCATCACCACCGTCAGCTCCCGGGAAAAGGCGGATTTCGTCCGCGAGCTGGGCGCCGACATCGTGGTCAATTACCGGAAAGACGACCTGGAAAGCATCGTCATGGAACACACGGACGGCCAGGGCGTGGACCTGGTGTTCGATACCGTTGGACCGGAAACCTTCCGCCAGTCCCTGCCCCTGATTCGTGAATACGGCTGCATCGTCACCATTCTCGACCCCGGCGAGGGGCTGGTGACATCAGAAGCGCGCAACCGCAACCTGAGCATCGCCTTCACCTTGATGCTCACCCCTGCGCTCAAGGGCCTGCAGGAGGCCTTGGCGCACCAGGGGGAAATCCTGCGCCTTGGAGGTGAATGGATGAGCGAAGGAAAACTCAGGGTGAAAGTGAGCCGCATGTTCCAGCTGGAAGAAGCCGCCAAGGCGCACCGGCTCATCGAGGAAGGCCATACCCTGGGCAAACTGGTGCTGATGACCGGTTGATTCCCCGTACCGGTAAGCATGAGTCACGCCTGCTCTGGCGCCTTCTGTCCGGCTGTGGGTGATCCACTGGCCGGGCCGGCGCTTGGACTTCTTGTGCGGTCGGGGTCGGAGTCAGATGGGACGGATGTTGGAAAGATCCCATGGCTTGGAACAGTTTGAGCCCGTTCTTGGTAACCATTGGGTGGAATCTGACTCCGACCTCTTTGCAATAATTCAGGCTGGCGCCGGGTATCAGGCCCCCTCGGTTCGGATATGGGTAATCCACTGACTGGCCTGGCGCTTGGACTTCTTGTATTTCAACGCTTTGGAAAAACTGGCGATGGCGCTTTGTTTTTTCCCGCTCTCATACAGAGCCATGCCTTTGAGAAGGTATGCGTCTCCAGGGTGTTTCAGCCCCCCCGCGGCGAGAGCCTTGTTGGACAGGTCGATGACTTTTTTCCAGTTTTCCTTATCCGTGTAAAGCTGGGCCAGGCGCAGGAACAGAACCCCTTTTTCCTGGACTTCGGCCGCCGCCTGCAATTCCCTCAGCGCCTCGTCGGTTTCCTTGGCCCGCATCCAGGCTTCGCCTAGTTTCTGCAGGTTCTTTCCCGTGCGCTGGATGCGCCCCGCTTTCATTTCCGCGTCGAGGATCTTCGCCGCCTTGTAAGGAATGCCCTGCAGCAGATACATATTCACAAGGTTCATCAACTCCCGTTCTTTTTCCAGGAAGCCCTGCTTGTGAGCCAGTTCCAGCACCGCCAGGGCGCGGCGGTTCTTTTTTAGGGTGAAATACACGCCGGAAAGCTGTTTCCAGTATTGCTTCTTGTCCGGCCAGTAGGCCACCATGGTTTCCAGCACCTTGGCCGCCTCGGCGTAATGCTTTTTCTGATAGAGCATGGACAGCAGCAGCTGGTACCAGTTTTCGCGGGGCTTGGAGGCAAGGCTGATGGCCTTCCGAATCTTGGGTATGGCCTTGTCGTAGTTCTTGAGCTGGGCGTAGATGGTGGCGCCGAAAGCATAGCTGTCGGCGGAAGGCTTCTCCGCCTGGGTCAACCACTGTTCATAGGCCCTGGCAGCCGCTTTCCAGTCTGAATCGGCAGCATACAACTGAGCCAGGTTGTAACGCATGCTCTGTTGCACCTGGTCCGGCAGGGCCTCGGTCTTCAACGCTTCGTTGAATGCCTTTATGGCTTTCTTGTACTTTTCCTGGGCCGCATAAGCAAACCCGTAAGTCTGCATAACCACGGCATATTCATAGCCGTTCTTGCGTACCCTGGGCAACAGGCTGTCCAAACGCTTGAGCGCTTCCTTGTACTTGTTCTCCCCCATCAGCTCCTGGATGGTAGTGAGCCGCTTGTAGGTGCGCTCGCTCAGGGTGGCGGCAAAAGCCTGGCCAACCAACAGAAGCCCCACGAGGAACAATGCCTTGAGCGCCTTCATCAGCCGTCCTCCGCCAGTTTGAACTCTATGACCTGCACCGCGCGCCGGGGCACGGGTTTGCCATCCACGACACGGGGCTTGAACTTCCATTTGAGAATGGCTTTCTTGGCCGCCCTGTCGAACAGTCGCCTAGGTTGGGAATCAAGCACTTTTACATCGGTGACCGTTCCCAGTTCAGTCACGGTGAACTCCACCTTCACCCAGCCTTCCTTCCCGGCCAGGGCCGCCTTGCGCGGATAACGGGGAGCGATCTTGACCAAAGGAATCAGGTCGCCATCACCCTGGTTGACGCCGCCCGCTCCCCGGCCCACGCCACCGATGAAGGGGCCACCCGCCACGCCGGAGGTGGACAGGCGCGGCATGTCCATCTGCAAATCGGGCATGGCGACCGTCTCATTCTGTTCCACCTGCAGCTCTGGCGGTGGTGGCGGCGTCTTGGGCAAAGGCGGCTTCTTGGGAATGACGCGCTTCTTGGTGCGAACTTCGGACTCACGCTTGACGCGAACGAAGTCCACCACCGAGTAATCCTTGTTCTTGTTGATGTCCCCCTTGCCCTGGCTGATCATGAAATGCATGGCAAAGAACAGCGCCAGGGAAACCAGGGCCGCCAGCACGATGGCAATGGGAAGACGCAGCCACATGGATATCAGTCCTTAACGGCCGCGATAGAGATATTGGGGATGCCCGCCAGGTGCACCTGGTCCATGACCTGCACCAGCAGCCCGTTCTTGGAATCCTTATCCGCCTGGATGACCACGGAAGCCTCGGGACTTTCCGCCTTCAGGCGCTCGACATTGGCGCGCACGGCACGGATATCCACCCGGCGCTTGTCCATCCAGATTTCATCGTTGGCGGTGATGGCAATGAGGATATTGCCATGCTCCTTGCGCTCTGCCGTATTGGCGCTGGGACGGTTCACGTCCACGCCGGATTCCTTGATGAAGGAAGTGGTCACGATGAAAAAGATCAGCATGATGAACACGATGTCCATCAGGGGCGTCAGGTCGATCTGGGCTTCATCGTCTTCTTGACAGTATCTGCGTCTCATTTGTTGTTCACCACTTTGGTATCCGATATATGCAGGTTGTCCGCCGCGATCTGGGTCAGGTAGTCCGCATGAAACTTGAGGCGGGCGCTGAAATACAGGCCGGACAGGGCCACCACCATACCCGCCATAGTGGGGATGGTGGCCATGGAGATGCCGGACGCCATGAGGCGGGCATTGCCGCTGCCGGTAATGGCCATGATGTCGAACACCTGCACCATGCCAAATACGGTACCCAGCAGGCCCATGAGGGGGCATAGGGCCACCAGGGTATTGAGCAGGATCAGCCCCCGGTGCAACTGCGCGGAGATACGGGAAATCAATTCATCGCGGATACGGTGCGCGTACCAGCTGTGGTGATCCTTACGCTCATTCCACTGAGCCACGGCCTGCTTCACCAATCCCGGATAGGTCAGGCGCAAAAACCAGTAGCGTTCGATAATGAGTATCCACATGAGAAAAGCCGTGACCAGGATGATCCACAACACCGGCCCGCCAGCCTCCATGAAATCACGGATGCTCTCCAGTACTCCAATCAGCGCGTACTTGATGTTCATTGTTTGCTGTGGAGTTTCTCCGCGTGACGGGCGATGATGCCCGCGCTCTGCTCTTCCAGAACCTGCACCAGGGCCTTGCTGCGCGCCGATACGATGGCATGCAGGAAGGTCAGGGGAATGGCCGCCATCAGGCCCAGCACCGTGGTGATGAGGGCCTGGGAGATACCCCCGGCCATGAGCTTGGGATCGCCGGTGCCGAAGAGGGTGATGGACTGGAAGGTCTGGATCATGCCGGTTACCGTACCCAGCAGACCCAGCAGAGGCGCAATGACCGCCAGAATCTTCAGAATGGACAGGCCTCGCTGCAGCTTGGGCACTTCCTTGACCACAGCCTCGTCCACCTTACGCTCCAGGGTTTCCAGATCCGCGTCCTTGTTGTCATACCAAGACAGCAGCACCCGACCCAGCGGGTTGTTCTTCTTGGGGCTGTCCGCATGCTTGAGCTGGGAACGCACCTTCATGCCAGTAATGCCCAGAGCGATCAGACGATACAGCGCCAGAATGAACCCAAAGATGGCCAACCCGATGATGATGTAGCCCACCTCCTTGCCCTGGGCCACACGCTCCTTGAGATCAGGCGCCTGTACCAGCAGGCTAAGTATGGAGCCGCGGGACGGATCGACGGCCATGGGCACCATGCCGGTGGTGGCTTTCTGCAGGTTCTCGGCCATGGCGGTGTAGCGCCTTGCCGGCTGCCGTGGCAGCACGATGAGCTGCCCCGTCTCTGGAAGGTAGCGGAGGAACTTGCCGTTCGATACGGAGTTGAAAACACCGACCCGCACCACTTCCTGCTTGCTTTCCGTGCCATCCACGGCAACTACCGAATCCTGGTAGCGCACCACCTTGCCCGACTCGGTCATCTCGTGCTGCATCTGGTACCAGAGCTCCTCCAGCTCGGGAATGGAGGGCAGCTTCTTCTCACTGGCCATGCCCACGATCTTGGCACCGCGACCGGGATATTGGGAGGAAACCAGAGAGGCGTCCAGGATGCCCGCCACATCGCCGGCCACCTGGCGCACCACGCCAAAAAGCTCGCCCAGGTTGCCCTGGCGGCGCTCCAGGGTTTCTTCGGCCTCGGCGAGTTTCTTTTCGTTCTCGTCGAACTGCTGCTTGAGTTTTTCACCACGGGCTTTTTCCGCCGCCAGCTTTGCCTTCGCAGCAGCCAACAGCTCGGCCTGCCTGGCCTTGTCCTTGAGGAACTCGGCTTCGCGTTGCTTGTTCAGGCGCGCCTCCTCGGCCTTAGCCTGCTTGACCTGCTTGAGCAGGCTGTCCAGATCGGCCGCCTGTACGGAGGCGCCCGCCAGGAACAGCGCGGTCAACACCAGAATCAGGGATGTGCTCAGCTTCTTCATTGGGCTTTCTCCGGAGCGGGTACGGGCAATTTGATCAGATCAGGCGGCGCCTGCTTGCGGGCGATGCGCAATCCCAGCATGGTAGGTTTGCGATACTCCTCACCCAATACCTGCCAGGCCCGTTTCTTGTTGTCCCAGACCGCCGTCTCTTTCTTGTCCAGGGTCTGGTACATGAAGGTCATGCGGCCAATGCGCAGAAAATCCACGGAGCGCTTCTTGCCGTTGGTGGTCAGATCCCCGGTATAGGCTTCGATGGTGCGCCCATACTCCATCTCCACCTGGTAGGCTTCCATGATACGGCGGTATTTCTCTGAAACCGTCACGTCCGCGCGGTCCAGGAGTTCCTTGAGTTCCTTGACACGCTTGTGGCGTTCGTCCAAAAGAAATGGCACGTCCAGCGCCACGAATTTTTCCAGTGTGTCCACCATGCGCTCCATCAGGGGTATGACGCCCTGGTTGGTGGTATCGATCTCCAGAAGTTGCTGCTCAATGCCGGCCAGTTCCTCATTCTGGGATTTGACGATGCGGGCCACCTGATCGTTGTAACCCTTGAGCGCATCATACTGGCGCATCACCAGTTTGTACTCGGTGAGCATTCGCTCGGTCTGATCGGCGATGCTGTCAATCTTCTTCTGCGAGGCGGCGGCCGCTTTTTCAGCGGACTCCTGTACGCTGACAGCTGATTTGAGCTTTTGTTGATTTCCTGCCGCCTGGGCGCCAGCGCCCAGCACCATACCCAGCGCGGTTGCCAGCAGCAGGGTTTTCGCGTTTCGTACCATAACAGCACCTTGAGTTTGAAGTGATTCGCCGCCAGGACAGCACGGCAGCACGCATCCGGAGAAAAGGCGATTATGCGTTTACCCGGTATGCATGACAAGTAGTAATCTTTGGAAAAAAACAGACCCCGAACAACAAGGTTCGGGGTCTGTTGCCATCAAGCCTGGATCAAGGCGTTTAGAAACGCTGCTTGTAGGTCAGGCTCCACACGCGGCCATCGATGGGATACAGGTCATAGAAATTACGTGCATCATCCACGGAAGTATCGATGGGAGGCTCTTCCTCGAAGGCGTTCTGGATGCCCAGGGTGATGTCACCGTCCCAACCGGCATGGTAGGTGAAGGTGAAGTCATGCTGGGTGTAGCTGTCGATATTGTTGGGTTCTGCATCCATACCGGCAGTCCAGTTGATGATCCAGCCCACGGTGAAGTCCTTGACATCCCAGCGCACGCTGCCCTGAACACGATCCTGGGGCTGCGCCCAGTCGCCAATGATGTCCACCGAATCGCTGATGGGCGATCCCTGGTACAGGTACTCATTGATGTGAGCCCAGGTGAGATGCGGCTTGACCACGCCCCACTCACCGGTGTCCCAGGTGTAGTCGACGTTGATGTCAAAACCGGTAACTTCCCGGGTCGCCACGTTCGCGGTCACATACTTCAGCAAAAGGATGTTGCCGGAGGCGTCACGCACGATCTCGGTACCACTGGGCAGGCCAATGCCGTCACGCTGCATGTTGATGAGGGTCTGAGGACCAATGGTGGAAACGGCGTTTTCCAGATCCACATTGTAGTAGTTGCCTTCCAGCACCAGGTCTTCCACGGGCTCCCAAACAGCGCCCAGGTTCCAGGATTCGGAGGTTTCCGCTTCCAGATCGGGGTTACCACCGGAAAGGGCCGGCACCTGAATGGTGGGACACTGATCCGCTGGCGTACCCGCCAGATCGCACTGGACATAATCCTTGACGAAAGGATAGTCCTCAGCACCCGCCGCATAGAGGTCGATCATGGCCGGAGCCCGGAAGCCCTCACCCCAGCTGGCGCGCAGCATCAGGTTTTCCATGGGCTGCCAGCGCACTTTCAGCTGCGGAGAGGTTTCGCTGCCGAAATCGCTGTAATCGTCGTAACGCAGCGCCGCGGTCAGCTCCAGGGTATCCAGTACCGGGAACAGCAGTTCACCGTACATGGCCCATTGCTGACGGTCGCCGGCGCTGGAACCACCGGAAGAACCGATGACGTTGTAAGCACGGCGCTCGGCATCGTAGATGTCGGCATAGTCCTCGTCACGATACTCATAACCGGCCGCCCAGCCGATGCCACCACCTTGCAGCTCGAAGGGAATCTCACCCGTCAGGTTGATACCCATGTTGAAGTACTTGTTCTCGATATCCCGAGTCACATCATGACGCATGCGGTCCATGGCCGCCAGGTGGGCGGGATCCTGGGAGAACGGGTTGAAAGGATCGTAATTCCCCTCCAGCACTTCCTGGGTTGCCTGGCTGTCCAGGATATAGTTACGACCGACAACGTCGGACTCGTAGAGGTTGTAGCGGGCATAAACGTCATAGTCGACTTCCCAGAGCGTGCCTTTTACACCCAGGGTGGCGTCCCATTGCCAGTTGGTGGCGGTATCGTCCCGGGGGCCGAAAGCAGCGAAACGGTGGCCCAGGAGCAGCAGCTCACCAGGATAGGGATTGGAGGGCGCATCAGGCATGATGGTCAGGAAACCCACCGCCGGCGCGTAACGGCCGAAGGACTGCACCCGGGAAATCATGTTCTGGGCGTAGATGGTCGTGTCGTTGTTGACCTCGTAATCCAGATACAGGAAAGCGTTGCTGCGGTCGATGTCATTGGTCTCGGCAGAGATATCCGCATAGCCGTAGGTACATGCCGTGCCCCAGCCGGGGAACTCGTACACACCGGCATAGATGGTAGTGGCGGGATCACAGCCAGGGGCGGCCTCGATGCTGCCGTCGGTGGTCGCGTGATAGATGGTGTTACCCCAGAGGCTGATACCGGAAGTGGTGAAATAGCTCTGGCCATCCCCATAGTCCACCTTGGACCAATCGCGGTCACGGGACCAGATGATGTCCTTGTTACGCTGTTCCAGGGTGAAAATGTAGTTGCCCTTGCCGTAGGAACCGCCCGCAGCGAAACTTCCGCCTTCGGCATCAGCGCCCGGCTCACTGGGACGCTCAACGGTAGCAGTCAGTTCCACACCCTCGTAGTCCTTGCGCAGGATAATGTTGATTACACCACCGATGGCCTCGGAACCATACACCGCAGAAGCGCTGTCCTTGAGGATTTCGATACGCTCTACTGCCGCCAGGGGCAGGATGTTCAGGTCAACGGCTGAACCACCGGTTACGGGGGAAGCCGGGGCGCGGCGACCATTGATGAGCACCAGGGTGCGCTCGGAACCGAGACCACGCAAGTCCACCAGAGACTGGGACTGGAAGGTGGTGCCGGACAGTTCACGGAAGGAACCGAAACTGTTATACGGGGTCTGACGCAAAACATCGGCGACGGACTGCAGGCCGCTCAACTCAATGTCTTCCCGGGTGATAACGGAGACGGGGCTGGCGCCTTCGATATCGATCTGCTTGATGTGGGAGCCGGTAACTTCTTCTTTTTCAAGCTTGACAGCTTCTTCCTCGGCGCTGGCCATGCCGCTCAGGACCAGGCCCGTGACAACAGCACCGCTGCATGCCAGTCGAATGGCTGTGCTCAAAGTCTTTCGCTTGTTGAACATTACATTTCTCCTAGAGAATTTGGTGTAAAGCAGTGGAGTTTGTTATTGTGACCTCCACCGGCCTTAGCGGGCAGTAAAACACTCGCATACGCGGCATTTTATAGTGGTTTTTTCCACCCTTGCAACAAAATTGCAACACTTGGGCCGAAAAATACCTATCCCGGCCAACAACCCGCAGTAAAACAACAAGAAACCGGCATACAAGCCATTGAAAACACAAACAATAACCAACGGTGTTACAAAAATGATACAGAAGCTCATGATTTCCCTGTTGCTCATGGGGGCGGCCTTCGTCACTTCCGCCGAGGAACTGCCCGTCGAGTATTTCTTCAAGAACTATGAATTTTCCCAGGTCAGCCTGTCTCCGGACGGCAAACACCTGGCCGCCATCGCCCCTGTGGGAGAGAGCCGCAACCTGGTGGTGGTGGACCGAGCCACCATGAAGCCCCTGGCCGTCACCTCCCTCACGCACAGGGACGTGTCCGCCTACCAATGGGCAAACAATGAGCGCCTGCTGTTCTATGTGGAGGAAGACGGCAATGAATCCCTGGCTCTCAACGCCGTGAACATCGACGGCAGCAAGCCCCGGGTGCTGACCAAGGCGGCCAAGGGCATACAGCTCATACCTCGCTACACGCGCATGGTGGACCGGCTCAAGGAAGACGACCGCCATGTCATCGTCAGCAGCAACGAGCGCAAGGCCCAGTTCCCGGATCTGTACATCATGGACATCTACAATGGACGCAAGAAGCGTCTTACCTCCAATCCCGGGGACATCACCGACTGGGGCATGGACTGGAATCACAAGGTGCGCGTGGCCGTGCGGCAGGTTGTGGCCAAGGACAAGTCCGACGCCAGCAGCGAACTGCTCTACCGCGATACCGAGGACGGGCCCTGGAAAGTCCTGGCCACCAGCCATCTTGGCCAGGAAGGCGTGGCACCCGCCGGCTTCACCGCCGACAACAAAGCCTTGTACGTCCTCTCCAATGTCGGACGGGATCGCCTCGCCGTGTACCGCCTGGACCCAGCCACGGGAAAGAAACAACTGGTCTTCGGCCATGACGAAGTGGACGTGGGCGGGCCAAGCTACTCCCCCAGGGATCATCGGGTGCTGGCCATCGGCTATGTTACCGACAAGCCTCAGGTGCATTACCTGGACAAGAAATTTGGTGACATCCAAAAAGCCCTGGACAAGGTACTTCCCGATACCGTCAATCGCATCACCAGCCTCACCGACGATGAGAAAACCGCCGTAGTTCTGGCTTCCAATGACAAGACGCCGGGCACCTATTACCTGCTGGAAACCGAGCCCAAGCTCAAGCTGACCTACCTGGCGCAGATCGCTGACCGCATCAAGCCGGAGCAGATGGCGGACATGAAGCCCATCAGCTACAAGGCCCGGGACGGTCTGCTGATCCACGGTTACCTGACCCTGCCCAAAGGTGCCGAAGACAAGCGCCTGCCCCTCATCGTGCACCCCCATGGCGGCCCCTACGGCCCCCGGGATGTATGGGGATGGAATCCGGAAGTCCAGTTCCTGGCCAACCGGGGCTACGCCGTGCTGCAGATGAACTTCCGCGGCTCCGGCGGTTATGGCAACAAGTTCCAGGTCGGCGCCTGGAAACAATGGGGCCTGCAGATGCAGGACGACATCACCGACGGCGTGAAATGGGCCATCGAGCAAGGCATTGCCGATCCCAAGCGCGTGTGTATCTATGGTGCCAGCTACGGCGGCTACGCGACCATGGCGGGCCTGACCATGACCCCGGAGCTTTACAAGTGCGGTATCAATTACGTAGGCGTGGTGGACCTGTTCATGCTGGAGGAGTGGGACACCAGGCACGACAAGGAAGGCGGCCTGACCGCCTGGTTCCATCAGGCCATCGGAAACCCGGATGACCCCAAGGACAGGGAACGCATGACCAAGACCTCTCCCATCAATCTTCTGGACAAACTGGACGATCCCTTGTTCGTGGTCCATGGCCGGCGTGATCCCCGGGTGGAAATCGCTCAGGCCGAAGAACTCATGGATAAGCTGGACAACCTGGGGAAACCCTATATCAAGCTCATCAAGAAGAAGGAAGGCCATGGTTTCCGCCGCGAGGCCAACAAGCTGGAACTGTACAAGATGATGGACGAGTTTCTGAAGAAGAACCTGTAATCAGACTGACAATACCGCAAACCCCAGCCCGGACATTTCAGGAAACTCCAATCTGAGTCGGAGTTTCCTTCTTGTTCGGGCTTTTTCGTGTTTGGGGGTATTTCATCAGATTGATACGGTATACTTCACAGCATGAGAAACAACGCCAAACATGACATCAAGGTGGACGTGGAAACCGCCTTTGTCCCGGAGCAGTCGCGCCCGGATGCTGGTCGCTATGTGTTCAGCTACACCATCACCATCAGCAACCGCGGCAGCCTTCCCGCCCGCCTGCTGAACCGTCACTGGATCATCACCGACGCCAACGGCAAGGTGGAGGAGATTCGCGGCGAGGGCGTGGTGGGTGAAAAGCCCTACCTGAAGCCGGGACAGTATTATCGCTACAGCAGCGGCGCCGTCCTGGAAACCCCCGTGGGCGCCATGGAGGGGGACTACGAAATGCTGGACGACCAGGGTGAGCGCTTTCTTGCCCCCATCCCCGCCTTTTCCCTGCAGACACCCAACACCGTAAACTGAGAACAGCTAACGAAATGTCCACCTGGGCCATTGGCGACATACAGGGCTGTTATGACGAGCTGCGCGCGCTCCTCGACCGGCTGCGGTTCGACCCGGTGAAGGACCGTCTGTGGTTCGTGGGCGACCTGGTCAACCGTGGGCCCAAATCCCTGGACACCCTGCGTTTCATTTCTTCCCTGGGGGATGGCGCCGTCTGCGTACTGGGCAATCACGACCTTCACCTGCTGGCCCTGGCAGCGGGCAACGAACGCTTCCGCGACAGCGACGACCTGAACCAGGTGCTGGAAGCCCCCGACCGGGAGGAGCTCATCCACTGGCTGCGCCACCGCCCATTGCTGCATCACGACGAGGCGCTGGATTTCACCATGATTCACGCCGGGCTGCCTCCCCAGTGGGACCTGGAAACGGCCATGTCCTGCGCTGCCGAAGTGGAGGCTGTGCTACGCAGCCCGGAACATGTGGAATTCTTCGACAGAATGTACGGCAACAAGCCCAATCGCTGGGACCCGGAACTGCAGGGCATGGACCGCCTGCGTTTCATCACCAACTGTTTTACCCGCCTGCGTTTCGTCACCCGCAAGGGCAAGCTGAAACTCAAGCTCAAAGGCTCGCCCGGCAGCCAGAAGAAGAAATATTTCCCCTGGTTCCTGCATCCACACCGCCGCACCCGAAACCAGCGCATCCTGTTCGGCCACTGGTCCACCCTGGGCTACAGGCACACGGACAACGTCTGGGCCCTGGACACGGGCTGCCTTTGGGGCGGACAGCTCACCGCCCTGCGGCTGGATGCAGAAACACCCGAACCCGTGCACCTTGCCTGTGCGGGCCAGCAGAATCCCAGCGATTTTACCTAGCCCGAACATTTCGCCCGGGAACGCGATGATCGTACCGGGATCGGCGTTCAGGTGCGGATTTGCAAAGGGGTCGGAGTCAAATTCCACCCAAACTGTTACATGGAATGGGATCCTCCCAACATCCTCCCCATTTGACTCCGCCCCCGCCCATCACCGCAAATGGACGGCGAGACCGGTGCGAGGGCGCGTTCAGCGATGCCCGGCAACATTTTGTACTTAAAATTTTCTCCATGAAATACAATAAGCTTGAATATTTTTTCAGCGGCAGGGTGAAACATTGGGGCTAGAAGAAGCCTCCTCCCAAGCGCAAACCGGAGGATGGTGAATGATCTGCACCAGGGTGCCATCGGGATCGCTGCAATAGAAACTCCGTGCGCCATCCCTGTGGGTACGGGGTTCTGTGCGCATGGGCACGCCCTGCTCCCGCAGCCAGCAATACCAGTCGTCCACGTCCTCCGCTCGCTTCAGAAAAATGCCTATGTGATCCAGGCGCTGGGCCTTTTCATCCCTGGGAACATCACCACTCTGGTGCAAGGCCAGATTGTCGCCCCCGGAACTCAGGTAGACACTGGCGTCATCAGGTCGCCATTCCACCTTCATGCCCAGCAGATCCACGTAGAAGCACTCGCAGGCCGCCAGGTCCCGCACATAGAGCGCCACGTGACGCATGCCATAGCCCGGAGCAGGCCGAGGCATCAGTCCAGCTCCACCAGCTCGAAATCGTGGGTGATTTCCGCCGTTTCCCCCAGCATGATGGACGCCGAACAGTATTTTTCAGCACTCAGGCTCACGGCCCGGCCCACGGCCTTATCCGTCAGCCCCCGCCCGCCAACACGAAAGTGCACATGGATGCGGGTGAACACCTTGGGCTCGGTTTCCGCCCGTTCAGCTTCGATCTCCACCTCGCAAAAGCGCACATCCTGGCGGCTTTTCTTCAAGATATGCACCACATCGAACTGGGTGCAGCCACCCATGCCCAGCAGCAGCATCTCCATGGGGCGCACGCCCAGGTTCCGGCCGCCATGATCCTCGGGGCCGTCCATGACCACGACGTGGCCGCTGCCGGACTCTCCCAGCATAAGGGCGCCTTCCACCCATTTGACCCTTGCTTTCATCGTTGTTTCTCTCCGGTATCGCACCAGCCCGGACATTTCACCCGGCCGCTGAGAAAATGTTTCAGCTTATTGAATAGGCGGGGTCGGAGTCAAATGGAAAGGATGTCGGGAAGACCCCATGGCATGGAACAATCTGCTCCCGTTCCTTGTAACCGTTTGGGGGAATTTGACTCCGACCCCTTAGCAAATCCGCACCTGAACACCGGTCCCGGCGGAATTACAGCTTTGCCGCCAGCCCGCTGTCATGGCAGAATGGAAACAAGGAGGATTTACAAAATGAGCAGAGGGTTGCCAACATGAGTATCGTCAAGCCCCCACCGCCGCCGCCTGCCTGGCTGGCGCCGTTTCTTGCGCATTGTCACGTCCACAAGTACCCCGTTCGCAAGGAACTGATGAAACCCGGCGACAAGGCGGATACCTTGCTGTATGTCCTCGACGGCCAGCTGACGGTATTGCTGGAAGATGAAGACGGCAAGGAAATCATTCTCGCCTACGCCAACAAGGGAGAGTTCATCGGCGAGATGGGCATGTTCGTGCCCCAGGCCACTCGCTCGGTCATCATCCGCACCCGCACCCCCTGCGAAATCGCGGAGATCAGCTATGCCCGCATGGAGGCCCTTCTGGAAAATGAGCTGAAGGATCACGCCAAGGATTTCTTTTACGCCGTGGGCAAGCAGCTCTCGGAGCGCCTGTTGAGCACCAGCCGCAAGGTCAGCCACCTGGCTTTCTACGACGTTACCGGAAGAGTGGCCAGCACCCTGCTGGATCTCACCCGGCAGCCTGACGCCATGACCCATCCCGACGGCATGCAGATACGCATCACCCGCCAGGAAATCGGCCGCATCGTGGGCTGTTCCCGGGAAATGGTGGGCCGGGTGCTGAAGAACCTGGAGCAGCAGGGGCTGATCAGCGTTAAAGGCAAGACCATGGTGATCTTCGGCACCCGCTGATTACCCCCCTCCTGTAGGTCGGGTTTCAACCCGACAACGGCGGCTATGATAGAGCAGTGTCGGACTGAAGTCCGACCTACAGGCCGAAAAGCTCGGCAAGGCGGGCACCGGGATCGTCCGCGCGCATAAAGGCCT
>JALVEW010000112.1 GCA_027030425.1 Sedimenticola sp.
ATGGGATTCCTGCGACAGGCGCCACCGACGGCGCGGGGGCTGCTGCCCAGTTCCCGGGCCACCTCTCCGTAGGTGCGGGTCTGCCCTGGCGGGATGTTCAGCAGGGCTTGCCAGACACGGCGCTGAAAGACCGTGCCTTCAGGTTCCAGGGCGGTGAACCTGGGCCAGTCCCCGCCTTTCAGCCAGTTTGCCAGCGCCTCGCAGGCCTCAGCTGCAAGGGAATATTCCCCGGTTGCGATCAACGTCGGGCGATCCTCCAGGATCTTTACGCGGGTCACTGCCACCTCCGTGGCGGCAATGGCCACCCAACCGACAGGGGTCAGGCTGGCTGCCTGGTATTCCGCAATGGGAAGCTTGTCTGCCATAATCCTTTCCTGCGCCGATTGGACGATGAACCCGAAAAACATGCCAGACGATTATCAGGAACTTTCCTTTCACCTGCAACGCATGGAAGAAGAGCTGCGCGCCCTGGGCTGGTGGTCGGACAACCCACCGGACGCCCACGCCATGGCCAGTACCGCCCCTTTCTGTCACGACCGCATGGAATTCCATCAATGGCTGCAATGGGTGATGCTCCCCGGCTTCCGGCGACTCATCAGGCAAGAGTCACCCTTGCCCCGGGAATGCGCCATTGCACCCATGGCGGAAATGGCTTGGCGGGAAGAAGATCCCTCCCGGGTGCACAAGCTGGTGCGTATACTCAGGGACATCGACAGCCATGTCACCAGCTGTTGATTTTCCGCGCCATTGTTACCGGAAAGTTTTCCACACAAGCTGTGGATAACTCTGTCAGAAAAATGCGCAAAGCGAACAATATCCGCACCAGTCATGGAAATGCTTTAAATTGACTACTTTTTGAACAAATCAATAATATTTCTTTATTAACAAATAGTTAAAAAACTTTCATTAGAACCTGCATTCACAGTTCCCTCTAACCCAAACTTTTTTCCCCTTCCCAAAACACCTTGTGCATAACAACCAGTAGAAAACGAACAGGATCCCGGTAGAATGACCGCCATGACAAAGGCTTCCGACAACTTCTGGCAATACAAGACCCTGGCGGAAATGAGTCCGGACGAGTGGGAAGCCCTGTGCGACCGCTGCGCCAAATGCTGCCTGCACCGACTGGAAGACGAAGACACCCGGGAAATCTATTTCACCAACGTGCACTGCCGCCTGCTGGACACAGCAACCAGCCGCTGTTCAGACTACGAAAACCGCTCCACCCGGGTGAGCGACTGCGTGACCATCACCATCGATACCCTGGACGACCCCTACTGGCTGCCCAGTACCTGCGCCTACCGCCTGCTGGCCGAAGGCAAGCCCCTGCCGGACTGGCACCCCCTGGTCTCCGGCGATCCTGAATCTGTTTACCGCTCTGGCAATGGCATTCATGGCCGCACCATTTGCGAGGATGAGGCCGACCGCCTGGACTGCCACCTCATCGACTGGATCAAGTAATGGCTCAGGGCAGCCAGGTCTACCACGTTCAAATCCACTTGGCGGATACAGACAACGGGCAGTACGCCGACCTGCAGTTCAGCACGCCGCAACATCCCTCGGAAACCGTTGAGCGGCTCATACTGCGCCTGCTTGCCTATGCCCTGCTCTACCAGGAGGGCATGGATTTTCGCAAGGGAGGCGTCAGCCAGGGGGAGGAGCCCGACCTGAGCGTGCACGACCTCACGGGGCAATTACAGCACTGGATAGAAATCGGCACCCCGGCGGAAGAGCGCCTGCTCAAGGCCGGACGTCACACCCCCAAAGTCACGGTATTCACCCATGATGGCCTGCTGCGGCGCTGGAAAAGCCAGCATGGCGGAAGGCTGCCGGCTTTCAACGGCAGAATACTGTGCCTGCAGGCGGACCTGGTGGAAAACCTGGGGCAGGCCCTGCCACGCCGCGTCCAATGGCAAACGACCATCTCGGGGGGAATGCTTTATTTGGACACGGGGGACGGCCACTACTCCAGCAGCATCATTCACTGCGGCAGTGATGATTTTCTGGAGATCTGATGATGCCCGAACACAAGCCCAGTCCAAGCATCCATGCCTCCAGAGCCGTCCGCATGCTGCCTGATCTGCTGGCATTCTGCTTTGGCATCGGCATGGCTTACCTGTTTCACTGGGAGACCCGCGACCTGGTATGGAGCCTGTGGCTGAGCAGCCTGACCATTGGCTATGTCACCATCGTATCCACCATTGCCGGGGGCGTCTATCTTGGGCTGCGTATCGTCCGGCATGAGGATTTCCCTGCAAACATGAAAACCGCGGCGTTATGGGGCATTCTGGGCGTGGCCCTGTTCTTCCTGGGGTTCTTCTCCCTGCATTTCTGCGCCTTTCACGCAGGCCATGCCAGTTTTCTGTCCTCTTTCTTCCCTATCCAGGGACTGCCCCCGGAACGGTTTTCCGCCGCTTTCATGAACCCCTTGCTATTGTGGAGCACCGCCATCCAGTACCTGTTCCCTCTGTACGGTCTGTTCCTGCTTCCCATACTGATCGCAGAGCGGGATCATGTCTTCGCCTCCCTGACCAAGGCCCTGCAACTGGCGCGCCGCATGGGGCCAGATGAGCTGAAGCCAGAGCACCTTCTGGCAGCGAGGCAACAGGCCGGAAAAAACAGGCAAATCGGCAAACTGTTCTACCAGCCTTACCTGAATGTCATTCGCATGCACATCCTGATTTTCTTCTTCGCTTTTGCCCAGGCCTGGGGCATGGAAGGCTTCCCCGTGTATGCACTGGTGTACGCCGTCTATTTCTTTCCCTGGGGCAAGCTGTTCCCGAAAACCTCCGAAGCCTAATTACATTGCCCCCACGCCTGCCTCACTCCGGTTTCCGCACCTGCTTGTAAGGATTGGAACCGTCCGGCTGGGCGCGGAAACGCCGGTAGGGCCACTGGTACTGGGCCGGATACTGGCGCGCCAGTTTCTCCACGCCGGCATTGAGTTCCGTTGCCGCCACCACCGCATCCCGGTCAGCAATCGCTTCTCCGGCCAGGTGGCCGATGACCTTGTATTCCGGCTTGCCGCCCGTGCGCACGAAGGAGATGAAATACACCGGCGCCCCGGTCTTGCGCGCAAAGCGGTTCACCAGGGTCATGGTCAGGGCCGGCACGCCAAAGAAGGGCGCGAACACCCCGCCACCACCCTTGGCGGTCTTGGGCTGCTGATCGGGCAGAATGACAATGAGTTCGCCATTTCCCAGGGCCTCGTAAAGCGCCTTGATGCCATGACGATCCGTGGGCACCATGCGGTTCTGCCCCGGCCGGTTTCTGCCTTCCAGCATCACGGATTCCAGTCCTTCCTTGCGCGGCGGCCGGTACAGCCCCGTGGCCTTGCCGATGCTGCCGAAAAAATGGGCGCTGATTTCGAAATTGCCCAGATGCGGCATGGCCACCACCACGCCCTTGCCCTGGGACATAAGGGCGCGAATCTCGTCGGGCACGGTTCCCATGTCCAGGCGCTTGAGCCAGGATTGCGTGCGGCCATACCAGACCGAGGGCATTTCCAACAGGGTGATGGCATTCTCCTTGAGAGTGGCCCGCAGCAGCTGGTCCCTTTCAGCTTCCGTCAACTCGGGAAAGCACATCTGGATGTTGATCCGGGCATTCTCCCGTTCCCGGTTGGGAATACGGTAGGCAATCCAGCCGGCCACTCTGCCAGCGCCGCGCAACAACGGCAGAGGCAGCAGGGACAGAAAACGGATAAAATAGCGCAGCAGGCGGGTTCGCACGGCAAAACCAAACTATAATTCGGAATTCGTCCAATACTAACCGGAAACCTCCATGGATAACACAGTCCCCATCGGCCTTTCTCCCGCCAGAGCCTATGAGCTGCTGAATGAGAATCCGCGCGCCGTGCTGGTAGACGTGCGTTCCAGCATGGAATTCCTGTTCGTGGGCCATCCCGTGGGCGCCGTGCACATTCCCTGGATAGACGAGCCGGACTGGGACATCAACCCCAACTTCGTTACCGACATCCGCAAGCTGCTGCTGGGGGGCGTTTCCCACAGCGACGACCACCCCAGCGCCCCGGTCATCCTCATCTGCCGCAGCGGCAAGCGCTCCCTGGAAGCCGGCAAGCTGCTGCTGGCATCCGGCATGACCGACATCTACAACGTGGACGAGGGCTTCGAGGGCGATCTCAACGACAAGCACCAGCGCAGCACCATCAACGGCTGGCGTTTCCGCGGCCTTCCCTGGGAGCAGTGCTGATTCATGGCAGTTCTGCTATGCGGTGATGAACCGGGCCGGCATCTCGCGAATCTCGTTGCCCGGTACGACCTGGAACTGGAATGGGTGGCGGACGGCCAGCCCATCCCGGGCTCCCATTTCGGCGACCCGGAGGCAGGCCTCATCGGCAGCCGTCTGCTAGTAAGAAATGACACCCCCCTTCACTCGGCCTTTCACGAAACCTGTCACTACATCTGCATGGACCAGGAAAGGCGCACAAACCTGCATACCGATGCCGGCGGCGGCTATGACGAGGAAAACGGCGTCTGCTATCTGCAAATACTGCTCGCCGATCACCTGCCCGGTTTCGGGCGGGCGCGCATGTTCGCCGACATGGACGAATGGGGCTACAGCTTCCGCCTGGGCAGCGCCTCCGCCTGGTTCCATGAAGATGCGGAAGACGCCCGCGCATGGCTGCTAAGGTACAATCTCATCGACGAACAAGATCAACCCACATGGATGCTGCGCCAATGATCAAGAAATGCCTGTTCCCCGCCGCTGGTTATGGCACCCGTTTCCTGCCGGCCACCAAGTCTATCCCCAAGGAAATGCTGCCCATCGTCAACAAGCCCCTGATCCAGTACGGCGTTGAAGAAGCCGCCCATGCGGGCATGACGGATATCGCCATTGTCACCGGTCGGGGCAAGCACGCCATCGAGGATTTGTTCGACAACAACCGCATCATCGAGGACGCCGTGCGCGGCTCTGACAAGGAAGCCTTGCTGGAAGAGACCAACCACCTCATGGACATCTGCACCTTCTCCTATACCCGGCAGAAACAGATGAGGGGCCTGGGGGACGCCATTCTTTCCGGAGAGCCCCTGATTGGGGATCAAGCTTTTGGCGTGGTTTTGGCTGACGATCTGTGTATCGGGGAGAAGGAAGAACACAACGTGCTGGCGCAGATGGTGAACATCTACAACAAGTACCAGTGCAGCATCATCGCCATCGAGGAAGTGCCGGAAGAAGAAACCCACAACTATGGCGTCATCGCGGGCATCGAAGTGGAACCAGGCATTTACCATGTCAAGGAAATGGTAGAAAAACCGCCTAGAGGCACCGCGCCCAGCAACCTGGCCATCATCGGCCGTTATCTGCTCACGCCGGACATTTTCGACCTGCTGCGCGACCAGCCGGCCGGAACCGGCGGCGAAATCCAGATCACGGACGCCCTCAAGCGCCAGACAGAAACCAATCGGGTCATCGCCTACCGTTTCCAAGGCCGGCGCTTCGACTGCGGCAGCGTGCACGGCTTTGTGGAAGCCACCAATTATTTCTATGAAAAATGCTTTCGCTGAAACACGTCAGACCAGCCCCGGCAGCGGCAGCTGCGGCTCCTGGCTTCGGAGCGCTGAGTTTTGTCAACGCATTCCTGTTTCCAAAACCTTATTATGAACAGGTTGCCTGCCCGGAGGCAGTAACTTATTCTTGAAAGAATTGTTTGCAGGCGGACCCTGAATGTCAGAATACGCGCTCATACTGGTAAGCACCGTGCTGGTGAACAACTTCGTCCTGGTGAAGTTCCTGGGACTGTGCCCTTTCATGGGCGTTTCCCGCAAATTGGAAACCGCCATGGGCATGGGGCTGGCCACCACCTTCGTGCTCACCCTGTCCTCTGTGGCCAGTTACCTGGTGAACACCTGGATGCTGGAACCTCTGGGGCTGGAGTACATGCGCACCATCGCCTTTATTCTGGTCATTGCCGTGGTAGTGCAATTCACTGAGATGGTCATGCACAAGACCAGCCCGGTGCTCTACCAGGTGCTGGGCATCTTCCTGCCCCTGATCACCACCAACTGCGCCGTTCTGGGCGTGGCCCTGCTCAACACCCAGGAGCAGCACAACTTCGTGGAATCCGCCCTGTACGGCTTCGGCGCCGCCGTGGGCTTCTCCCTGGTGCTGGTGCTGTTTGCCGCCATCCGCGAGCGCGTGAACGCCGCTGACGTGCCCGACCCCTTCAAGGGCAATGCCATTGCTCTCATCACTGCCGGCCTCATGTCCATGGCTTTCATGGGCTTCTCCGGCCTGGTGTCCGGATAAGATGTTCACCGCTATCTTCGCCATCGCCGCCCTGTCCACGGCCTTCGGCCTGTTGCTGGGCTATTCCGCCATCCGCTTCAAGGTGGACGGCGACCCCCTGGTGGACAAGATTGATGCCATCCTGCCCCAGACCCAGTGCGGCCAGTGCGGCTTCGCCGGCTGCCGGCCCTACGCCGAGGCCATCGCCGCGGGTGAAGCGGAAATCAATCTCTGCCCCCCGGGGGGCGAGGCCGGCATGCTGGCCCTGGCAGACCTGCTGGGCAAGGAGCCCGTGCCCCTGGAAAACGAGGAAGCCGCCGGCAAGGGCAAGATGATTGCCCATATCCGCGAAACCGAGTGCATAGGCTGCACCCTCTGCATCCAGGCCTGCCCGGTGGACGCCATCGTGGGCGCGGCCAAGCAGATGCACACCGTCATTGCCGACCAGTGCACCGGCTGTGAGCTCTGCCTGCCACCCTGCCCAGTGGAATGCATAGAAATGATTCCGGTGAAGACCACCCTCAGCAACTGGAAATGGCCTTTCCCCGGCGCGGAAGAACACCCCGCCGCCCAGGAGTCCCGTTCATGATCACAAAGAATCCCGGGCAATGGGACTTTCACGGCGGCATCCACCGTCCTGACTGCAAATCCCTGTCGGCGGGAAAATACCTTGGCAAGGTTTCCCTGCCGGACACCCTGGTGCTGCCCCTGCAGCAACACATCGGTGCCATGGCGGAACCCGTGGTGGAAGTGGGTGATCACGTACTCAAGGGCCAGACCATCGCCCGGGTCACGGAATACATTGGCGCGCCCATTCACGCTCCCACATCGGGCACCATTACCGCCATCGAGGAACGACCGGTACCCCATCCCTCGGGACTGAGCGCCCCCTGCATCATCCTGCAGACGGACGGCAGGGACGAATGGGGCGAGCTGCCCGAACCCCTGCCGTACTTCGATGACCTGGACCCTTCCCTGCTGCGGGAACGTATCCGCTGGGCGGGCATCGTGGGCCTGGGTGGCGCGGCCTTCCCCACCAGCGTGAAGGTGAACCACGGACCGGACCGCCCTATCCAGACCCTGGTCATCAACGGCGCTGAATGCGAGCCTTATATCACCTGCGACGACCTGCTCATGCGCGAACAGGCAGACCGCATCGTGGAAGGCATCAAGGTGCTGCTCTACGTGGTGGACGCCGAAGAATGCCTCATCGGCATAGAGGACAACAAGCCCGAGGCCATTGCCGCCATGCGCAAGGCCGTGGCCGAATCCGGCCTGCGGGACGTGCAGGTGGTGCAGGTACCCACCCGCTATCCCATGGGAGGCGAGAAGCAGCTCATCAAGGTGCTCACGGGCAAGGAAGTGCCCTCCAACGGCATCCCTTCCGAGGTGGGCGTGATCTGTGTGAACGTGGCCACCGCCGCGGCCGTGACCGATGCAGTCATGGCAGGGCGCCCCCTTCTCAGCCGCCTGGTGACCGTGACCGGCGAGGGCGTGAACAACCCCGGCAACCTGGAAGTGCCCTTCGGCAGTTTCATGTCCCACGTCATCGAACAGGCGGGAGGCTACAGTGACAAGGCCTACAAGCTCATCCTGGGCGGTCCCATGATGGGCTTTACCCTGGGAGACGACGAGCTGCCGGTAACCAAGGGCAGCAACTGCCTGCTGGTGGCCAGCCGCGAGGAAGCCCCGGACCCGGACAAGGCCATGCCCTGTATCCGCTGCGGCAAGTGCGTGGAAGCCTGTCCCGCCCAGCTCCTGCCCCAGCAGCTCTACTGGTACGCCCGAGCGAAGGATTTCGACAAGACCCAGGAATATAACCTGTTCGACTGCATCGAATGCGGCTGCTGTTCATGGGTCTGCCCCTCCCACATTCCCCTGGTACAGTATTACCGGTTCGCCAAAACCGAAACATGGGCCCTGGAGAAAGAGAAACAGCAGGCGGAGGATGCCCGCCGTCGCCACGAGGCCCGGGTGGAACGGCTGGAGCGCCTGGAGCGTGAACGCAAGGCCCGCCTGCGCCAGAAAAAGGAAGCTCTGGAGAAAAAGACCGCCAGTGGCGGAATGGATCCAAAGAAAGCTGCCGTGGAAGCCGCCATGAAGCGGGTGGCGGAAAAGAAAGCCCGCCAGGCCAAGACAGAAAAACGCAGCGAGGAATCCTCATGAAGTTTCCGGTTCACACCTCGCCATACGGCGCCCTGCCCAACAACGTCACCCGGGTGATGGGCGAAGTGCTGCTGGCCTTGGTACCGGGCATCATCGCCCTGGTGTACTATTTTGGCCCCGGGGTGCTCATCAACATCAGCCTGGCTGTGACCACCGCCCTGGTTGCCGAAGCCGGTGTGCTGCGCTTGCGCCATCGCCCTGTCCGGCCCGCCCTCACGGACCTCAGCGCCACGGTAACCGCCGTGTTGCTTGCCATCGCCCTGCCGCCCCTCACCCCTTGGTGGATGACCATTTTGGGTGTGCTGTTTGCCATTGTCATGGTCAAGCACCTGTATGGCGGCCTGGGCTACAATCCCTTCAACCCGGCCATGGCCGCCTATGTGCTGTTGCTGGTTTCCTTCCCGGTGGACATGACCCAGTGGCTGCCGCCGGAAATGCTCAATGAGCATCCCCTGAATTTGGCTCAGACTCTGACGGCCATCTTAGGTGGCGGCCTGCCCGACGGCCTGACCTGGGATACGGTGACCAGCGCCACCCCCCTGGACGCCATGCGCGAACAGCTCAAGATGAACAAGACCATCAGCGAAATCGCCCAGAATCCCATGTGGGGTGACTTCGGCGCCCGGGGCTGGGAATGGGTGGGAAACTGGTTCCTTGTGGGCGGCCTGTTCCTGCTATGGCGCAAGATCATCACCTGGCATATTCCGTTTTCCATGATTGCCGGGCTACTGCTGGCCTCGGGCCTGTTCTGGCTGTTCGATGCCGAGTCCATGCCCTTCCCCGGCTTTCACCTGTTCAGCGGCGGCATGATCCTGGGCGCCTTCTTCATCGCCACGGACCCGGTCACCGCCAGCACCACCCCCAAGGGACGCCTCATCTACGGCTTCCTCATTGGCGTGACCGTATTCATCATCCGCACCTGGGGCGGCTACCCCGATGCCGTAGCCTTTGCCGTACTGCTCATGAACATGGCGGCCCCGACCATCGACTATTACACGCGGCCCAGGGTTTTTGGCGCCAGGGAAGAAGATCATGGCTAGGCTGGACAGGAACATCTTCATCAGCGCTGCCATCCTGGGGCTTTTCGGCGTTCTGGGCGCGGCCCTGGTATCCCTGACCTGGACAGCCACGGCGGAACGCATCGCCCTGAATCAGCAGCAGGCCTTCCTGCGCAACGTGTACAAGCTCATCGACAAGTCTGAAATCGACAACGACCTGCTCAAGGATGTCATCACCCTGCATGACTCATCCCTGGCCAAAACGGATGTAAAAGTGTACCGGGCACGCAGACAGGGAAAACCCGTAGCCCTGATTTTCAGCCCCGTACAGGGGCCGGGCTATGCCAGCCCCATCAATCTCATGGTCGGTGTGCGTTATGACGGCGTGCTGGGGGGCGTACGGGTGCTGTCTCATATGGAAACTCCGGGCCTGGGGGACAAGATCGACGAGGAGAAATCCGACTGGATTCTCTCTTTCACGGGAAAATCCCTGGGCAATCCCCCAGCCGACAAATGGAAGGTGAAAAAAGACGGCGGCGTGTTCGACCAGTTTACCGGCGCCACCATCACCCCGCGCAGTATCGTGGCAACGGTGAAGAAGGTGCTGGAATACTATGCCCGGGAAAAGGAAAACCTGTTCAAGAAACCCGCCGAGAACATCGACGAAGTCCCCATGCATTGATGAGACGGGGTCGGAGTCAAATCAGGGTGACAGCAGATAGATTCGATGACTGGGAATAGCCCGGTCCCCGGCAACAGGCAGGAGTGATTTGACTCCGACCCCTGGACTAAAGCCCCGTGCGCTGACGAACGGGTCGGAGTCAAATCAGGATGATAGTGAATAGATTCGATGACTTGGGAATAGCCCGGTTCCTGGCAACCGTCAGGAGCGATTTGACTCCGACCCCTGGACTACAATAGGCAACCATATGAGCACGTCCAACCGCGAAATCATCGCCAACGGCCTTTGGAACAACAACCAGGCCCTGGTGGCCCTGCTGGGGCTCTGCCCCCTGCTGGCCGTATCCAACACCCTCGTCAATGGCCTGGGCCTGGGCCTGGCCACCACCCTGGTGCTGGTGTCCTCCAACGCCACCATCTCCTTCATCCGCAACTGGGTGCGCCAGGAAGTGCGCCTGCCGGTATTCGTGCTGGTCATCGCCTCCTTCGTCACCGCCGTGGAGCTGGCCATGAACGCCTGGTTCCATGACCTGCACAAGATCCTGGGCATCTTCATTCCCCTCATCGTCACAAACTGCACCATCGTGGGCCGGGCCGAGGCTTTCGCTTCGCGCAATCCCGTGCCCCAGTCCATGCTGGACGGCCTGAGCATGGGCATGGGCTTTACCCTGGTGCTCATGACCCTGGGCGGCCTGCGGGAGTTCATCGGCCAGGGCACCATTCTGTCCGGCGCCCATCTCATGTTCGGCGAGGCGGCCCGTAGCCTGAGCTTTTCCCTGGGCGGGGACTTCCATGGCCTGATACTGGCCATCCTGCCCCCCGGCGCCTTCTTTGGTCTGGGCCTGCTCATCGCCCTCAAGCATGTCATCGACAAGCGCAATGCCGCCCGGGCCGCCAGCCGGGTGGAAAGCGTAGCGGCTGAAGCCACGCCAGCGGAAGGATGAACCGGGAAAAACGCACGGAGATCTTCCGCCGCCTGCGCGAGGCCAATCCCGAACCCACCACGGAGCTGAACTACGGCAGCCCCTTCGAACTGCTCATCGCGGTGATTCTTTCCGCTCAGGCCACGGACGTAGGGGTGAACAAGGCCACGGCCAGGCTCTTTCCCGTGGCCAACACGCCGCAGGCCATCCTCGACCTGGGCGAGGATGGCCTGAAGGAATACATCAAGACCATCGGCCTGTACAACAGCAAGGCAAAGAATATCATCGCCACCTGCCGCATCCTGCTGGAAAAACACGGCGGCGGGGTGCCGGACAACCGCCAGGACCTGGAAGCCCTGCCCGGCGTGGGACGCAAGACCGCCAACGTGGTCCTCAACACCGCCTTCGGCCAGCCCACCATGGCCGTGGACACCCACATCTTCCGGGTCAGCAATCGCACCGGCATCGCCAAGGGCAAGACCGTGCTGGAAGTGGAAA
>JALVEW010000113.1 GCA_027030425.1 Sedimenticola sp.
GCATCCAGGCCGGCCCATGAATGCAGTCACACCAGGGCAGCCCTCCGTATTCCCGCGTGGCCACATTCATCAGCCCCAGGCTGTGATAGGCAAAGGTTTCCGCGGACAGAAGCAGGGACCAGAACATCAGGCTGAATACCAGCAGACGGTTCAGCCGTCCCTGGATGGCGTATCTCGCCTCCAGTCCCCGATATAGGTAACACACCAGAAACAGCCCCCAGGCCCAAGCGAACCAGGGCCAAAGGTTCATGTTGCCGATGACGTGGAAGTTCCTGTCATAGGCATAGTAATCCCGTGCGAGATATATCCATGCGGTGGCGATGAGCGATGCGGTGGCGAGTGGAAAAAACAACCCGGTTCGTCGGGTGAGGACCAGATAGGCTGACAGGAGCACATACATGGTGATGAAAATCATGTCGGACTGGAATACCGCCAGCAACAGCAGCACCAGAATGATGATGGCGAAATCCGTTATCAGCTGCCGATGATCCGGCTTGTTATTGTTGCTCATGGTTCTCATGCCCGTTCCGGGACGCCTGCTTTCTGTCTATGTGAAGAAGACGAAAACCGGGGCCAAAGTGGGTCGTCATGAGGCAGGTTTCCCTCGCGGGAACCCCGATTGGGCGGGTCAGCGTTATTGGGCTATATGGGCAGGCGCGGTGGATGCGGCCTCAGGGCTGGCGGTATCCGGCGGGGTGGATGGCTGCGGGCTGGCTACCCCTGTTCAGTTGCGGCAGGGCGGGATGTTCAGGTCTGGTTCTTGCCCCAGTAAGGGGTTTCTATCCCTTCCCCCAGATCGGCGCGCACCAGCCTGCGCCGCACTTCCAGCAGTTTTTCTATCAATGCGGGCTCGGCTTTTTCATAAGCCTCGGCATCCGGCACCCGCTTGACCACCACCCCCAGCAATTCCGTGATGGCATTGCCGATGGAGTTCTGGCTGATGGTGACGATGAGCTTGCCCTCGTCATTGCGGTAGATGAGCTGCTTGAAGGCGGGCTGCCAGCGGATGGCGTTGGCGTATTTGGCGTCGGTGATGCAGCGGTCGCGCACCTTCTTGGCCGTGGCCAGGAACTCGTTGTTGAACAGGAGCTTCTTTTCGATGCGGTCGGGGAAGTAGGCGTCCTTGGGCATGGGCGCGTTGCGCGTGGACACCTGGGTGAAGAAGGTGCGGTAGAAATCGATGAAGCCCTTGAGGATTTCATCGTATTCGCGCCAGAAGCACACGTCCTTGAGGCGCTCCACCCCGCCCTGTATCTCCCAGCTGGGCAGGCCTTGGGGATAACCCGTGAGGTCGATGCGTGAGCTGCGCTCCTCCGCCAGCTTGAGAATGTTCAGATCCAGGCCCTCGAAGAAATCCCGGTACACCTCGCGCATGTGTTTCTGGAACAGGCTGTGCTGCCCGCCGTCCGTGAGATTGGGGTTGTTGCTGTCCGCCAGTTCCGCTTCGCGCAGCTGGTTCATGTCGAAGGCCATGAAGTGATTGTGCAGCATGCGGATGCTGGGCACCCCAGGGGCAGTGAGGGGCCAGGTGGCATCCAGGCTGGCCTCCCCGGCGAGAATCAGGGTCTGTTCCGGGTCGGGAAAAGTCTCCACCATGTAGTCGATGATGATCTGGTTCA
Source organism: Sedimenticola sp. (assembly GCA_027030425.1). Lineage (GTDB taxonomy): Bacteria > Pseudomonadota > Gammaproteobacteria > Chromatiales > Chromatiaceae > Thiolapillus. The sequence continues at coordinate 1,620 of JALVEW010000113.1, forward strand.
TGCGGTTCCAGACATGCTTCACCTCTCGCGGCACCTGGGTGCGGCGCACCGGGCGCCCCAGGGGATTGAGGATGCACTTGGAGGTGTTGTAGATGATGGATGTGTCGAACAGGTTGGTGTGACCCAGGGCCTTGCGGTAGAGCAGCAGGTTCTCCGGGTTGCGCAGCAGGCCGTTGTTGTTCTCCAGGTCGTTGAGGTTTTCTGTGCTGTTGAAAAACTCGTTGGGCGCCATGCCCTCGGGCACGTCCAGGGGAATGGGGCGGAAGGGCGTGGTGATTTCTCTGGGGCCGATCTGCATGGGACTGTCCTGCTGACGACAAAGCCCTGATTGTAGCCAGAGGGGGGCGGGGTGGATAATGCGGGGTTGTTATTTGCTTATAGGTGAAATCAATCACCTGCAGCGGTCAGGCGCTGATCTGCAGGGTGCTCAAGGGGCTGCGTACCGCCAGTCCGCCCCGGTTGAGCACGTGGGTATAGATCTGGGTTGTACGCAGATCCTTGTGGCCAAGCTGCTCCTGAACCGTGCGGATATCCATGCCCCGTTCGAGAAGGTGGGTCGCGAAGCAATGGCGCAGGGTATGGCAGCTGGCTTTCTTGTGTATGCCTGCGCGCCGGACCGCAGTTCTGACGGCTTTCTGCATGACGCTGGCATCGATATGATGACGCCGTTCCTGTCCCGAGCGTGGATCGGTGCTGCGCCGGCTGGCGGGAAAAACGTATTGCCAGCCCCATTCGCGGCAGGCGTTGGGATACTTGCGGGCCAGGGCATGGGGCAGATAAACACAGCCAAATCCTGCCTCCAGATCCCTTTCGTGGCAGGTCTTCACATTCTGCAAATGCCTTTGCAGCGGGCTTACCAGTTCATCCGCCAGGGTGACCACCCGGTCCTTGCCTCCCTTGCCGTTTCTGACGAACACCGCCCGGCGGGTGAAATCCAGATCCATCACCCGCAGCCGCAGTGCCTCGACAAGCCGCAACCCCGAGCCGTAGAGCAGGCAGGCGATGAGCCATTGCGTACCTTCCAGATGCCCGAGAACCGCGGCAACCTCGCCGGGTGTGAGCACCACCGGCAGCCGTTTGGGACGCTTGGCATAGGCAATCCCCTTGATATCGCTGTCCAGGGCCCTCTCCAACACCTCTCGATACATGAATACCAGTGCATTGAGGGCCTGATTCTGCGTGGAGGCCGCCACGTTCCGCTCCACGGCCAGGTAGGTGAGAAAGTCAGCCACTTCCTTCTCCCCCATGTCCTTTGGGTGGCGCTTGCCGTGAAACAGGATAAAGCGACGGATCCAATCCACATAGGCTTGCTCCGTGCGAATGCTGTAATGGCGCCGCCTTATGGCGTTGGCGACCTCCGTGAGAAACGGCGAATGATAAGCGGGCTTGTCCATAATGGTTCTCGATCTGTTCTCCTGATTATGAAGAATAATCTGTCCGGTCAGATCAAGTCAAGGGTATGTAGAGCAGGGTTACGGATTCCCTTGGGAGGCAATGTCGGCTGGAAATATGTGTGATAAGAATAAGGGCATTATCAGTGTGGAAAAGAGCCTTGTGTCCTGATAAAGTAGGCGCATCAATAAGTTGCGATGGAAAATAG
>JALVEW010000114.1 GCA_027030425.1 Sedimenticola sp.
ATTTCTCGCCGGGCGGGAAATCAACGAAGTGCTTATCGAGGCCGGTCCCACCCTGGCGGGCGCCGCCCTCCGGGCCGGCCTCATCGATGAACTCATCATCTACATGGCGCCCCATCTCATGGGGCATCAGGCCCGGGGCCTGTTCCATTTGCCGGGGCTGGAGAAAATGGCGGACCGTATTGAACTGAGCATCCGGGACATCCGCCAGGTGGGAAAAGATTTTCGCATTACGGCAGTACCTGCCGGGGAGTAGTGACTCATGTTCACAGGCATCATCCAGGCCATCGGTCGTATCACAAGCATGCAGGATAAGGGCGGTGATATCCGCCTGGGCATAGAAACCGGCAAGCTGGATCTGTCGGACGTGGAGCTGGGAGACAGCATTGCCGTCAACGGCGTCTGCCTCACGGCGGTGGAACTGCCGGGCAATGGTTTCCTGGCGGATGTGTCCCGGGAGACGTTGTCCCTCACCTCCCTGGGCGGACTCAAGCCCGGCAGTCCGGTGAATCTGGAAAAAGCCCTGACTCTGGCCACCCGCCTGGGTGGGCACTTGGTGAGCGGCCACGTGGACGGCCTGGGCACGGTGATCTCCCGCCAGGAAGACGCCCGCTCCGTGCGTTTCGTCATTGAAGCGCCGAAGGAGCTGGCCAAATACATCGTGCACAAAGGTTCCATCACCGTGGACGGCACCAGCCTTACGGTGAACGGCGTGGACGGCGCCCGTTTCGAGCTGAACATCGTGCCCCACACCCTCCAGGAAACCATCATGGATACCTACCAGCCGGGCAGCCGGGTGAACCTGGAAGTCGATCTCATCGCCCGCTATCTCGAACGCCTGCTGCTGGGCGACAAGGCCGCCGAGCCGGGGGCCGAGGGCCTGACCATGGAAGCCCTGGCAAAGGCAGGTTTCGTGTAGGACGGGTTTCAGTGAAGGGGTCGGGCAGGCAAACGGGGTCGCAGGCAAACGGGGTCGGAGTCAAATCGCCACGAAGGGTTGAATCACGCAGTATCGCCCTGATGCGACTCCGACCCCTTCGTCCCCGACAAAGCCCGCGCCAAGCTCTCCAGCAGGCGGCACCCGGCTTCGGCGGCATCCTTTCCCCAGGCGACGATGCCGTCTTCATGTCCGCCCATGCTGAACACCCCGGCGGGGGTGTTTCGCAGCAGGCTGATGACGGCTTCGGCCATTTCCGGGGTGCCGTATTCGATGGCGGCATCGGTTTCCGGCAGTCCCAGCGCTTTCGCTTTTTGCCATATCTGCGGGGAATGCACGTGAAAGACCGCCCCGGCCCGGGGCAGGGCCTGGTACACGGCGCCGTGGGTCATGGCTTCCGAGGAAGGTGGGCAGGGGCCTTCCGATGCCAGCCGGTTGCCGCGGCTGTCGAAATCCCTGACCCGGGCAAAATCCTCCAGGCCCAGTTCGTTCCTGCCGCTGGTCTGGGTACAGGTGATGACAAAGCCGCCCGCTGTTCGCACACTGAGATTGCCGTAGGCGTAGCCCAGGTAACGGCCGGGGTCCCGGCCCAGTAGCTCCAGTTTGCGCAGAATCACGAACCAGGCCCGCAGTTCGGCGGTTATTTCCTCAGGCAGGGCGGGGCCATGCTCATGGGCCAGGTGAAATTTGATGACACCTTCCGACGGCTGGTTCATGCTAGAATCTCCTGCTTTCTTTTCACGCGGTTTGTACAGAACCGGGATGCCAATGGCACTCAATACTACCGAAGAAATCATCGAAGATCTGCGTCAGGGCAAAATGGTCATCATCATGGATGACGAGGATCGTGAAAATGAAGGCGATCTGGTCATTGCCGCGGACAAGGTGACGCCGGACGCCATCAACTTCATGGCCAAGTATGGGCGGGGGCTGATTTGCCTGACGCTTACCAAGGAGCGCTGCCAGCAGCTGCGCCTGCCCCTCATGGTGAATGCCGCGGACCAGCTCGAATCCACCAATTTCACCATTTCCATCGAAGCGGCGGAGGGCGTGACCACGGGGATTTCCGCCGCTGACCGCGCCATCACGGTACAGGCGGCGGTCAAGGCCGACGCCAAGCCGGAAGACTTGGTGCAGCCCGGCCATATCTTCCCCCTCATGGCCCAGCCCGGGGGCGTGCTGGTGCGTGCCGGGCACACCGAGGCCGGTTGCGACCTGGCGCGTCTGGCCGGTTTGGAGCCGGCCTCCGTCATCGTGGAGATTCTCAACGAGGACGGCACCATGGCGCGCCGCCCCGACCTGGAAAAGTTTGCCGCCGAACATGGCCTGAAGATCGGCACCATCGCCGATCTCATCGAGTACCGGGTGCGCAACGAGAAAACCGTGGAGCGCATCAACGAATGCCTGCTGCCCACGGAAGCCGGGGACTTCCGGGTCATTGCCTATCAGGACGTGGTGGACAACGAAGTGCACCTGGCCCTGGTCAAGGGCGTGATCCGGGAAGATGAGCCCGTGCTGGTGCGGGTGCATGTGCAGAACAGCCTGTGCGATCTGCTGGGGGCCTCTTATGAAGAATGCGGCTGGCCCCTGAAGAACGCCATGAAGCAGATCGAGTACGAAGGCGGCGGCATCGTGGTCATCCTGCGCAACCACGACACGGCAAGGGACATCGTGCAGCGCATCCAGGCCTGCCAGCTCAAGGGCAGCGCCGATGGCGCGGTGCCCATCGATCATGGCAAGATCAAGGACAAGGAGCTGCGCACCTTTGGCGTGGGGGCGCAGATTCTCATCGACCTGGGCGTAAAGAAGATGCGTGTCATGAGCGCGCCCAAGCACCTGCATGCCCTGGCCGGCTTCCACCTGGAAGTCACTGAATTCGTCGATTTCGAACTCCCTGAAGAACAGGAGTAACTGATATGAGCATCAAGACCATTGAAGGAAACCTCGTCGCCAGCGGTGGCCGCTACTGCCTGGTGGTGGCGCGCTGGAACAGCTTTGTGGTGAGCCACCTGGAAGCAGGCGCCATCGACACCCTCAAGCGTCATGGCGCGGACGAGGATGACATCACCATCGTGCGCCTGCCCGGCGCCTTCGAGATGCCCGTGGTGCTGGACAAGGTGGCGGCCAGCGGCAAATACGACGCCATCATCGCCCTTGGCGCGGTGATTCGCGGCGGCACCCCCCACTTCGAATACGTGGCCGGAGAAGCGGTGAAGGGCATGGCCCAAGTTTCCCTGAGTCATGGCGTGCCCATTGCCTTTGGTGTACTCACCGTGGACAGCATCGAGCAGTCCATCGAACGCGCTGGCACCAAGGCCGGCAACAAGGGCGGCGAAGCGGCCGCCTCCGCCATCGAAATGGTCAATCTGCTGCGCCAGCTGTGAGCAACAAGCGCAGCAAGTCCCGCTCCCTGGCCACCCAGGCCATCTACCAGTGGCAGGTGACCGGGGACAACATCGGCGAAATCATCAACGGTTTTCTTGCCGAGCACCCCGGCGGTGACTTCCAGGTGGACTATTTCCAGGATCTGGTCCGCGGCGTGCCCACCCAGCTGGACAGCCTGGATGACGGCCTCAAGCCCCTGCTGGACCGTCCCGTGGAGGAAGTGGATCTGGTGGAGCGCGCCATCCTGCGCCTGGGGGCCTATGAGCTGCTCAAGCATCCGGAAGTGCCTTACCGGGTGGTAATCAACGAATGGGTGGAACTGGCCAAGACCTTCGGCGCCGACAAGGGCCACAAGTACATCAACGGCGTGCTGGACAAGCTGGCCCAGGTTCTGCGGCCGGTGGAAGTGGCTGCCAGGAAGCGTGGCTGAATTTCAGCTCATCGAACGTTATTTCTCCGGCTTGTCCGGGACGCGGCAAGACGTGGCCCTGGGAGTGGGGGATGACTGCGCCCTCCTCGAAGCGCCGCCGGGCATGCGCCTGGCCATGACCATGGACACCCTCATCGCCGGACGCCATTTTCTTCCCGACGTGGCCCCCCGCGCCCTGGGGCACAAGGTTCTGGCGGTGAATCTCAGCGACCTTGCCGCCATGGGCGCCAGGCCTGCCTGGGCCCTGCTTTCCATCAGCCTCCCCGCCATTGACCATGAATGGCTGTCGGCCTTTTCAGCGGGGTTTTCCGCTCTGGCCGCCGAGCATGACGTGGCGCTGGTGGGGGGCGACACCTGCCAAGGGCACATGAGCATCACCCTGCAGCTCACGGGTTTCGTGGAACCGGGGCGGGCGCTGCGCCGTTCCACGGCCCGGCCCGGGGACAAAATTTATGTCACCGGCACCCTGGGGGACGCGGCTCTGGCCCTGAAACGCCTGCTGGCAGATGAAGACCCGGGCGACCTGCGCCAGCGGCTGGAGCAGCCCTGCCCCAGGATAGCCGAGGGCCGGGCGCTGTCAGGGGCGGGCGCCACCAGCTGTATCGACCTTTCCGACGGCCTGGTGGCGGACCTGGGCCATATCTGCCAACAGAGCGGATGCGCGGCGCGTATCCTTCTGGAGCGTATTCCCATGTCTGCCCAGGTGCGGGAATATGTCTCGGTCACGGGGGACTTTGCCCTGGCCGTCGCCGGGGGCGACGATTACGAACTCTGCTTCACCCTGCCGGCCGGCGAGGCGCCGCCCGACGGCGTGGAGGCCGCCTGCATTGGCGAAATGCTGCCCGGTCAGGGGGTGGAACTGCTGGACGCCCGGAGCAGGGCGCTACCCCTTCCCAGGGGATGGGAGCATTTCGCATGAGCCGCCTGCCTTCCCCAAACCTGAAGAACCCCGTGCACCTGCTGGCCTTCGGCTTCGGCTCCGGCTGCGCCCCCGTGGCGCCGGGCACTTTCGGCACCCTGGCGGCGGCGGCCCTCTACATTCCCCTGTCATGGCTGTCCCCGCCCCTGTACCTGCTGGCGCTGGGCCTGGTGATTCTGGCCGGCATCTGGCTGTGCGGGCGAACCTCCAAAGACCTGGGGGTGCATGACCATGGCGGCATCGTCTGGGACGAGTTCGCCGGCTATTTCGTCACCATGGTGGCCGCGCCGCCTGGCTGGCAGGGCATGGTATTGGGGTTTCTGCTGTTCCGTCTGTTCGATATCTGGAAGCCCTGGCCCATTCGCTGGCTGGACAGGAACCTGGAGGGCGGCCTGGGCATCATGGTGGACGACCTGTTGGCCGGGATCTATGCCCTGGTGCTGTTGCAGCTCAGTTACCGGGTGTGGCCATGGTGAGACTGGCTGTCATCCTGATGCTGAGCTTTTTGCAGACGGCCTGGGCCGTTGACAGGGTAAAGGTCATGGCACTTTTTCCCGGCAAGGCCATGCTGTCCATAGATGGCCGCAACCGCATGCTGGCCCAGGGCGATACCAGCCCTGAAGGCGTGAAGCTTCTCAGCGCCGATCCCGACCGGGCCGTGGTGGAATACGGCGGACAGCGGCAGACCCTGCGCCTGGGCAGTTCCGTGGCCTCCAGCTACAAGCGCAGGACACGATTGGAGGCGCGGGTGCTGCTGGACAACCAGGGCGCCTATTCCATACAGGGCAGCATCAATGGCCGCTCCGTGGCCATGGTGGTGGATACCGGCGCCAACCTGGTGGCCCTTAGCGAAGCCCAGGCCCGGCGTCTGAACCTGGATTACGCCAGGCGGGGTGAAAGAACCCTGGTCAGCACGGCTTCCGGTCGGGCCAAGGCCTGGTCCATCCGCCTGAACCGGGTAAAGATCGGGGACATCGAGCGGCGCAATGTGCCTGCAGTGGTCATCGAGGGCGACATGCCGGAGAAAGTGCTTCTGGGCATGAGTTTTCTTTCCGGCCTGCAGGTGCGTCACCAGGGGAACCTGATGCTGCTTTTCAAGTCACAATAGACGTTTTGTATCAATTCAGGGACATCTACAAGAAATGAGAAAAATCATCCTTCCTCTCCTCCTTGGCCTGCTGCTGGGGGGCTGTGTTCATCAGCCGGAAAAAGCCGTTTCCGACACTCATGCGCAGACGGTCATCAAGGGAGAAAACGACAAGGCCGCCTATGAATACCTGACATTGCCCAACAGGATGCGGGTGCTGCTCGTGTCCGACCCCGAGGCGGACAAGGCCGCGGCGGCCCTGAGCGTGCAGGTGGGCAGCGCCAGCAATCCGCCGGGGCGGGACGGTCTGGCACATTTTCTGGAGCATATGCTGTTCATGGGCACGGAGAAATACCCGGACGTGGACGGCTATTCCGCGTTCATCAAGCGCAATGGTGGCAGTGACAATGCCTTCACCGCCGAAAACCTGACCACTTATTTCTTCGATATCAAGGCCGAGGCCCTGGAGCCCGCCCTGGACCGCTTCGCCCAGTTTTTCATCGCGCCCCTGTTCGATGCCAAGTATGTGGAGCGCGAAGCCAACGCCGTGCACTCGGAATACCAACTCAAGCTCAAGGACGATTCCCGGCGTATCGATGCCGCGGAAAAGCAGAGCTACAACCCGGCCAGCCCCTATGCGCGTTTCTTCGTGGGCAGCCTGGATACCCTGGCGGATCGTGAAAACGACAAGGTGCGCGACGATCTCATCGACTTTTACGAGAAACACTACTCCGCCAATCTCATGGGCCTTACCGTGGTCGGCCCCCAGCCCCTGCCGGTGTTGCGCGCCTGGGTGGAGGAGAAATTCTCCGCCGTGCCGGATCGTGACGCCAAGCCCTATGTGCCCGGCAGGGACGAGCTGCTGTACAGGCCGGAACAGTTGCCCCTGGAAGTGGACGTGAAGCCCCTGAAGAAACTGCACAAGCTCACCCTGGGCTTTCCCATTCCCTCCCAACGCCGGCACTGGATGACCAGGCCCGTCAACTACGTGGCCCATTTCGTTGGTGATGAGGGGCAGGGCAGCCTGTACAACCTGCTGCGGGAAAAGGGCTGGATCACTTCCCTGAGCGCCGGCGGTGACAGCCTGGACGATGTGCAGGGGGTTTTCAATGTGACCATGGAGCTGACGGACGACGGGGTGGCCCATGTACCGGAAATCACCGGATATCTTTTTCAGTACATCGACCTGCTGGCCAGCCGGGGCGTGGAGAAATGGCGTTTCGATGAGCTGAAGAAGAAATCCGAGCTGGACTTCCGCTTCGAGGAAAAGACGCCGGCGAGCGTTTACGCCATGATCCTGTCCAGCAAGCTGCTGCGTTATCCCCCGGCGGAAGTGTTGCGGGGCGGCAAGGTGCTGCTGGAATGGAAACCCGAACTGATGGAGGAACTGCTGGGCTACCTGCGGCCGGACAACCTGGCCATCACCCTGGTGGACCCCGAGGTCGAGACCGACAAGGTGGAAGCCTTTTACCAGGTGCCATACCGGGTGGCTGGCATCGACAGCAAGCTGCTGGCGCAATGGCGCGGGGCGAAGCCTGACGACTGGCTGGCCCTTCCCGAGCCCAACCCCTTCATGCCCGACAAGGTGGAACTGAAGACGGCGGGACAGGCCATGGATGCGCCCGTGGCCCTGGTGCGGGAGCCCGGGGACATGCTCTGGTACCAGAAGGACAAGGATTTTGGACTTCCCAAGGCCGCCTTCAACGTGAGGCTGGAAATGCCTGGCGCGCGAAGCACGGCAGCCCGGGCCGTCAGCCTCTCACTGCTCGTGGACCTGGTGAAGGATGAACTCAACGCCTGGTCCTATCCCGCCCAGCTGGCCGGCCTGAGCTACAGCATGGAGCCCACCATGGAGGGTCTGAACCTGCTCATCTACGGCTATGACGAAAAACAGCCGGTGCTGCTGAAGAAGGTGCTCGCCGCCCTCAGGCATCCGCAGCTGGTGGAGGACCGCTTCGAGCTATACAAGGCGAAGATGCAGCGCAGCCTGGCCAACCAGTCCCTGGAGCGCCCCTACCAGCAGATTCTGGGGGAGCGCACCCGCCGGCTGCTCACGCCATCCTGGAGCCCGAAACAGAAACTCGCGGCCCTGGACTCCCTGACCCTGGCGCAGCTTCGGGACTACGCGGCTCAGCTGTTCGACGAGGTGGAAGTCCAGGTGCTGGCCTATGGCAATCTCACCGCGGCGGATGCCCGGGCCATGGACCAAGTGCTCAAGCAGCAACTGCTTTCCGGTTCCCGGCTGAAGGAAGTGCCGGAACCGCACCTGACCATCATCCCCCGGGGCAAGACCCTGAACTATCGCTACGACGTGGATCACCCGGACTCCGCCGTGGTCATCAGTTACCAGGGGAATGAAAAGAGCCTGGACGAACAGGCCCGCTGGCGGCTGCTGGGGCATATCCTGGCCAGCCCCTTCTTCAGTGAGTTGCGCACCGAACAGCAGCTGGGCTATGTGGTGGCCGCCGCCTTCACCGAGTCTGAGAAGATGCCGGGCATGCTGTTCCTGGTGCAGTCCTCTGCCGTGTCCGCCGCCGAGCTGCAAAAGCGCATGGAGGCTTTCGTGCAAACCTATGCCGCTGAGCTGCAGGCCATGAGTGAAGAAGAGTTTGCGACTCACAAGGCCGGCCTGGTGAGCAAGCTGCTGAAGAAGGACGATATGATGCTCATTCGCGCCGTGCGTTACATGAACGACATGGAGCGGGAGCACTACAGCTTCGATTTCAACGCCCAGGTGGCGGAGCGGGTCAAGTCCCTGGACAAGGCGGAGCTGCTGGCCTTTTACCAGAAAAACCTGCTTGAACAGCCCCGTCGGCTGGTGGTGTATTCACCGGGTACGAGATTTCCCGAAAAATAGGGATATTGCTGATATTCAATGCCTTCGTGAATGGCTACAATCACCCAAACCGATTCTCCAGCTGACAGGAAATGGACGCAGACCAGTTACGCCTGATATTGCTCGTCGCCGGCATGGTCCTGGTGGTGGTGATCTACCTGTGGGACAGATACAAGCGCTCGCGCACCCGTCTCAAGGGGCTGTCACTGCGCCAGGCCCGGCGGCTGCAGCGGGAGCTGGCGGAACAGGAGCCCGTGGAAGAGGACGTGCCCAGCTTCAGCGCCGTGGTCAGGGAAAAGTCTGACGGGGAGCCCGCCGTTTTCCAGGAGCCCCTGCTGGTGGATGAGCCGGAGCCGGAACAGGCGTCCGATGTCCCCGAACTCGAGCTGGAGCCCGAGCCCGAGCCCCAGCCGGTGGAGGAAGCGCGAACCGAAGAACCGGACTTCAGCGCCGACGCCCGGGATGACTACCTGCACGCCTCCCCGGAAGAACGGGAGAGCCTGCCCCAAATGCTGGTGCAGATTGCCCTGGTGCGCCAGGACGGGGACTTTTCCGGGGCGGATATCCAGGCCGCCATGGCGCAGGTGGGGCTGCAGGCCGGCGCCATGAACATCTACCATCGCCACGACAGCCGCTATCCCGACAGGGTGCTGTTCAGCGTGGCCAGCCTGGTCAATCCGGGCCACTTTCCTCTCGACGACATGGAAGGCTTCACCACGCCGGGCCTGACCCTGTTCACCCAGCTGCCCGGCGTACGCGACGGCCTGGAAATCTATTCCGACATGCTTTACACCGCCAACGAGCTGGCGGGCATACTGGGCGGGGTGCTGCAGGACGAAACCCATAGCGTGCTCAGCAAGCAGACCATACAGCACACCCGTGACGCCATCATGGAACACCGCCGCAAGCTGCGCCTGGCCAGACTGCACAAATGAAAGGCAAGGCCCTGGAAGCGCGGGTTCGTGAGCTGCGCGAGCAGATCGATTACCACAACTACCGCTATTACGTGCTGGACGATCCGGAGATTCCGGACAGCGAGTACGACCGCCTCATGCGCGAACTCCAGGAACTGGAGGCCGCCCATCCAGAACTGGTGACTCCCGACTCCCCCACCCAGCGGGTGGGCGCCCAGCCCCTGAAGGAATTCACCGAAGTCCGCCATGCCGTGCCCATGCTGTCCCTGGGCAATGCCTTCAGCGACGGGGAAATGGCCGATTTCGACGAGCGCGTGCGCAAGCTGCTAAAAGTGGAGCAGGTGGAATACAGCGCCGAGCCCAAGCTGGACGGCCTGGCCATCAGCCTGCGCTATGAGAAGGGCGTTCTGGTGCAGGGCGCCACCCGGGGGGACGGCCACCGGGGCGAGGATGTCACCAGCAACGTGCGCACCATAGGCGCCATCCCCCTGCGCCTGCGGGGACAGGGCTGGCCCGAGGTCCTGGAAGTGCGGGGCGAGATCTTCATGCCCAAGAATGGTTTCGAGGAACTGAACGAACGGGCCCGGCGCAAGGGGGAAAAGACCTTTGCCAATCCGCGCAACGCCGCGGCGGGCAGCCTGCGCCAGCTCGATCCCAAAGTTACCGCCAGCCGCCCCCTGTCTTTCTACGCCTATGGCTGGGGCGAGCTGTCCGTGGAAATACCGGGCGACAGCTACAGTGGCGTCATGGAAGTCATTCGAAGCTATGGCCTGCCCGTATCGCCCGAGTTGAAAGTGGTGTCCGGCCTCCAGGGCTGCCTGGACTATTTCGCCGCCATGAGCGAGAAGCGCGACAGCCTGGACTATGAGATCGATGGCGTGGTGTTCAAGGTCAACGACCTGGAACAGCAGCAGCGCCTGGGCTATGTCTCCCGCGCCCCGCGCTGGGCCATCGCCCGCAAGTTTCCCGCCCAGGAGGCCCTGACCACCGTCAGGGACGTGGAATTCCAGGTGGGCCGCACCGGCGCCGTCACCCCGGTGGCGCGCCTGGCCCCCGTGGAAGTGGGCGGCGTGGTGGTGAGCAATGCCACCTTGCACAACATGGATGAGGTGCGCCGCAAGGACGTGCATATCGGCGATACGGTCTATGTGCGCCGGGCCGGGGACGTGATTCCCGAAATCGTGCGCGTGCTCCCCGAGCGGCGGCCCAGGGACGCCAGGGAAGTGGTGCTGCCCAAGCACTGCCCCGTCTGTGGCTCCGACGTCATCAAGCCCGAAGGCGAGGCCGTGGCACGCTGCACCGGGGGCCTGTTCTGCCCCGCCCAGCGCAAGGAAGCCATCAAGCACTTCGCCTCCCGCCGGGCCATGGACATCGAGGGCCTGGGTGACAAGCTGGTGGAGCAGCTGGTGGACCAGGGGCTGGTGCATGATCCCGCCGATCTGTACAGCCTCAGCAAGGAACAGCTCATGGCCCTGGAGCGCATGGGGGAGAAATCCGCACAAAACCTTCTCGAAGCCCTGGCGCGCAGCAAGGAAACCACCCTGGCGCGTTTTCTCTACGCCCTGGGCATACGCGAAGTGGGGGAGGCCACCAGCCAGACTCTGGCGCGGCACTTCGGCACCCTGGAAGCCCTGGAACAGGCCGATGAAGACAGATTGCAGCAGGTGCCGGACATCGGCCCCGTCGTCGCCGCCCATATCGCCGCCTTCTTCCGCCAGCCCCACAACCGCGAAGTCATCGACAAGCTGCTGGCAGCAGGCATACACTGGCCGGCGGTAGAAACGCTCGCCGCCGGGGAACAGCCTCTGGCAGGCAAGACCTTCGTCCTCACCGGCACCCTCAGCCGCCCGCGCAATGAGGTCAAAGCGCAGCTCCAGGCCCTGGGCGCCAAGGTGACAGGCAGCGTATCGAAA
>JALVEW010000115.1 GCA_027030425.1 Sedimenticola sp.
CGAGCAGGTCCCCGGGTTGGCGCAGCCACAGATCCGCGCCCCAGTCCTCGGGGCGATCTTCTTCCCCCAGGTAGCCGAACAGGGCGCAGGCGGTGGTCATGCCCGCGGCGCGGCCGGCTTCGATGTCCCGTTCGGCATCGCCCACGTACAGGCAATGGGCGGGGTCTGTGTCCAGTCTTTCGGCGGCATGGAGCAGGGGAGCCGGATGGGGCTTGCGCTGGGGCAGGGTGTCGCCGCTGACGACGACCCCGGTGCCGCAGGGCATGGGCAGGGCCGCCATGAGGGGGTCCGTGAGCCAGGAGGGCTTGTTGGTGACGATGCCCCAGGGGATGTTCCGGGCGCACAGCCGCGTCAGCACGGCTTCCATGCCGGGAAACAGCCGTGTATGAGTGCAGATATTGTTCAGGTACACATCCAGCAGATGCTGGCGGCGTTCCTCGAAGCCCCGGTCTTCGGGCTCCATGCCGAAGCCCCGGCGTATCAGGGCAATGCCGCCATGGGAAACCACGGGGCGGATTGCCTCGAAGGGCAGGGCGGGACGGCCGAAGTGTTCCAGGGTGCGGTTCAGGGCATGGGCCAGGTCCGGGGCCGTGTCCGCCAGCGTGCCGTCCAGGTCGAACAGGACGGCGTGGATGTCCTCGGTCACCCGGTCATTCCTCCGGCTTGTCCGTGGTGACCAGGTAGTTCACGTCCACGTCGCCGGGGTCCAGGCGATAGACCCGGGTGAAGGGGTTGTAGGTCATGCCGGTGATGTCCCGGGTTTCCAGGCCGGCCTCGCGCACCCAGCGGTTCAGTTCCGAGGGGCGGATGAAGCGGGCGTAGTCATGGGTGCCCTTGGGAAGAAGATGCAGCAGGTATTCCGCGCCCACGATGGCGAACAAATAGGACTTGGGATTACGGTTGATGGTGGAGAAGAACACCTTGCCGCCGGGCCTGACCAGGGTGGCGCAGGCGCGAATCACGGAACCGGGATCGGGCACGTGCTCCAGCATCTCCATGCAGGTGACCACATCAAAAGCGCCGGGCATTTCCTCCGCCAGCTTTTCCACGGGCAGCTGGCGGTAGTCCACTTCAAGGCCGCTTTCCAGCAGGTGCAGGCGCGCCACTTCCAGGTTGGCCTCGCCCATGTCTATGCCCGTGACCGCCGCGCCTTTCTCCGCCATGGATTCGGCGAGTATGCCGCCGCCGCAGCCCACGTCCAGCACCTTCTTTCCCGCCAGCCCGCCGGCGTGATCTTCGATGTAGGCCAGGCGCAGGGGGTTGATTTCGTGCAGGGGCTTGAACTCGCTGTAGGGGTCCCACCAGCGCGAGGCCAGTTCCTCGAACTTGTTGACTTCGGTTTGATCGACGTTGTGGTGGCTCATGGCGGCTCGTTCAGGAGGCTTCTGCTTCGCGCCATTCTATCAGCTTTTCCTGCCACTGCCCGGCGTTGGCCAGGAGCTGCTGGAGATCCATGCGCGTGAGCCGGCCGTTATCCAGCAGGCGGCAGCCGTTCACCCAGACATCGCTCACCTGCTCCCGGCCCGCGGCATAGACGATCTGGGACACGGGGTCGAACAGGGGGCGGGTTTCCAGCCGGCCGAGATCGATGGCGGTGATGTCCGCGGCCTTGCCCGTTTCCAGGGAGCCGATCTCGTCTTCCAGCCCCAGGGCGCGGGCGCCGTTGAGGGTGGCCATGGCCAGCACCTGGGCGGCGGGCAGGGCTTCGGGGTTTTCCGCCACGCCTTTTCCCAGGAGGGCGGTGGTTTTCATCTCCCCCAGCATGTCCAGGTCATTGTTGCTGGCCGCGCCGTCCGTGCCCAGGGCCACGTTTATCCCGGCGTCCAGCAGCCTGGCCACGGGACAGAAGCCCGAGGCCAGCTTGAGGTTGGATTCCGGGCAATGCACCACGTGGCTGCCGCTGGCGGCGAAGGCGTCGATTTCATTGTCCTCGAGCTGGGTCATGTGCACGGCGATGAAATCCGGCCCGGGCAGGTTCAGGGCCTCCAGGCGGGCCAGGGGGCGCTGGCCGAAGTTCTCCAGACTCTGACGGATTTCGTCCGCCGTTTCGTGGACGTGCATGTGAATGGGCAGCTCCAGCTCGTTGGCCAGGGTGCGCACCCGCCGCAAAGGGGCGTCGGACACCGAATAGGGCGCGTGGGGCGCGAAGATGGCTTTCACCAGGGGCTCATGGCGGAACTGGTCATGCAGCTTGACGGCCTTGTTCAGGTAATCATCGGCATCGGCGGCCCAGGCGGAGGGAAAGTCGATGAGAATCATGCCCAGCACGGCGCGCATGCCGGCTTCCAGGGCAGCCTGCCCGGTGACGTCGGGGAAGAAGTACATGTCGTTGAAGCAGGTGGTGCCGCCGCGGATCATCTCCGCCATGGCCAGGCGGCTGCCGTCTGCGACGAATTCCGCGTTCACCCAGCGCTGTTCCGCGGGCCAGATGTGGTTGGTCAGCCAGTCCATGAGGGGGATGTCGTCTGCCAGGCCGCGGAACAGGCTCATGGGGCTGTGGGTGTGGGCATTGACCAGGCCGGGGATCAGGGCATGATCCGGCAGTTCCACCACGGTGCCGGCGCTGATCTGCTCCCTGGCCTCGGCGGAAGGCAGGATGGCGCTGATGCGGCCCTGGTCGATGGCAATGGCATGCTGCTCCAGGACCTGGCCGGCGGGCGCCACGGGGATGATCCAGGCGGGATGAATGAGGGTTTCTGCTTGCATGAGGTGGATGCTGGTGGTTGAAGATGAGCCCTATCTTACTATCCGGAGGGGCCCGTTGGGCATTTCGGGTGATGAAGAATGGGCCTCCACGGGCCATGTCCGCGGCACTGGTGTAGAATCAGGCGCTGATCACCAGGATTCGCCTGATTCAGACTAAAATGAAAACCCCTGTACTGAAACGAGAGATCAGCCCGGATGATGCGGTGCTCTGGCAGGCAAACGAGCTTTATCTGCTGGATCAGCGCCTTCTGCCGCATATCGAGTATTTCATCCATTGCGAGCACGCCAGCAATGCCGCCCAGGCCATCACCGACATGGTGGTGCGCGGCGCTCCGGCCATAGGCGTCACCGCGGCCTACGGGGTGGTGCTGGCGGCCAGGGATGCCTGGCGGCAGGCGCGCAGCGGATGGAAGGCGGCCATGGAAGACGACCTCGCCCAGCTGGCGGCGGCGCGCCCCACCGCGGTGAAC
>JALVEW010000116.1 GCA_027030425.1 Sedimenticola sp.
AGGGATGTAGGTACATCGCTGGTCGCTCCGGACGTCCTGTCCTCCCGCGACATAAGCGCATCCCTGTGCAAAAGCATGGCACTGAAAATGCTCCCGGCATTTTCAGCATTTCCACCATCCCTGGCGGTCACACGGAAGCGATACGGGTCAGCGCGGCTTTTCCAGCTGCTCCGCCATGTGCAGAAAATTTTTCAACCGCTCGGGATGGATGGCGCCAGCCTCTACGGCTTCGATCAAAGCGCAACCGGGCTCGTTGCGATGCCGGCAGTTGCTGAAACGGCATTTTCCCAGATAGGGTGCAAACTCCCGAAAGCCCTTTTCCAGGTCCCGGATGCCGATTTGTCCAAGGCGAAAGCTGCGTACGCCGGGGGAATCGATGATTTCCCCGCCATTTTGGAGGAAGTGCAGGGTGGCCACGGAGGTGGTATGCCGCCCAAGTCCGCTGGCTTCCGACAGTTCGCCTACGGCTTCTTCCCGGTTGGGAATCATTGCATTGATCAGGGATGATTTGCCTACCCCCGACTGTCCGACCAGGATGCTGGTTTCCCCCTTCAGATGCTCCAGCAGGGGTTCCAGGCCATGTTCCCGCCTGGCGCTCACGGCAATGACCGGATAGCCGATATCCCTGTAACGCCCAAACGTCTGTTGAAACGCCTGCCATTCCTCGGGCGCCAGCAGATCGGCCTTGTTGAGGGTGATCAGGGCCTTTGCGCCAATGAGTTCCGCCGCAATGAGATACTGGTCGGTGAGGTAGCCCGTGGGCGGCGGACGGGGGGCCAGCACCACGACCAGCTGGGTGATGTTGGCGGCCAGGGGCTTGTCCCGACCACTGTAGTCCGGACGGGATAGCACGGTATTTCTGGGGAGCAGGGAGACCACCACCCCCTGGCCATCGGCCACGGGTTGCCAGAGCACCCGGTCACCGCAGACAATATCTCCCAGGTTCTGGCGAAACAGGCAGTGGTATTGTTTGCCAGCCCCATCCTGAATCATCAGATGCTGCCCGTGCCTGCTGATGACCCGGCCTTCCCGGACTTCCTCCCCGTCTGCGTCCCGCAGAGCCTGCTCAGCCTTCGCCGCAAGGCGGTTGCGCCTTTCTTCCTGCAGCCGGGCGATGCGGTCGCGCTGCCTCTTGGTGAGCCGGCGGCGGGCCATCAGTATCCTTTGTTCATTTGTTGAAGTGGTAGTAGTTGTCGTTCAGGTAATCGGTAAGGGAAAGAATGTCATCCTCGAACAGTTTCTTTCCCAGGTTGGCGTCGCACATGCGCACCTGGGATTCCAGGCGCGGGAACGAGTTTACCCGTCGGTTGCTGCGGGTATATACCTTGCTGTCGTGGCAGCCGGTACAGTTGGTCTGGTGAAATTTTTCGGCATGGAAATCTTCGCCGGCTTGGGCCACGCTGGCGAGCCCGAGTGCGCACAGGGTACCAAATAGGAAGTTTTTCATCGTATTGTCCAGAATGTCGGTTGTTGTTATCTGATTCTAGAAGATAAATGTGCCACGCGCACCGGGGCTGGGGGATGGCTGTGGTGAAAGGCGGAGTACAGGGGATCCGGCGTAAGGGTGCTGGCATTGTCCCGGTATATTTTCACCAGGCCGCTGATGAGGGCTTTGGCGCTGGCCTGGGA
Source organism: Sedimenticola sp. (assembly GCA_027030425.1). Classification (GTDB taxonomy): domain Bacteria; phylum Pseudomonadota; class Gammaproteobacteria; order Chromatiales; family Chromatiaceae; genus Thiolapillus. Next base: position 1,630 of record JALVEW010000116.1, read on the forward strand.
GGCGGCGTAATCATCCGCTTCGAACTCGTGCTTGCGGGAAAGGGCGGAGAACAGGGGCGTGAAAAAAACAGTGAATACGGGAATCACCAGCAGGAACAGCGCCAGGGCCATGGCGTCATCCTGTACGGATACCCCCAGGCCCCCAAAGAACCAGGGCTGCTGGCGCAGCCAGCCCAGCAACGCCAGGCCCAAAAGAGAGATCGCGGCCATGGTGAGCATGCCCTTGAGAATATGCCGGCGTTTGAAATGCCCCAGTTCGTGGGCCAGCACAGCTTCGATTTCATCTGCTGACAGTCCTTCGAGCAGGGTATCGAAGAACACGATGCGCTTGTTCTTGCCAAAGCCGCTGAAATAGGCGTTGCCGTGGGCGGAACGTCTGGAGCCGTCCATGACGAATATCCCTCGGCTGTGAAATCCGCAGCGTTGCAGCAGGGCTTCCAGCTGATTCCGCAGGGAAGGGTCATCCAGGGGAGTGAATTTGTTGAACAGGGGCGCAATCAGCCTGGGGTAGGCCCAGGTGATGCTCAGGGTGAACAGCATCCATACCAGCCAGGCTTCCAGCCACCACAGCCTGCCGGCTTTTCCCATGAGCCAGAGAATACTGGCGACCAAGGGAATGCTGATGACCAACATCAGTCCCAGTTGCAGTAGCTGGTCGCTGACGAACTGCCGGATGCTGCTGCGGTTGAAGCCGAAGCGCTCCTCGATACCGAAAGTGCGCCAGATACTGATGGGTAGTTCCAGCAGGGTGGAGATGCCGAGGATGGAAATCAGCAGCCCCGTACCCTGCCATATCACCGGCCATCCGGTCTTCTGCCACTGGTCATACAGCCAGTCCAGGCCGCCGCCCAGGGTCCAGCCCAGGAGCAGCAGGGCATTGAACAGGATGGTGGCGCGTTCCACCCGGATTTTCGCCAGGGTATAGTCCGCCGCTTTCTGGTGCTGTTCCAGGGAAATGCTTTGCGCAAAGGCTTCGGGCACCTGGTCGCGGTGCCTGTCAACGGCCCTGGCCTGGCGCCGGAGCAGCCAGTATTCCAGCAATGTGCCACCGGCCAGGAGGGCCAGGAAAATCCAGGTAAACAGGTTCATGGTGTCATCAAGGGATATGGAGAACGCACATTTTACGCAATCCGCCCGGTGCATGCCGTAAAATGAGGGCTTTTCTACCTGGGTGAATCAACTTATGCCAGTTTCCAAGGACAACCTGATATGGATCGACCTGGAGATGACCGGTCTGGATACCGTCAACGACCAGATCATCGAGATTGCCACCATCGTGACGGACAGTGAACTGAATGTATTGGCCGAAGGGCCGGAACTTGCCATACATCAGCCGGATGAGGTGCTGGCCGGCATGGACGAGTGGAACACCCGCCAGCATGGACAGTCCGGACTCACGGAGCGGGTGAGGAACAGCAACTATGATCTGTCCATGGCGGAAGCGCAGACCCTGGCGTTTCTGCGTGAATGGGTACCCGCGGGGGCTTCGCCCATGTGCGGCAATAGTATCTGCCAGGATCGGCGTTTTCTGGCGCGGCTGATGCCGGAACTCGAGGCCTTCTTCCACTATCGCAACCTGGATGTGAGCACCCTCAAGGAACTGGCCAAGCGCTGGTCGCCGGAACTGGCGGAAGGCTTCAGCAAGCAGGCTTCCCACCTGGCCATGGACGATATCCGCGAGTCCATCGCCGAGCTGGCCTATTACCGGGAACATTTCATCCGGGGGTGAACCCATGGCCAGACGCTATCCCGCCCTGGAAGACGCCCACCGCCAGTTCATTGCCGCCCAGCAGATGTTCTTCGTGGCCACGGCCGACAGGGAAGGGCGTATCAATCTCTCCCCCAAGGGGCTGGACAGCCTGCGCGTGCTGGATGCTTCTCACGTGGCCTGGCTGAATCTCACGGGCAGCGGGAATGAGACGGCCGCCCATCTTCGGGATGATGGCCGCATGACCCTCATGTTCTGCGCGTTCCAGGGTGATCCCCTGATTCTGCGGCTGTATGGACGTGGTGAAGCGGTTCACCGGCGGGATGAACGCTGGGAAGCCCTTGCGGCGAAGTTTCCTTCCCTTCCCGGAGCACGCCAGATCATGCTCATGAATATAGAGCTGGTGCAGACCTCCTGCGGCTTTGGCGTTCCCCTGTACGCGTTTCAGGGACAGCGTGAGCTGCTGCCGCGTTGGGCGGAGAGCAAGGGCAGGGATGGCCTGGAACAGTATTGGCGGGAGAGGAATGCCGTCAGCCTGGACGGCCGGGAAACGGGAATCGTGGAGCTGAATATCGGGGACGGGAAGAAAACCTGACTCATTCCGCGCTAGTATCTGTCTTGCCGGCCGGCATGGCTTCCATATCCTGGGCTTGCTCCCCTGTTTTCTCCCCGGCTTTCGCGGCAGCGCTTTCCACTTCGCCACCCAGGCCCACGGTATTGATGGCCTTTTCAAACAGGCTGACAGGCGCGGGCTGCCAGTCGGGAACCGGGATAATGGTTTTTGGATCCTTGGGTGCGCCCTCGCCGCGGAGGGGAGGCAGAGGCTGGTAGTCGCCCACGATGCGGACCAGCCTGTCGTTCTCGAAATACAGGGTCAGGCGCTTCTCCAGTTCTATGTTGCCTATGCCCATGCCATAGTAGTAATCCCAGCGGTCGTCGTGGAATACGTCCTGGAGCAGGGCCGTGCCCATCACCAGTTCCACCTGTTTCTTGTGCATGCCGGGCTTGAGCTGGTTGACATTGTCCTGGGCAATGAGATTGCCCTGGATGATCTGCGGCCGGTACACAAAAGGCAGCTTTTCCAATGACTTGGGGATGATATCGCCAAAAAGATCCCAGCTGTCACTGTCGATGTTGATACTGCTGCACCCCGCAAGGCTTGCAGTCACAGCAACAGAAATGAGAAGCTTACGCATTGGCATCCCGTGTAGGCTAAAGTAGTATCAGGCGCACATGATAACGGATTCCTGCTCCGGCTACACCTCCGGTTCGATTGGTGCGGGGAGAAACCACCGCTTCCACAGTTCGAGAGTACATGCAAGATGGACCAACAAATCATTCGCAAGGCGGGCCTCAAGGTCACACTGCCCAGGATGAAGATCCTGGAAATCCTGGAAGAAAATGCCCAGCGCCATATGACGGCGGAAGACGTTTACAAGGAGCTGCTGGCCCGGGACGAGGAGATCGGACTGGCGACGGTGTACCGGGTTCTCACCCAGTTTGAGGCGGCGGGTCTTGCGGAGCGTCATCATTTCGAGGGCGGGCAGGCGGTCTTTGAGCTCAATCGCGGCGAGCATCACGATCATATCGTCTGCCTCAACTGTGGCAAGGTGGAAGAGTTCGTTGACGAGACCATCGAGAAGTGCCAGGCGAAGATTGCGAAGAAGCACGGTTTCAATATCGCCGATCATTCGCTGATTCTCTACGGAGAATGTACTGATCCGAAATGTCCCAACCGGTCAGGGTAGCCCGCAAATATAAGGGGTCGGAGTCAAATTCTACCTAACAGGATGTTGAAAAAGTCCTTCCATGGACTTTTTCAACTACGGAAGCGGAAAACGCGGTTTCCCGCTTCCTTCATTTTCAATGGCTTACAGCCATCGAACATGGTGGCACATCCTTGTGCCACACACAGGCTGTCGAAAAACGGTGTTTTTCAACAGCCTGCTAATTGTCACAAGGAACGGAATCAAGCTGTTCCATGCCATTGGATCTTCCC
>JALVEW010000117.1 GCA_027030425.1 Sedimenticola sp.
TGAGGATGGGCAGGTCAAAACATGATGTCTAGCCCGAATATTTCACCCGGTCGCTAGGGAAGTATTCCAGCTTATTGTATTTCATGGAGAATTTTAGAAAATTAGCAAAGTACAATAGGTTACCGGGCATCGCTGAACGCGCCCTCGCACCGGTTTCGCCGTCCATCCGCGGTATTTGCTCAATCATCAATAGCTTGAGCTATTGATTCAATCGCAAATCCGCACCTGAACGCCGCTCCCGGCACGATCATCGCGTTCCCGGGTGAATCATTCGGGCTAGGGCGTGGCGATCATCTCCCGGGCGTGATCCAGGGTTCGGGCCGTGATGTTGACGCCGCCCAGCATGCGCGCGATTTCTTCCACGCGCTGATTTTCATCCAGGGCTTCGATGGTGGTTTCGGTGCGCTTGCCATCGGTGTGCTTGCTTACGCGCAGCTGCTGGTGGGCCTGTGAGGCCACCTGGGGCAGGTGGGTGACGCAGAGCACCTGGCTGCCTTCTCCCAGCTGGCGCAGCAGCCGGCCCACGGTTTCCGCCGTGGCGCCGCCGATGCCCGAGTCCACCTCGTCGAAGATCAGCGTGGGCATGGCGCCGCAGCGGGTGGTGGCCACCTGTATGGCCAGGCTGATGCGGGACAGTTCGCCTCCAGAGGCGGTCTTTGCCAGTGGGGCCAGGGGTTGACCGGGATTGGCGCTGACCATGAAAGTGATGCTGTCCTTTCCACTGGGGCCGAGTTTTTCCCCGGCCAGGTCCGTCACTTCCACGGCGAACCGCCCGCCCTGCATGCCAAGTTCCTGCATGCTGGCGGTGATGGTGTCGGCAAGCTTTCCGGCGGCCTTTTTCCTGCTCTGGGAAAGTTTGTCCGCGGCCTGGACACAGGCTTTTTCCAGTGTTTCCGTCTGCCGTTCCAGATCGGCCAGGGTCTGATCGGCGTTTTCCAGGGCGGCATATTCCTGCCGGAGCTTTTCCAAAAGATCCGGCAGTTCATCGGCCTGCACCTGGTGCTTGCGCGCCAGTTCGTGAATGCTGGCCAGCCGCGCATCGGTTTCTTCCAGCAGGCCGGGGTCGAACTCGATACCGGCAGCCTGGCCGCGCAGCAGATCCACGGCTTCTTCCACCTGGATTCTGGCGCTGTCCAGCAGTTCCAGGGCCGGTTGCAGGTCTTCGTCCAGTTCTCCCAGAGTTTCCAGCCGGGCGCATGCCCGGGCCAGGGCGGGTTGCGCGGCGTGCTCGTCTTCGTACAGGCCCTGTATCAGCCCACCCAGTTCCCGGGCCAGTTCCTCGGCGTGGGCCAGGCGCCGCTGGCGGCGTTCCAGTTCCGCGGTTTCCCCCGGTTCCAGCCCCAGTCGTTCCAGTTCGTCGATCTGGAATTGCAGGTAATCCAGACGCTGGGTGCGTTCCCGTGACTGCTGTCGCAGCGCTTCCAGCCGGCTGCCGGCTTCGGTGTAAGCCCTGTAGGCTTCTTTCATGGCCTGAACCAGTTTGTCATGCCCCGCCCAGGCGTCGATGAGATTGCGCTGGGTAGCGGGATGCATGAGGGTCTGGTGCTCATGCTGGCCGTGAATGGACACCAGCATGTCGCCCAGTTCGGCCAGCAGAGCCTGGGGCAGGGGGCGGCCATTGACGAAGGCCCGGGAACGGCCGTTACGCACCAGCACCCGGCGCAGGATGCACTCGCCGCCGCTGTCCAGGGACTTTTCCTCCAGCCAGGCCTGCACGGCAGGCAGCTCGCCGATGTCGAAGATGGCATGGATCTCCGCCTGGTCGCAGCCGCTGCGTATCATGCTCTTGTCCGCCTTGTCGCCCAGCACCAGTCCCAGGGCATCCACCAGAATGGACTTGCCGGCGCCGGTCTCGCCGGTGAGGGCGGTCATGCCCGGCTGCAGTTCCAGGGTGAGTTCACGGACGATGACCAGATTGCGGACCTGGATGTGTTGCAGCATTCAGGGCCGCCCTCCCCAGCCCAGCTTGGCGCGCAACAGGGTGAAGTGGTCATGTTCCAGGGGATGGAACAGGCGTATGGGGCGGGGATACTTGCGCACTTCCAGGTGCTCGCCCTCTTCCAGGGTCAGGCTGGACTGGCCGTCACAGGTGACGCGCAGGTGATTGGGGTCTGTGCGACCGCTGGCCTCGATGCAGATCTCGCTGTCGCCATGCACCACGATGGGGCGGTTGCTCAGGTGATGGGGACAGATGGGCACCAGGATGATAGCGTCCAGGCTGGGCTCCAGCAGGGGGCCGCCGCCGGACAGGGCATAGGCCGTGGAACCCGTGGGGGTGGATACGATGATGCCGTCGGAACGCTGAGAGTCCACGTAGCGGCCGTTGATGCGGGTTTCGAACTCGATCATGCGCGCCGTGTTCCACTTGTGCAGCACCACGTCGTTGAGGGCCAGCTGACGCTTGTCCTCGCCGATGCGCGCCTCCAGGAGAAAACGCTGGTCTTCGATGTATTCTCCACGGAGTATGGAAGCCAGGGCCTCGAGCATGCGCTCCGGGGAAATGTCCACCAGAAAACCCAGGCGGCCCTGGTTGATGCCCACCAGGGGGGTGTCCTGATTCGCCATTTCCCGGGCGGCATTGAGGAAAGTGCCGTCGCCCCCCACCACCAGGGTGAGGTCGCAGATTCTGGCCAGTTCCGCCTTGGATGGCAGATGCGTTTTCTCTCCCAGGGTGAGGGCGGCGCTTCTTGCAAGATGCACATTCAGCCCCATGTCCAAGAGAAAGACGCGCAGCTTTTCCAGGACGGGCGCGATGCGGTCGTCACCAGGCTTGGCGATGAGGCCGATGTTCTGGAATCTGCTTTCTTTGTTGTTCACGGGTTTACCCTCAGGGGGTGGAGTCAAATCACCCCATGCCGTTGAATTTGCGCGACATCATCCCGACTTGACTCCGACCCCGGCTTTCGCCGGCTTTTGGCAAGGTTTTTCTGCATGGGTTGGGCAACAAGATAACATTCACCAGAAAAAATGAAAGAGGCAGACCCAATGGCGATATAATTCTCCGCCGAATACAACTTCAGGGGTCGGAGTCAAATTACCCCAAGCCGTTGAATTTGCATGACGTCACCCTAATTTGACTCCGACCCCTCACGATTTACCGGACGTGAAGAACATGCAAGATAAACAGGCACTGAACGAACGTGCACAGCATTTTCTCAAGGTGTTGATCGAACGGTATATCCGAGAAGGTCAGCCGGTGGGTTCGCGCACCCTGGCCAAGGATGCTGGCACGGAGCTCAGTCCGGCCACTATCCGCAACGTCATGGCGGATCTGGAGGAACAGGGGCTGATTACCTCGCCCCACACATCCGCCGGCCGGGTGCCCACGGTACATGGCTACCGGTTATTTGTCGATTCGTTGATCTCCCTGCAGCCGGTGGAAGATCAACTGGTGGAGCGCCTGCAGCAGGAGCTGTCGGAGGAAGAAGTACCCCAGAACCTGGTGGAGCGGGCCTCGCGTTTTCTGTCCGGTCTTACTCACATGGCCGGAGTGGTGATGATTCCCCGCCATGACCAGATTGTCATCCGGGAGTTGCAGTTCGTGCATCTTTCCGACAGCCGGGTACTGGCCATTCTGGTGACCAGCCAGGGGGAGGTGCTCAACCGCATCGTGGAGACTTCGCGCCTGTTTACCCGTAGCGAGCTGGAGCAGGCCAGCAACTTTATCAATACCCACTACCGGGGCATGGAGCTGGAAGCCATCAAGAACCGCATTCTGCAGGAAATGCAGGCCCACCAGCAGGACATGGACAGGCTCATGCGCGAGGCCCTGAATATCGCCGGGCGGGCCCTGGAAGAAGAAGGCGGGGAGCAGGACTACGTGGTTTCCGGCCAGACCAATCTCATGGATTTCGATGAACTGGCCCAGCTGGATCGTATCAAGCAGTTGTTTGAGGCCTTTTCCGAGAAGCAGGAAATCCTGCATCTGCTGGACCGGTGCGTGCAGGCGGACGGCGTGCAGCTGTTTATCGGAGAGGAATCGGGCTACGGCCCCCTGGAGCGGTGCAGTGTGGTAACCGCCCCCTACGAGATGGAAGACCGGGTGGTGGGAGTGCTGGGCGTCATCGGCCCCACGCGCATGGCCTATGACAGGGTGATACCCATTGTGGACATCACCGCGAAAATGTTGGGAGCAGCCTTGAAATCCGCTTGAGGCGTCCCTATTTCATTTCCAGATTTTTTTCATGACTTTTCCCGACAGGGCGTTTGCCGGTCAGGAAAGGTTGTTTGTCACATTCTCGCAGAGGTTGAAACGTGGACAAAGAGCAGGAACAGATGGTCGAGGAAACCGGGGAAAACGACGTTCAGGATACCCCGGAACAGGATAACGGGCAGGAACTGTCTCCCGAGGAGCTGGGACGCCTGCTCGAGGATGCGCGCAACAAGGCCGATGAGCACTGGGACCAGGTGGTGCGTACCCGCGCTGAGTTGGACAACCTCAAGAAACGCCATCAGCGGGAACTGGAAAATGCCCACAAGTACGGACTGGAGAAGTTCGTGGGGGAACTTCTGGGCGTATGGGACAGCCTGGAAATGGGCTATGAGGCGGCGAAGGAGAACCACGATGTGGAAAAGCTGCTCGAAGGCACCGAACTGACCCTGAAGATGCTTACCGACGCCATGAACAAGTTTGGCGTGGAGCAGATCGATCCCCAGGGGCAGCCCTTCGATCCCGAGCTGCACCAGGCCATGAGCATGGTGCCCACGGACGATGTGCCTCCCAACACGGTGGTGCAGGTGGTGCAGAAGGGATATACCCTGAACGGTCGCCTGGTGCGTCCTGCCATGGTCATGGTTTCCCAGACAAGCTCTTGATTTTCAAAGAACCGCCCCCATCTGGGTAAGCAGTAACGAATTTGAACTGTAACTAACGAATTTATAACGGAGAATTACAAATGGGCAGAATTATTGGCATCGACTTGGGTACAACCAATTCCTGTGTTGCCGTCATGGAAGGCGACCAGCCGAAGGTCATCGAGAATTCCGAGGGTGACCGCACCACGCCTTCCATCGTGGCCTATACCCAGGAGGGTGAGGTTCTGGTCGGTCAGTCCGCCAAGCGTCAGGCGGTGACCAATCCCCACAACACCCTGTTTGCCATCAAGCGTCTCATCGGTCGCAAGTTCGATGACGCGGTGGTGCAGCGCGACATCGAAATGGTCCCCTACAAGATCGTCAAGGCGGACAACGGTGACGCCTGGGTGGAAGTGAACGGCAAGAAGATGGCGCCGCCCGAGATTTCCGCCAAGGTGCTGCAGAAGATGAAAAAGACCGCGGAAGACTACCTGGGCGAGGAAGTCACCGAGGCAGTCATCACCGTGCCGGCCTACTTCAACGATTCCCAGCGCCAGGCCACCAAGGATGCCGGCCGTATCGCCGGACTGGACGTGAAGCGCATCATCAACGAGCCCACGGCGGCGGCCCTGGCCTACGGCATGGACAAGAGCAAGGGCGACAAGAAAGTCGTGGTTTATGACCTGGGTGGCGGTACCTTCGACGTGTCCATCATCGAGATTGCCGAAGTGGATGGCGAGCACCAGTTTGAGGTGCTGTCCACCAATGGTGACACCTTCCTCGGTGGTGAAGACTTCGACATGCGTGTCATCGACTTCCTAGTGGAGTCCTTCAAGAACGAGCAGGGTGTGGATCTGCGCAACGATCCCCTGGCGTTGCAGCGTCTCAAGGAAGCCGCCGAGAAGGCCAAGATCGAACTGTCTTCCGCCCAGCAGACGGATATCAACCTGCCCTACATTACGGCGGATGCCAGCGGTCCCAAGCACATGAACATCAAG
>JALVEW010000118.1 GCA_027030425.1 Sedimenticola sp.
ATCGCCAGCGAAACCGCCGGCGAGATTTACAATCTGGGGGTGCTGGCACACAACATTGAGGACGAGCCGGGCAATACCACGCGTTTTCTCATCATTGGCAAGCACGAAGTGCCGCCTTCCGGCGAGGACAAGACCAGCCTGCTGATTTCGACCAAGAACGAGGCGGGTGGCCTGCACCGGCTGCTGGAACCCCTGGCGGAACACGGCGTGAGCATGACCCGCATTGAGTCCCGCCCATCACGCCGCGGCATGTGGGATTACGTGTTCTTCATCGATGTGGACGGGCACAAGGATGAACCCCATGTCGCCCGCGCCCTGGCCGCCCTGGAAGCCAGGGCGGGAATGTACAAGGTTCTGGGTTCCTATCCCAAGGCGGTGCTGTAGCAAGAGGTCGGTACTCTGGTGGGCCAGCCCGGCCAAACCCACCAAGGAGAGTACCGACACAACCGGAAGCAGGGGCGGTCAAGCGGCTTTATCCATCGCGCGTGAACACTGCTCCGGTTACGGGATTCATCGGTCAGGTGGCCAGAAACTTAACTCGAACATTTCACCCGGTCGCTGAATTCGCAGTTGGGGTCGGAGTCAAATGGGGAGAAAGTCGGGAAGAACCGATGGCATGAAACGGTTTTATCCCGTTCCTTGCAGCGGTTTGGGTGGATTTTGACTCCGACCCCTTTGTGTCAAAAGGCGGGGGCGGGACAGAAGGTTCGGACGTCAGCCCGTCAGTATTTCTTCGCGGTTTTTTCTATGGCTTCACCGCCTTTCTGGATATCCTTTCCCAGACCTTCCACGGTGCTGCAGCCGGTGATGCCCAGGAGGGAAAGGGAGAGAATCAGGGTGAGGGCTGAAACGATCTTCTTCATGACGTGGATGCTTACAGGTTTGACCAACAGGGTGTGCAAATCCTATCTCATCCGGCGTTGCCCGTACAAGTTGCCGGCGGCAGTTCCGTGAACCAGAGCGGGGAGTCCGTGGGCCAGGCGGTTTTCTCCGGGATTTCCGGCACGCGGCGGATGCTGTTTCGCGGTAGAATAAGCGGCCTGATTTCTGTGTACCCTTCGGAACATGACCGATTTCTCTGTATTCACCGCGCCGGGCATCGATGCCCTGCAGCCCTATGTGCCCGGAAAGCCCATCGAGGAACTGGAGCGGGAGCTGGGGCTGTCCGGCACCATCAAGCTGGCGTCCAACGAGAATCCCCTGGGGCCCAGCCCCCTGGGCAGGGATGCCGCGGCGGCGGTGATGGCGGACATCAATCTGTATCCCGATGACAGCGGCTTCCGCCTGAAGGGAAAGCTGGCGGAAAAGACCGGGCTGGACACAGAGCAGATCGTTTTGGGGGCGGGTTCTTCCGATGTCATCGACCTGGTGGCAAGAACCTTCCTGGCGCCGGGCCGCAACGCGGTGTTCTCCCGCTACAGTTTTGCCATGTACCCCATCTACACCACGGCGGCCGGGGCCGAATGCCGGGTGGCGGACGCCCTGCCATCGGATCACCCGGAGATGCCCTATGGCCATGATTTGGAGGCCATGGCCGCCCTGGTGGACGAGAACACCCGGGTGGTGTTCGTCGCCAACCCCAACAATCCCACGGGCACCTGGCTGAAGAAGGATGTCTTGCATGATTTCCTGCGCCGCCTGCCCGGTGAAACCCTGGTGGTGCTGGACGAGGCTTACACCGAGTATGTCTCGGAAGGGGATTTTCCCAACGGACTGGAATGGCTGGGCGAATTTCCCAATCTCATCGTTACCCGCACCTTTTCCAAAATTTATGGATTGGCCGGTCTGCGCGTGGGTTACGGCATGGGAGACGCCGGGCTGATTGAGCTCATCAGCCGGGTGCGTCACCCCTTCAACGTGAGCCTGCCCGCCCTGGCGGCAGCGGAAGCGGCCCTGGATGACGAGGATTTCCTGCTGCGCAGCCGGGAGAACAACGACCAGGGACTGAAGCAGTTGGTGGCGGGCTTCGATGCTTTGGGGTTGGCGCACATCCCTTCCGTGGGCAACTTCATTACCGTTGAGCTGCGGCGAAATGGCGGGGAAATCTACCAGAAATTGCTTGAAAATGGGGTTATCGTGCGGCCCGTGGCCAATTACGGACTGCCCACCCATCTGCGCGTCACCGTGGGAAGACCTGAAGAGAACCGGCGTTTTCTCGAAGTGCTGGAACAGGTGCTGGCCTCATGATCCGCAAGCTGGCCGTCATTGGCGTGGGACTCATCGGCGGTTCCCTGGCCCGGGCCCTGCGCAAGGCAGGCGCCGTGGAGCAAATCATCGGCTGTGGCCGGGGCAGGGAGAACCTGGAAAAGGCGGTGGAGCTTGGGGTCATCGACAGCTACACCCATGACATCGGCGAGGCGGTGAGGGATGCGGACATGATTTTTCTCGCCGTCCCCCTGGGCGCCATGAAGGATGCTTTCGCCGCCATGAAGGGAAAGCTGGCGGAAGACGCGGTGATTACCGACGGCGGCAGCTGCAAAGGCAGCGTGGTGGAAGATGCCCGCGCCGTGTTCGGCGAAGTGCCGGCCAGGCTGGTGCCGGGCCATCCCATTGCCGGCACGGAAAGAAACGGGGTGCAGGCCTCTTTTGCCGAACTCTACGAGAACCGCCGGGTGATTCTCACGCCACTGGATCAAACTGATGAACAGGCCCTGGCCCGGGTGCGTGCCATGTGGGAAGCCTGCGGCGCCGAGGTGAGCACCATGTCCGTGGCGCACCATGACGAAGTGCTGGCGGCCACCTCCCACCTGCCCCACATGCTCGCCTTTGGCCTGGTGGATACCCTGGCCCGCATGAAGGAAAACGACGAAATCTTCCGCTACGCGGCGGGAGGCTTCCGCGACTTCACCCGCATTGCCTCCAGTAATCCCGTCATGTGGCGGGACATCTGCGTGGCCAACGGCCCGGCCCTGAGCAAGATGCTCGCGGCCTTCGCCGAGGAAATGAATGATCTGGCGCGAACCATCGCGGCGGGTGACGGCGATCACCTGCTGGAAGTGTTTTCTCGTGCCAAGGCGGCCCGCGACCGTTATGTGGATGGTCTGCAACCCGAACAACCCAGCGAGTAGATGACCTTGTCTCATACAGATATACGATTCCATGTCCGGCCGGGAGGCAG
>JALVEW010000119.1 GCA_027030425.1 Sedimenticola sp.
TGCAGGATGAAACGCCAGGGTCTCTGTTGGTCTTCCTGGCTGGCATAGCCAATACCCACCCGTGGGCCGGCGCTGATCCTGGCATCATCCACCGGCGGCGCATCTTCCAGCCACAGGTCTCCGCCATTCACCGCCAGGCCGTTGAATGATCTGTCGATGGCCAGGGCCTGGCAGAGCTTGCCCGGCCCGTTACACAGCTGCTTTTCCGCCGCCCCGCCGCGCCACGCCTTCATCTGCTCCACCCCGAGAACGGGGTGCAGCGCCCGCACCAGCACCGCCTGGGGATGACCTTCCTCGCCGGTAACGATGTTGAGCATGTGATACATGCCGTAAATCAGGTACACATAGTAGTGCCCGGCGGGACCATACATGACCCGGGTGCGGGGCGTGCAGCCGCGGGAGGCGTGGCAGGCCGTATCCTCCTCTCCCAGGTAGGCCTCGGTTTCGACGATGATGCCGCCCAACACCTTGCCCTGGTGGCGGCGCAGCAGCTTCTTGCCCAGCATGTCCCGGGCCAGGGTAACAGCATCCCGGGCAAAGAACTCCCTGCTCAGCGGGCGGCTCATATTTCCACCACCACCCAGCCGTCACTGACCCCGGCGGAAACGGCCTGAAGGCTGTCCCCGGCACAGGGGCCTCGCAGGCAATAGCCATCCTCGGGACGGAACAGGGCGCCGTGAGTCGCACACTGGAGAAAGGCGCCGTCCAGGTCGAAAAACCGGTCCGGTTGCCACTCCAGGTTGACGCCCGTGTGAGGACAGCGATTGAGGTACACATGAACCTTCTTGCCCTGGCGCACCACGATGAGGGAAACCTCCTTTCCCGCGGAAGACATCATGGCGTAGCCCCGGGCATCCTTGTCCTGCAATTCATCGAGGGCGCAGAGCCGCTGTTTCTTCATATCACCAGGCCTTCCCTGGCGCACTTGGCGGACGCCAGCTTCACTGCCCCGGCAAGCACGTCCCCCAAGGGAAGTCCCCGCAACAGGCCGTCAATGACACCCGCATTGAACACGTCTCCCGCGCCCAGGCTGTCCACCACCTCCACGGCAGGCGCGCTGGCATGGAAAATATCCCCCCCGACCGACCGGCACCAGGCGCCCCCGGCGCCCCAGGCCAGAAAGGAAGGTCCCTTCCCGATTCCCTCGCGCAGAAAGCGCTCCGGCGAATCGATTCCCTGCTCCAGCACCCAGGCCCGGGAGAACAGCAATACGTCAGGCAGGGCGAACAGGGCTTCCATTCCCTGCCGGGACTTCTCCACTTCCAGGGAGCAGGGAATGCCCAGCCGCCGGGACTTTTCCAGCATCATATTCAGCTCCCCCGGATTACGCCCCTCGAAATGAATCCAGTCGAAACCCTCCAGTTCCAGCTCATCGAAATCCGCGAACCCGTACTCGGGCAGGTCACGATAATGGACGATGGTGCGACTGCCGCTGTCCGCGCTCAAGGTAATGTAGGAAGTGGGAAGCTTGCCCTCCGGAGGGCGCACCACCGCCGAGACATCGACGTCATGAAAGGCCAGGTCCGCCAGCACCAGGTCACTGTCCGCCTCCACGGGAAGCACGCCCGCCCAGGCGGCGGAATGACCGAGCTGACTGAGTATCACCAGGGTATTGGTGGCATTCCCGCCCCGGGAGCGGCGCTGGGAAAGTGCGCGCACCTCCGCATCTTCCGGGGGATAGGACGACACCCTGTTGACGATATCCAGGGTGGCGATGCCGACAGCCAGGACACGCGGCACGAAACAGGCCCGGCGCAGCTACCCGCTGGCGGCGTCGAGCAGCAGGGAGATCAGTTCACCCTTGCCGTTGCCCAGCGCCATGATCTCGAGCGCCAGAACCGCACCCGCGGCGCCAACAATGATCCCCAGCAGCATGCCCCTGATGAAAGGCCCCCGGGTGACTGAGTCGATGCCGACAACCCCCTGACGGCGGTGCATGCGTTCATCACGCAGATCCGTAACCTTGGCATCCTCCACGCCTTCCTGGATGGAATACAGGGTATTTTCCAGCTGCTTGCGGGCGTTCTCCGCTTCCTGGCGCAGGTACTCGGACTCCTCGGCTTCCACCACGGCCTTGTCCAACTCCCGGCGCAGGCGGTCGATTTCAGTATTGGCGTCTTCCAGCTGGTCCTCGAGAAACTGCTGGGCTTCCTCCATGGCCTTCAAGCCTTTCTCCCTTTCCTGCAGGGATTCAAGGTACTCGTCCATCTCCTGGCGGGCGGATTCCTGGGATATGGGGTCCAGCTCGGCTTCGTTCAGTTGGCTGTGAATATCTTTCTTGCGGTTTTCCACAAATTCTCTCCCCTCTCGCTAGTCGGCTCTAGCCGCCCAGCAAAGCCTTCTTGACGCTCCCGGTAACGGGTTTTGCGCCTATCCACACGCTCAACAGGGCACGGGCAAAATCTGCGCCGGGCACTACTCCTTTTTCCTTGCCATTGATGACGACCCGCACCCCCTTTCCGGGCATATAATCCATCAGCGCAACATCCCCCTTGCGCATGGTGCTGAACATGTTCTTGAATGTCTGCAGGCGTTCCCGCAAGGCGGCAAGTTTTTCCCGCGGCACATTTGCCTCGAAGCCTTCATCCCAGCCTTTGTCCAGCTTTTCCCGGTCGACCTCGGAATAAAGGAAATCCATGCTCATGCGCCAGGGCTGGTCAGCGGTCAGAATCGAACGGGCATCCCTGTTCCTTGCCGGCAGGTACAAGGCAGCGACATAGATATCGAAGAAAAACTTTTCCCGGACACCCGCGCCATTGAGAACCAGTTCCTGGCCTTCCAGGGAAATCGTCTCCGGCAGGTTCACTCCTTCCACAGTCCTTGCGACTGCCACCGCAGACATCAGGCCCATACCCAACAAGATCAGCCAGCGCATATTGCCCCTCCTCCCCGGAACAAGAATCGGTAATGAGGGAAAACCCTGTCTTTCCCGCACCATGGGCCATTTATGCACCAATACGAGGGTAAATTCAAGCAATTCACCCGGAGGAGCGGAAGTTTCCCTGTTCCCCCGGCCGGGACTGCCGCTGCCCGTTCAGGTCTCCAGCCAGAAGGTTACCGGCCCGTCATTGGTCAGGGAAACCTGCATATCCGCCCCGAACCGTCCTGCCGCTACGGGGGAATGCTGTTCCCTTGCCCGCTGCAACAGATAATGGAACAGGCGGCGCCCTTCCTCGGGCGGCGCGGCCGTGGAAAAACCCGGACGCGTCCCTTTCCGGGTGTCTGCCGGCAAGGTGAACTGAGGCACCAGCAGCAGGCCGCCTTCCACATCCACGAGGCTGCGGTTCATGCGCCCGTCCGCGTCGGGAAACACCCGGTATCCCAGCAGGCGCTGCAGCAGGCGGTCGGCCCTGGCCTCATCATCTTCCTTCTGCACCCCCACCAGCACCAGCAATCCCAAGCCTATTTCCCCGATGAGTTCATCATCGACCTGTACGGCAGCCTGGCTCACCCGTTGCAGCAGGCCAATCATGACAGGCGATCGGCAAACCTGTCCGCGGCGTCCACCAGGGCGGCCCGGGTGGCCGGCTCCGCCGCGGAATGCCCGGCATCGGGAATGATATGCAGCTCGCTGTCGGACCAGCGCCTGTACAGCTCCCAGGCATTTTCCAGAGGACATATGACATCGTAACGCCCGTGGACAATGATGCCGGGAATGCCCGCCAGTTTGTGCGCATCCTCCAGCAGCTGGTTGGGCAGCAGGAAAGCATTGTTCATGAAGTAGTGGCACTCGATACGCGCCATGGAAAGGGCCACGTGGGGCTGGGCAAAGTGCTGCTCCACGGCTTCATCGTGCAGCAGGGTGGCAGTACGCCCTTCCCACACGGACCAGGCCTTGGCCGCTGCCATGCGCCGCAGTTCATCCTGTCCGGTGAGCAGCTCATAATAGGCGCCAACCATATTCTCCCGTTTTTCCCTGGCCACCGGCGCCTGGAAATCTTCCCAGAAATCCGGGAACAGCCGGCTGGCGCCATCCTGATAGAACCACTGTATCTCCTTGGGGCGACACAGGAAGATACCCCGCAGAATCAGGCCACTGACCCGCTCCGGATAGGTCTGGGCATAGGCCAGGGCCAGGGTGGAGCCCCAGGAACCGCCAAACAGCAGCCACTTGTCCAGTCCCAGCTTCTCCCGCAGCTTCTCCATATCCTCCACCAGGTGCCAGGTGGTGTTGTCCTGAAGGCTGGCATGGGGGGTAGAGCGGCCACTGCCCCGCTGATCGAAAAGAATGATGTGGTAGCGCTCGGGGTCGAAGAACCGCCGGTGGTAGGGTTCACACCCCGCGCCCGGGCCGCCGTGCAGAAAAAGCACGGGAATCCCCTTGCGGCGGCCACATTCTTCCACATACAGGCTGTGAACATCATCCACCTGCAGGCGCCAGTGATGGAAAGGCTCGATATCCGGGTACAGGTCCTTCAACGCCCGCCACCCAGCAGGGAACCGAGAATGCCGCGCACCAGCCGGCGCCCCAGAGAACTGCTCACGGAACGGGCCATGCTCTTGGCGGCGGCTTCCCAGATGGTCTGCCGGTTGGAGCGACGCGCCGGCTTTTTCGCCTTCTTCGCCGCCTTCTCCTGCTCCTTGCGCGCCTTTTCCGCCGCGGCGACCCGCGCTTCTTCCCGGGCCCGCATCTTCAGCATTTCATAGGCGGACTCCCGGTCGATCTTCTGCTCGTACCGGCCCCGAATGGGCGACCGGGAACGAATCTGCTCCCGCTCCTGGGGCGTGAGGGGACCGATGCGTGATCCCGGCGGCCGGATCAGAATCTGTTCAACCGGCGTGGGCGCGCCCCTGCCGTTGAGCACGGAGACCAGGGCCTCGCCCGTGCCCAACTGGGTGATGGCCTTGACCGTGTCCACCTCGGGATTCTCGCGGAAAGTCTCCGCCACCAGGCGCACCGCCTTCTTGTCTTTTGGCGTAAAGGCGCGCAGGGCATGCTGGATCTTGGTGCCCAGCTGGCCCAGAATTTCCGAGGGAATATCCAGGGGGCTCTGGGTGATGAAATACACGCCCACGCCCTTGGAGCGGATCAGGCGCACTACCTGTTCGATTTTTTCCACCAGCGCCTTGGGTGCGCCATCGAACAGCAGGTGGGCTTCGTCGAAGAAGAGCACCATCACCGGCTTCTCCGGGTTGCCCACCTCCGGCAGCTGTTCAAACAGCTCCGCCAGCAGCCAGATGAGGAAGGTGGCATATACCCGGGGCGACTGGTGAATGAGCTTGGTCACGTCCATGATGGAGACCACGCCCTTGCCGGAAAAATCCGTAATCATCAGGTCTTCCAGGCGCAGGGCTGGCTCACCGAACAGATGCTCGGCGCCCTGCTCTTCCAGAATCAGCAGGCGCCGCTGTATGGCGCCCACGCTGGCGGTGGAAATGTTGCCGTACTCGGCGGAAAGTTCCTGGCGATGCTCCGCCATCCAGTTGAGCATGGCGCGCAGGTCCTTGAGATCCAGCAGCAGCAAGCCATTGTCATCGGCAATGCTGAAAGCCGCGTACATGACCCCGGTCTGGGTTTCGTTCAGCTCCAGCAGGCTGGACAGCAGCAGGGGGCCTACGTCGGAGATGGTGGTGCGCACGGGCTGTCCCAGCTTGCCGAACATATCCCAGAAAATCACCGGGTTGGGATGCAGGTTGAAATCCTCCATACCGATGGTCTGCACCCGCTCGTCGATTTTGGGGTGGGGCTTGCCCGGCATGGCCATGCCGGACAGGTCGCCCTTCACGTCCGCCATGAACACCGGCACGCCGATATCGGAAAAACCCTCCGCCAGGATTTGCAGGGTCACCGTCTTGCCCGTGCCCGTGGCACCGGCAATCATGCCATGACGGTTGGCCTTGTCGGCGCGGAACATGACTTTCTTGCGGCCGTTGCCGCCAATCAGGAATTCAATACTCATAGGCTTGTCGCTCTGAAGGTGTCGCAGTCTTCCAGCCGGCCGCTTTCCACGCCCCTGTGGAACCAGCGCTGACGCTGAACCGAAGTACCATGGGTAAAGCCGTCGGGGCGCACCCGGCCCGTGGCCTGGCGCTGCAGCTTGTCGTCGCCGATGGCGCTGGCGGCATTGAGGGCTTCTTCCAGGTCGCCGGCTTCGAGAAACTTTTTGGCCCGCTGGGTATGGTTCACCCACACCCCCGCCAGACAATCCGCCTGCAGCTCCAGGCGCACTGCCGCCGAATCCGCCCCCTTGCTGCCCCGGGGGACTTTTTTGGTGTAGCCCAAGAGATTCTGTACATGATGCCCTACCTCATGGGCAATGACGTAGGCCTGGGCCAGATCCCCTGGCGCCCTGAAGCGGCGCTTCAGCTCATCATAGAAAGCCAGGTCAATATAGACCTTGTGATCGCCCGGACAGTAGAAAGGCCCCATGGCCGTCTGGGCCATGCCGCAAGCGGATTGCACCCCGCCGGTGAAAATCACCAGTCTGGGTTCCTCATAGCGCTTGCCATATTTGAGGAAATACTGATTCCAGACATCCTCGGTGTCGGCCAGCACCACCTTGACGAAATCCACCTGCTCCTGCTCCTGCGGCGTGGGCTGGTAGTCCACCTGCCGGGTGGTGGTCTGGCCTCCCAACTGGCTGCCAACATCCATGACCAACCGGGGATCCACCCCAAAATACATGGCAACCAGAGCCAGCAGAATGGTGCCGATGCCAATGCCACCGGCCCTGCCCACCCGCATGCCCCTGCGGTCTTCCACGTTACTGCTGCGACGGCGTCCTCGCCATTTCATGATCTGGAAATACTCCTTGTGAAGATTGGGTTCAAGGATAGTAGCAACACGCCGGCCTTAGCAAGCCCCGCGCCAACAAAGGCTTCCGCAAACATGTGCGCATCACTGGTAGAATCCAGTCCAGTTGTTGCTCACTGTTTCAGGGGATTCCTCATGCTCCCATTGGTATCACGCATATTGCTCGCCCTCCTGCTCGGCTTTGGTATCAGCGGCTGCACCAGCTTCGGCCCCAGCGCCATTGGACACAGCCGCACCGACTACAACGTGGTGTTGCAAAAAACCAGCGACGAGCAGATGCTGCTCAACCTGGTGCGCCTGCGCTACCGCGACCGTCCCCTGTTTCTGGAAACATCCGCCCTGACCACCCAGTTCAAGTTCTCCCCCAGTATCGGCGGCAGCCTCTCCGGTGGCAGTGGCCTTTCCACCAGCGGCAGCATCAAGGGTGAGTTCGATTTCGAGGAAAAGCCCACCGTCACCTACACGCCCTTGCAGGGCAAGGCCTATGTAAAGCGGGTGATGTCGCCGATTTCCTGGCAGACCCTGGAACTGCTGGACAACGTGGGCTGGCGCTCCGACCGGGTCATGCGCATGTGCATTCAAAAGCTGAACAACCTGGGCAACGCCACCACCGCCTCTGGGCCAACGCCGGCTGTTGCGCCGCCCTATGTGGAGTTTCTCGAAGCGACGCGCCTCTACCATAAGTTGAAAACAGAAAACCTGGTGCGTTCTTTCAAGGCCAAGAAGAATGAGCGCGTGGTGCAGATGCTGGAGTTTGCGCCCCAGGCATTGCAAACCCCCGAATACCGACGCCTCATGGACCTGCTCGGATTGAAGCAGGGACGGCGGCACATAGAAATATTGCTCAACGATTCAGTGCACCTGCCCGGCACCCTGCAGGTACAGACCCGCTCTTTTGCCGGTGTGCTCTATTATCTTTCCCAGTCTGTGATGGTGCCCCAGAAAGACAGGGACGCGGGCCGGGTTACCATCACCCGCGATGCAAAAGGTGAAATATTCGACTGGAACAAAGTCACCGAAGGGCTGATGCGCATCCACTCCAGTGCCGAAGAACCAGAGAATGCCGCCGTTAAAGTGCATTACCGGGGCAGCTGGTTCTATATCGATGACGCCGACCTGGAGTCCAAGTCCACCTTCAGTCTGCTGGGACAGCTATTCGCCCTGCAATCGGGACAAATCAAGAGTACCGCGCCGGTGCTGACCCTGCCGGTGGGCAACTGACGAAGAACCACAGTGAAAACACCGTCGCGCACGGACATCCGCCGGGAATGCGGCGACACCTATTACAATCGTGGCGCGTCCTACCAGCGCCAAGGCGCCGTGCTGGAACTGCAGATCAAGCGCGAAACGGCGAACGAAGTCTTTTTCCACGCCAGCACCCGGGGCTCCCGCACCCAGCCTTACCAGCAGGAAGTGATTCTGCGAAACCATGACAAGCACTGCGTGGTGGAAGGATTTTGCAGTTGTCCCGTGTACTACAACTGCAAGCACGTGGTGGCCGCCTGTCTGGAATACATCGAACAAAAACAGCAGCTGTCCGGGACTGCAGGTGCCGATGTATCACAATGGCTGCGCAACCTGGAGAACAGTGCGCTCAAGCCGGCATCGGATGTCACTGAGGAGCCAGGTGAATTTCTGGCTTTCGTGCTTGTTCCCGGCGCCCAGCCCCTGGAATACGATGTGGAGTTCAAATCAGTGCGCCGCCTCAAGCGGGGAGGCCTGGGTAAATCCCGAAACGTCTCAAACAATTCGCTGTCCGGCTATTACGGCAAACCCCGCTATTTCGAACCTGAAGATGATGAAATCATCAAGCTGATCCGTATCAGCCAGGGCCGCACCTGGGATCATACCCCCCTGCGCGGCGCGGCAGGCGCCCTGGCACTGGAAAGGATGGTTCGCAGCGGTCGCTGTTTCCTGCTTCAGGTCGATGAGAATCATCAGGCACAATGGGACGAGAACAAACGCCATCTGCATCTGGAATGGCAGCCCCACCCTTCCGGGGCGCTGGAACTACGACTGGGCGTGGAAGGCGGTGGCCAGATCGTCTTGACGGACCCGGTCGCTTTCATCGACACCGACACCAATACAATGGGCTGGCTGGATACCCGGGGGTTCAACATCGAACAAATCCGGCAACTGCTCAAGGCCCCGCTGCTGGGAGAAGAACAGGCGCGCTGGCTCAGCCGCGAGCTATTAGTCGAACATCCCGGACTGGCCCTGCCGCTGCCGGTGGCGTTGCCCGTCACCCGTATTGAGAACGCAATCCCTAAGCCGCAGCTGATACTGCGCCAGGGCCATACGCCTTACGGCACCGCCCACCTGGCGGAACTGCGTTTCGACTACAACGGGCACAGCATCCTACCGCTTCCGGTGGCGGAAACCAGCGTCAGTGACAATGGGCAACAGCTGATCCAGGTACAGCGGAATCTGGAAGCTGAAAGCCAAGCTGCAAGCACTCTGGAGTCACTGGGTTTCCAATTTCTGATTTTGGACGAACACCGACTGGCAGCCTGCGTAGCAGCCGATTCTCTGGTAGAAGCCGCCGGCCTATGGAAAACCCTTCTGGATGAGACCCTGCCCAAACTGGAAGAACAGGGCTGGCAGATTCTCGTGGACGAATCCTTCAATATGGGTTTCCACGAAGCGGAAAGCTGGTGGGGCGAACTGGATGAACAGGACGACGGCTGGTTCTCCATGAGCCTGGAAGTGGAAATCCAGGGCCAGCGGATGCCCCTGCTGCCCCTGCTCGGCCCGGTGATCGAGGCCTACGACCCCGGTGATCTGCCGGAAACCCTGCAAATCCCCCTGGGCGACAACCAGTATCTGAGTGTGCCGGGCGAAAAGCTCCGCCCCTGGCTGGAAACCATCATCGAGCTGTTCGACAGCGAGCCCCAGGACAAACTGGAACTGTCCCGCTTCGACGCCGCCCTGCTGCCCGACATGGACGAACGGGGCAACATGCACTGGCAGGGCGGCGAACAGTTGCGCCAACTGGGCAGGCGCCTGAAGAACTTCAAGGCCATCGAGTCCGTTCCGCCGCCAAAAGGCTTCACCGGCACCCTGCGTGATTACCAGAAAACCGGCTATGACTGGCTGCACTTTCTCACCGACTACGGCCTGGCAGGCATCCTGGCCGATGACATGGGCTTGGGCAAGACGGTGCAGGCCCTGGCTTTTCTCGCCAGCCAGAAACAGCGGGGCAGGCTGGAGCGGCCCACCCTGATCATCGCCCCCACCAGCCTCATGAGCAACTGGCGGCGCGAGGCCCAGACCTTTACCCCGGACCTGAAGGTGCTGATACTGCAGGGGCCGGAGCGTCACCAACGCTTCGAGCACATCGAAAGTCACGACCTGATTCTCACCACTTACCCCCTGCTGCCCAGGGACAAGGATAAACTGCTGGCTCATCGCTACAGCTTCCTGATTCTGGACGAAGCCCAGGTGATAAAAAACCCCAAGGCCCAGGCCGCGCGCATCGTGCGCCAAATCGATGCCGGGCAGCGTTTGTCCCTCACCGGCACGCCCATGGAAAACCATCTGGGCGAACTCTGGGCCCAGTTCGACTTTCTCATGCCCGGATTTCTTGGCGACCAGACCACCTTCAAACGCCTCTACCGCACCCCCATCGAAAAACACGGCGACGAGGCGCGGCAGGCGCGGCTGCGGCGGCGCATCGCCCCCTTCATGCTGCGCCGGCGCAAGGACGAAGTGGAAAAGGACCTGCCCGCCAAGACCGAAATCATCCGCAGCGTACCCCTGGACGAATCCCAGGCCGCCCTGTACGAAACCATCCGCCTGAGCATGGAAAAGAAAGTGCGTGACGCCATTGCCAGCAAGGGCCTGGCGCGCAGCCACATCACCATACTGGACGCCCTGCTCAAGCTGCGCCAGACCTGCTGCGACCCCCGCCTGCTCAAGCTCAAGCAGGCCGCCAGGGTCAAGGAATCGGCCAAGCTGGAGCTGCTCATGTCCCTGCTGCCGGAAATGCTGGACGAAGGGCGGCGCGTGCTGCTGTTCTCCCAGTTCACCACCATGCTCGGGCTGATTCAAAAAGAACTGGACAAGCGCAAGATTGCCTACAGCAAACTCACCGGCCAGACCCGCAAGCGTGACCAGGCCATCGAACGTTTCACCAATGGCGAGGCGGACGTCTTCCTCATCAGCCTCAAGGCCGGTGGCGTGGGCCTGAACCTCACCGCCGCCGACACAGTGATCTTCTACGACCCCTGGTGGAACCCGGCCGCCGAGGCCCAGGCCATGGACCGGGCCCACCGCATCGGCCAGGACAAGCCCGTGTTCGTGTACAAGCTGCTCACGGAAAACACCGTGGAAGAAAAAATCCTCGCCCTGCAGCAAAAGAAACAGGCCCTGGCCGACGG
>JALVEW010000120.1 GCA_027030425.1 Sedimenticola sp.
TGTTCGTACCGGAATAATGCCTGTGGACAAGCGCGTCATCGTCATCGATTACTACACGGATATCCTCTGTGTGTGGGCCTATTTCGCCCAGATCAAGGTGGATGAACTGAAGCAGGAGTTCGGCGCCCGCATCCGCCTGAACTGCCATTTCATCACCCTGTTTGGCAACAATGAGGTGCGCATCGGCCAGGGTTATGAGGACGGGGGCTATGCGGGCTATTCCCGTCACGTGCGGGAACTGGGCGCGCACTTTCCCCATGTGGAGATTCACCCGGATATCTGGACACGCAACATCCCTGCCTCTTCCATGCCCGTGCACCTGACCCTCAAAGCCGTGCAGCTCCTGGCCGGGCAGGGCAGGCTGCCGGAAACCGGTCACCAGGGCAGGGATGCTTTCGAGGAACTGACTTGGCGCCTGCGTCTGGCCTTTTTCCGCGACCTGCGCAACATCGCCCTGCAAGAGGTTCTGCACGACCAGTTGCGCGCTCTGGACATTTCCGTGGAAGCGGTGGAAGAAGAGATTCGCAATGGCAACGCCTATGCTGCCCTGGCACTGGATGCCGATGAGCACCGCAATCGCATGATAGAAGGCAGTCCCACCTGGATCATGAACGAGGGCCGCCAGCGCCTTTACGGCAATGTCGGTTACCGCGCCATTGCCGCCAATGTGCAGGAACTGCTGGAGCGCGATATCGACCTGCCCGACTGGTGCTGAACCCGCGTCATGCCCCATACCCTCAAGGAACAATTGGACGAGTGCCTGATTCGTGACCGGCACCGTCTGCGCCGCCAGCTGGACAATCTTTCCCGTCGCCTGCGCCAGGGACATGACGTGGCCGAGGCCCTGGCGGACGTGGAGGCGCGTATCGACAAGTCCCGTGGCCTGGCCCAGGCGAGGCGGGCTTCCCTGCCGGTGCCGGACTATCCCCCGGATCTGCCCATCTGCGCCCGCCTGGAGGAGATCCGGGGGCTGATCCGTGACAACCAGGTCATCGTCCTCTGCGGGGAGACGGGCTCGGGCAAGTCCACCCAGCTGCCCAAGATCTGCCTGGACGTCGGTCGCGGGGTGTTCGGACGCATCGCCCATACCCAGCCCCGGCGCATCGCCGCCCGCAGCCTGGCCAGCCGCATTTCCTCGGAACTGGGCCGGGAACTGGGCACCGCCGTGGGTTACAAGGTGCGTTTTCACGACAGGGTGAGCGACAACACCCACATCAAGCTGCTCACCGATGGCATGCTGCTGGCGGAGATTCAGCAGGACCGCTGGCTCAACGAGTACGACACCATCATTCTGGACGAGGCCCACGAGCGCAGCCTCAACATCGATTTTCTCCTGGGCTACCTGAAGCAGTTGCTGGGCAGGCGTCCAGATCTCAAGCTCATCGTCACTTCCGCCACCATCGATCCGCAGAAATTTTCCCGGCACTTCGGGGATGCGCCCATCATTGAGGTTTCCGGTCGCACCTATCCCGTGGAAGTGCGTTACCGTCCGCTGGAAGAAGACGAGGAGGACAGCAGCGAACGGGGCGACGCCATCCAGCAGGCCATCCTGGACGCCGTGGACGAGCTGTCCCGGGAGGACAGGGGGGACATCCTGGTGTTCCTCTCCGGCGAGCGGGAGATCCGCGAGACGGCCGAGAGCCTGCGCAAGCACCGCCTGCAGGTCACCGAGGTGCTGCCCCTGTACGCCCGCCTCAGCCCGGCGGAGCAGGGGCGCATCTTCCGGCCGTCCGGCCAGCGGCGCATCGTGCTGGCCACCAACGTGGCGGAAACCTCCCTTACGGTGCCGGGCATACGCCATGTCATCGACACGGGCTATGCCCGCATCAGCCGCTACAGCCATCGCAGCAAGATCCAGCGCCTGCCCGTGGAGCGCATTTCCCAGGCCTCCGCCAACCAGCGCAAGGGCCGTTGCGGGCGGGTGGCGGAAGGCATCTGCATCCGCCTGTACACGGAGGAGGATTTCGACAGCCGTCCCGAGTTCACCGAGCCGGAGATCCTGCGCACCAATCTGGCGGCGGTGATCCTGCAAATGAAGCTGTTGGGCTTCGGCAATATCGAGGCATTTCCCTTCATCGACGCGCCGGACAGGCGTCAGGTGAAGGATGGCTACCGGGTGCTGGAGGAAATCGGCGCCGTGGACGGGGTGGGGAAGATTACCCAGCTGGGGCGCAAGCTGGCGCGGCTGCCCGTGGACCCGCGCATCGGGCGCATGCTCCTGGAGGCCGCCCATACCCATGCCCTGCGGGAAGTGCTGGTCATCGCCGCGGCCCTGTCCGTGCAGGACCCCCGTGACCGTCCCCACGACAAGCGCGAGCAGGCGGACGAGGCCCACGCCCTGTTCGCCCACGAGGAATCAGATTTCCTGGCCTGGTGGGCGCTGTGGAAGTTCATCCAGGAAAAACGCCGCCATCTCACCCAGCGCAAGTTCCGCCGCCTGTGCCGGGAATATTTTCTGTCCTATACCCGCATCCTGGAGTGGCAGGACATTCATAAGCAGCTGCGCACCCAGCTTCATGAAATGGGCTATCGGGACAATCAGGAAGACCCCGGCTACGAAACCATCCACAAGGCCCTGCTGTCCGGTCTGCTCAGTCATGTGGGCTTCCGCCAGACGGGCAGGGGGGAAGGTTATCTGGGAGCGCGCAACAGCCGGTTTCACATTTTTCCCGGCTCCAGCCAGTTCAGCGCCCGGCCAAAATGGATTATGGCCGCCGAGCTGGTGGAAACCACCAAACTCTATGCCCGGGGATGCGCCCGTATTCAGCCCGAATGGGTGGAATCCCTGGCCGGGCATCTGCTCAGGCACAGCTATTCCGAGCCCCACTGGCAGGGACGGCGCGGGCAGGTGGGGGCTTATGAGAAAGTCACCCTGTTCGGGCTGGTGCTGGTGCCCAGGCGGCAGGTGAACTTCGGGCCCATCGACCCCGTCCAGTCCCGGGAGATCTTCATCCGCTTCGGCCTGGTGGAAGGCGACATGAAAACCCGCGCCCCCTTCTGGCGGCACAATCGGGAGCTGGTGGACTACGTGCGGGACATGGAGGCCCGCACCCGGCGTCCCGACCTGCTGGTGGATGAGGAGCGCATGTACGCCT
>JALVEW010000121.1 GCA_027030425.1 Sedimenticola sp.
ACGGCGGCAAAGGTGGAAACCATGGCGCGCCACCAGGGCGGCTACCCGGTCGAAACGCTCCGGATGCCGGGGCACCAGCACCAGCAGGGCCTGAGGCACTTGCTCCAGGAGCGCCCTGTGCGCCGCTAGCACCTGTTCATCCTCTCCTTCGTGAGTGCTGGCCGCCACCCATACGGGGCGGTCTCCCCAGGCGCGCCGCAATACCTGGATCTGTTCCTGCACGCTGGCGGGAATGCGCATGTCGAACTTGATGCTGCCGGTAACGCTGACCCTTTCGGCCGGCACGCCAAGGCCGATGAAACGATCCGCATCGGCCTGTGACTGGGCCGCCACCGCCCGTATGGTGGAGAACACCTGGCGGGAGAAACCTCCCAGACGGGCATAGCCCCGGGCGGAACGCATGGACAGACGGCCGTTGGCCAGCAGGGTGGGAATATTCCGCCGGGCGCACAGGGCGAGAAGATTGGGCCAGATCTCGGTTTCCACCATGATCAGCATGCGCGGCCTGACCTGCGCCAGAAACCGCTTGACGGCAAAGGGCAGGTCATAGGGGCAATAGGCGTGGAACACATCCGTGCCGAACAGCAGCTTCACCCGTTCCGAACCCGTGGGCGTGGAAGTAGTGATGGTCAGGGCGAGCTCCGGATGCGCTTCGCGCAGGTGGCGCACCAGAGGCTCGATGGCCTGCACTTCCCCGACAGAGACCGCATGTATCCACACGCCGCCAGGGGCAGGCCCATCCGTGAGCCTGCCGAAGCGCTCGGCCCAGCGCTCACGGTAACCCGGCGCGCGCATGCCACGCCATAGCAGGCGCACCAGCACCGCGGGAAGCAGCAGGTAGAGCAACAGGGTGTACAGCCTTCTCATGCCAGCTCGTCCGCCAGGGCGACATTCTGGCGCAGATGCTCTTCCTTGATGGTGCCCACGATCATGCTGCTGACCCCTGGCAGGGAAAACACGTGCGCCATGGAAGCCCGCACTCCTTCAGCGCCTCTGACGTGACCGCTCATGAGGCCTTTTTTTATCAGCACCCCCTTGCCCAGGCGCCGGGCCGCTTTCAGCACGGGTTTTTCATCATCATATTCCAGGTTGGCCGTGGCCATGACCACGTCCATGTCCCGCACCACCCGCAACCCGCCTTCCACGGTCTTGGAAGACATGCCATGGGCGCGAATCAGCCCCTGCTCCTTGAGCTCCCGCAAGGCATCCAGGGCGCCTTCCTGCTCCAGGATACGCAGATCATCGCCGTCCGAATGAATCAGCACGCAATCCAGATAGTCCGTGTTCAGTTCCCGCAGGCTCTGTTCCACAGACGCCAGGGTATGGGCATGGGTGAAATCGAAACGGGAGCGGCCATTCTCGAAGATCTCACCAACCTTGGAGACGATCACCCAGTCTTGGCGCGGCCCCGGCAGCAGCTTGCCCAGGCGCTGCTGGGCCATGCCATAGGCGGGGGCCGTGTCCAGAAGATTGATGCCCAGCTCCCGGGCCACTTCCAATATGTGCCGCACCGCCTTGTCGTCAGGAATCTCGAAGGAAGACGGGTATTTCACCTGCTGGTTGCGGCCGAACTTCACCGTACCCAGCCCCAGGGGGCTGACCTTCATGCCGGTACTGCCCAGGTTTCTCAACTCCATTTCGCATGCTCCCAGGGCAGGGGGGCCAGGGGCGGCACGGGCAAATTCGGAGGCGGCGTCTTCTGCTCCGAGGCCTGGACGCTTTCCTGCGCCAATCTCTCCAGCACCCTGTCCGCCAGCCGCGGTGCAAAGGCCAGCTTGGTGGGCCAGGCCACCATGACGGTCCCGGCGCCGCCAAGGTAGCAGTCGTCGGGCCGTTTTCCGCCGGGCGTAGCCACTTCGGCCCGGTCTATGGGCAGGGTGGCCCATTGCAGCAACTGGAAATCCATCCAGGGCAGCAGCCTTTTCAGCTCGGCACGGGCTTCGGTAATCTGAGCCGCCGGATCGCGAGTGACGCCGGTTTCCGCCAGCTCCCCGCCCAGATACCATACCGACTCCTCTCCCTCCAGGGGATAGCTGGTGATGGTGAGACGGGGGTTGGCGCCGGCCCCCAGGCAATGGGCATGGACCGGCGGCAGCTTTCCCCTGGCCATGACCATGTGCAGGGGACGCAGCTGCATCCGCGGCGCTGCCATGCCCCAGCTTTCCATCAGGGCGGCATTGCCTTTGCCCGCCGCCAGCAGCACCCGGCGGGGACTGATCTCCAGGTTTCCAATGACCACGGTATCGTCCCTGATCTCCATGCTTTCAGTATCATACAAACAACACCAGGGGCGCGCCTGATCGGCCAGGGCTTTCATCAGGGACGCGGTATCCAGCACCGGTTCCTCGAGACGGTACAGACGGCCGCGAAACCCGGAAACGTCGAAGGGGGGAGGATGCTGGTCCCGGGCCAGGGACGCCACCCGGCTCTGCATGAGCTTGCTGGCAAACAGACTGGCCAGGGACGAAGTCAGGCTGCCGCTGGACCACAGGTACTGGTGGTCGGACAGCAGCCGCACACCGGACAGATCCATATCGCCCCGTCCGGCCAGGGCATCCCGCCAGATGCCGGGCATGTCGCCGATGGCGCGGGTGGATGCGGTAACGCTTCCCCCGAGGGCGTACTTGGTGCCGCCGTGGATGATGCCCTGAGAAGCGATGGACTGCACCCCGCCCAGAGTGCGGTTTTCCAGAAGCAGGGCCTGGTAGCCGGCCTGGCGGGCGCGCAACAGGGTCCAGAGCCCCGCGATGCCGCCGCCGAAAATGAGCAAATCCACTTCCATGAACCAGACGCCTCAAGGGTTCAAATAACGCCTACGGCAGTGCCACTCACTACCACCATGAGCAAACCTCCACCAATAGCCTCATGTGCTATGTGGAAATATACCGATAACCCCCTCCCCCGCGCGCGGGGGAGGGTTGGGGAGGGAGCATCCGAGGGCGAGTGCAACATCGGGCAGGTTCGATGGTGTGAGATCATCTGATACCCCCCTCACCCTAACCCTCTCCCCCAAGGGGGAGAGAGGACTTTATCTATGATCCGGAATGTGAAATGCATCATGGTGAATACGCTTTTGCAAACCAGGGGATGCCAG
>JALVEW010000122.1 GCA_027030425.1 Sedimenticola sp.
GGTAGCGGAAGTCATCAAGCTCATCACCCAGAGCCCCTGGAGCCATTCCGCTCTGTATATAGGACGATTGTTCGATATCCGCGATCCCCGCCTGAGAGTCGTCATCGAAGCCAATTTCGAGGGCGAGCCCGAAGAACAGCTGGTCATTGAGGCCGCCCTGGGCAAAGGCACCATCATCACGCCCCTGTCCGCCTACCGCAACGAACATCTGCGCATCTGCCGCCCGGACGGTCTCTCCGCCGATGACGCTCAGGAGGTGCTGGCCTATGCCATAGGCAAACTGGGCAGCAACTACGACATCCGCCAGGTCATGGATCTGGCCCGATTCTTCTTTCCCTGGGCCATACTGCCCAGGCGCTGGCGCTCCAGTCTGTTCCAGCACAATGCCGGCGACGCCACGCGCACTGTCTGCTCCACCCTGCTGGCCGAAGCCTTCAGCCAGGTGGATTTCCCCATTCTCCCCTTCATCGACCGGGGTGATGACGGCAGCCTGCGCCTGTTCAAGCGCAATCCCAAGCTCTTCGCCCCACGGGACTTCGACTATTCCCCTTACTTCAGCATCATCAAATATCCCTACCTGGGCGTGAACGACCTGGGGCTGTACCGAAGGCTTCCCTGGGACAGGGAAACGGACTATGTCGATCAGCAGCCTGCTCCCAGGCAAAACGCCAACGATACACCCGCTTCTCCGCCGGGCGGATACATCGGCCGGACCATGAAACTCGTCGGCCTGCGCCGCAAGGAGGTCTGATCATGTGGTTCCTCGCATTCATCGCCACCCTGGCTGCCATCTGGTATCTCGCCTACCACGGCGCAGGCGCCACCCTCTGGGTTTCCCTGCTCCTGGGCAGCCTGGTTACCGTCACTCTGGCCACGGACATCCGCTGGTTCATCTCCACACCCCTGTGGCTGCTGGCAACCGCCCTGATACTGCTGCTGGGCGTACCCCGCCTGCGCCGCAGATATGTCACCGCCCGTCTGCTCAAGCAATTCAGGAAAGTCATGCCCCCCATGTCGGACACGGAACGGGAAGCCTTGGAAGCCGGCAGCGTATGGTGGGACGCCGAGCTGTTCAGCGGCCAGCCAGACTGGGACAGGCTGTTGAATCTGCCTCACACCCACCTGTCGGAAAGGGAGCAGGCCTTCCTGGACGGCCCCGTGGAAACCCTGTGCCGCATGCTGGACGACTGGCGCATCACCCACGAGGACCAGGATCTGCCGCCGGAAGTCTGGGACTACATGCGCAAGGAGCGCTTCTTCGGCCTCATCATCCCGGAAGAGTATGGGGGCCTGGGCTTCTCCGCCCAAGCCCATTCCGACGTGGTCATCAAGCTGTCCAGCCGCTCCATCGTCGCTGCCGTCACGGTCATGGTGCCCAACTCCCTGGGGCCGGGAAAACTGCTGCTGCACTACGGCACCCAGGCCCAGCGCGACTACTACCTGCCGCGCCTGGCCCGGGGCGAGGAAATCCCCTGTTTTGCCCTCACGGGCCCGGAAGCCGGCAGTGACGCCGGCGCCCTCCCAGACCACGGCGTGGTCTGTTACGGTTCCTGGAAGGGCCGGGAAGTGCTGGGCGTGCGCCTGAACTGGGAAAAGCGCTATATCACCCTGGGCCCAGTGGCCACCCTCATCGGCCTGGCATTCAGGCTGTACGACCCGGATCATCTGCTGGGCGACGAGGAGGACCGAGGCATCACCCTGGCCCTGGTGCCCCGTGACACCCCCGGCGTCACCATCGGCGCCCGGCACATCCCCCTGGATATTCCCTTCCAGAACGGACCCAACTGGGGCCGGGACGTGTTCATCCCTCTGGAGCAGCTCATCGGCGGCGAAGCTTACATAGGCAAGGGCTGGCGCATGCTGATGGAGGCCCTGGCCGAGGGCCGCGGCATCTCCCTGCCCGCCCTGGCCGTGGGCGCCGGCAAGGTTTGCAGCCGCCACACGGGGGCCTATGCCGCCATCCGCCAGCAGTTCAACATGCCCATAGGCCGCTTTGAGGGCATAGAGGAAGCCCTGGCCCGCATCGCCGGTCTCACCTACCAGATGGACGCCGCCCGGCGCCTCACCCTGGGCGCCCTGGACATTGGCGAGAAGCCCTCGGTGATCTCGGCCATCATCAAGTACCATCTCACCGAGGGCTACAGGCAGATCATCAACGACGCCATGGACATTCAGGCCGGCAGCGGCATCTGCCTGGGACCCTCCAATCTCATCGGCCGCACCTACCAGGCCCTGCCCATCGCAGTCACCGTGGAAGGGGCCAACATCCTCACCCGGAGCATGATTATTTTCGGTCAGGGAGCCATGCGCTGCCATCCCTGGATACTTCGGGAATTCCGGGCGGCACGCAATCCTGACCGGCGCCAGGGCCTGGTGGATTTCGATTACGCCCTGTTCGGCCATGTGGGCTTCCTGTTGGGCAATCTGGCCCGCAGCCTGTTCCTGGGGCTCACCCGGGGACGCCTGTCCGCCACCCCCGTACGCGGCCCGGCGGCGCGCTATTATCAGCAGCTCAACTGGATGAGCGCCGCCTTCGCCCTGGCCGCGGACACGGCCATGATGACCCTGGGCGCGGCCCTCAAGCGCAAGGAACGCCTGTCCGCCCGCCTCGGGGACGTGCTTTCGGAAATGTACCTGGTATCCGCCGCCCTGAAGCGCTTCGACGACGACGGCAGCCCGGAAGCCGATCTGCCCCTGTTGCGCTGGTCCTGTGAACGCTCTTTCTACCGCATACAGGAAAGCCTGCGCCTGCTCATCAGCAACCTGCCTTTCCGTCCCCTGGCCTGGGCGCTGCGGGCGGTGCTCTTTCCCAGCGGTCTGCCCTGGACAGAGCCCGACGACCGCCTGTCCCACCAGGCCGCCCAGGTGCTGCTGCATCCCTCGGACAGCCGGGAACGCCTGACCCGGGGCGTTTTCACAAGCGATGACGACCGCTACCGCGAAGGCGTCATCGAGCAGGCCTTCATCCAGGCCGACCTGACCGCTCCCATCGAAAAGACCCTGCGCAATGCCCGGCGCGCCGGCGCCATTGCCGCCGGCGACCGCCAGGCCCAGGCCCGGGAGGCCCTGGACAAGGGCCTGATCTCGGAACAGGACCTGCGGGAACTGGACAGGATGCGCATGCTGCGCCGCCGGGTCATCGCCGTGGACAGCTTCGAGAGCTATGGAAAACAGCATCTCCTCCACGGAAATTCGTTCGACAGCCATGAGGTGGCCCAGTCATGAAACCCGTACCCGGAAATCCCTACGAAGAAACCGAAGTGTTCATCATCGATGGCCGCCGTACGCCTCAGCTCAAGGCCCTGGGGCCACCCGGCCCCTTCCACGCCAGCGATCTGGCCGTGGGCGCGGCCCGGCAGCTGCTCCTGGCCATGCCTTTCGAACCCCGGGAACTGGACGAGGTGATCTTCGGCTGCGTGTCTTCCGGCCCGGATGAGGCCAATATCGCCCGGGTCATCGCCCTGCGCCTGGGCTGCGGCGACAGGGTGCACGCCATGACCGTGCAGCGCAACTGCGCCTCGGGCATGCAGGCCCTGGACAGTGCCGCGGCGCGCATTGCCAGCGGCCAGGCAGACCTGGTGCTGGCTGGCGGCACGGAAGCCATGAGCCATCATCCCGTCATGCTCGACGAGGCCATGGTGACCTGGCTGGCCGGGTGGAGCAAGGCCCGCGGCCTGGGCCAGCACGCGAAGATGCTCCGCAAGCTCAAACCCGCCTACCTGCGCCCGGTGGTGGCCCTGCTGCGCGGACTTACGGACCCGGTGGTGGGCCTGTCCATGGGACAGACAGCGGAACAGCTGGCGGAGGATTTCGGCATCAGCCGGGAAGCCATGGACCGCTACGCCCTGCGCAGCCACCAGCGCCTGGTGGCCGCCCTGGAAGCCGGTTACCTGGACGAAATTGTTCCTCTGCATGACTCTGACGGAAAGCTCCATGCACAGGACGACGGCCTGCGTCCGGACAGCACCCTGGAGAAGCTGGCCCGCCTCAAGCCCGTCTTCGACCGCCCCTTCGGCAAGGTCACGGCGGGCAACAGCGCCCAGGTCACCGACGGCGCCGCCTGCCTGATCCTGGCCTCGGCCCGCGCCGTGGAACGGTACGACCTGCCCGTACTGGGGCGCCTGCGCGACTGCCATTGGGCCGGCCTGGAGCCGGGCCGCATGGGACTGGGCCCCGTCCATGCCATGGCACCCATCATGCAGCGTCACGGCCTGGACAGCAGCGACATCGACTACTGGGAAATCAACGAAGCCTTTTCCGCCCAGATCCTGGCCTGCCTGCGGGCCTGGCAGGACGAAGACTTCTGCCGCGAGGCCCTGGATCTCCCCCGAGCCTTTCAACTCATCCCGGAAGACCGCCTCAACGTGGACGGCGGCGGCATCAGCCTGGGACATCCCGTGGGTGCCAGCGGCGCGCGCATCGTGCTGCATCTGCTCAAGGTGCTGGAACGGGAGAACGCCCGCCTGGGCATGGCCAGCCTGTGTATAGGCGGCGGTCAGGGCGGCGCCATGCTCATCGAGAGGAGTGCGTCATGAACAAGTATTTTCAGGTGGAAGAAAACGGGGACGGCATCGTCTGGCTGACCTTCGACACCCCCGGCAAGGCCGCCAACGTACTCACCGCCGACGCCCTTGAGGAATTCGACACCCGGCTGGTGACCATTGCCCAGAGCCATCCCAAGGGGCTGGTCATACGCTCCGGCAAGGAAAGGGGCTTCATCGCCGGCGCGGACGTGAAAGCCTTTGCCCGCATCTCAACCCCCCAGGAGGCACAGGAACTCATTCTGCGCGCGCACGACATCTTGCGCCGCCTGGAAGCCCTGTCCTTTCCCACCGTGGCCCTGATCCACGGCTTCTGCCTGGGTGGCGGCCTGGAACTGGCCCTGGCCTGCCGCTATCGCATCGCCAGCACGGAACCAGATACCCGCCTGGGCTTTCCCGAAGTGCGCCTGGGCATCTTTCCCGGTTTCGGCGGCAGTGTGCGCAGCACCCGCCTCATGGGTCACCTGGCCGCCATGGAACTCATGCTCAGCGGCCGCAGCCTGCACCCCAGGGCGGCACAGCGCCTGGGGCTGGTGGACCATGCCCTGCCCCGGCGTCAACTGAACAATGCCGCGCGCCATCTCATTCTGGAACAGCCCGCCGGTCGCAGGCCGCCCTTGTGGCAGCGTCTGGCGGGGACGGCCCTCCTGCGTCCGGCAGCCGCCGCCCTGATGCGCCGCCAGGTGCGCAGGCGGGCGCCCAGGAAACACTATCCCGCCCCCTATGCCCTCATCGATCACTGGCGCAGGCACGCCGGCCACATGGCGGACATGTATGCCAGCGAGGCCCGCCTGGTTCCGCAACTGCTCACGGGAAAGACGGCACAGAACCTGATACGGGTCTTTCTGCTCCAGGACGAGCTGAAA
This sequence comes from Sedimenticola sp., assembly GCA_027030425.1. Classification (GTDB taxonomy): domain Bacteria; phylum Pseudomonadota; class Gammaproteobacteria; order Chromatiales; family Chromatiaceae; genus Thiolapillus. Next base: position 5,408 of record JALVEW010000122.1, read on the forward strand.
AGCCAGGCGGCGGCCAGTGAGTTTCACGCCCGCCATGTGCATGTGGTGGGGGGCGGCGTCATGGGCGGCGACATTGCCGCCTGGTGCGTGCTGCGCGGCCTGAGGGTGACCCTGCAGGATCGCGGCCCGGAACTGCTGGGGCGGGCCGTGAGCCGTGCCCACCAGCTGTTCCGCAAGAAACTGCGCGACCAGTATCTGGTGCGCGACGCCATGGACCGTCTCATCCCGGATCACCAGGGAAACGGCTTGGGCAAGGCGGACCTGGTCATCGAGGCCATCTTCGAAGACCAGGAGGCCAAGCAGGCCCTGTACAGGAACATCGAACCCCGCATGAAGGATGACGCCATCCTGGCCACCAACACCTCCAGCATCCCCCTGCAACAGCTGGGCCAAGGCCTGGCCCGGCCCGAGCGTTTCCTCGGACTGCATTTCTTCAACCCGGTGGCAAAGATGCCCCTGGTGGAAATCGTCACCACCGGGGACACCCCCGGCGATCTGGTCGCCGCGGCCAGCCGCTTCACCCGCGACATCGGCAAACTGCCCCTGCCCGTGCGCAGCCGGCCCGGCTTCCTGGTGAACCGGGTGCTCATGCCCTATCTCATGGAAGCGGTGACGCTCCTGGACAAGGGCGTGGCCGCTGCCGACATCGACCGGGCCGCAACGGATTTCGGCATGCCCATGGGCCCTGTGGAGCTGGCGGACACCGTGGGCCTGGATATCTGCCTGTCCGTGGCGGAAAAGCTCACGGACATGCTGCATGGCAAGGCGCCCGACAAGCTGCGCCGCCGGGTGGAACAGGGCCACTTGGGACGCAAATCCGGCCAGGGCTTCTACACCTGGGTGAAAGGCCGGCCTCAACGTGAAAAACCCACGGCTGCCCCGGATGCCCTGGCTCAGTATGGCGACCGCATGATCCTGCGCCTGATCAACGAGGCCGTGGCCTGTCTGCGCGAAGGCATCGTTGCCGGCGCCGATGAACTGGATGCAGGCATCGTCTTCGGCACCGGCTTTGCGCCCTTCCGTGGCGGCCCCATGCACTATGTACGGGAAGAAGGCGCGGAGAGATTCTTCGGCAAACTGCAGAAACTCGAATACACTTATGGTGAACGCTTTGCCCCGGATGCAGGATGGGCACAGCTGCTGGAAGAAGAACAATAATCCCGGTTCGGGACCCGCCCCGGACCTGGTGAAAACCAATGGAGGATGGCATGAGCAACCCGCAACTCATCACCCTCGAACAGGCCCCCAGCCTGGCCGCCCTGTTCCGCGAGCGCGTGGCGCGCAGGCCGGAGGCCACCGCCTACATCCAGTTCGACCCTGCCGACGGGAAATGGCATGAGTACAGCTGGCGGCAGACGGCGGACGAAGTATCACGCTGGCAGCAGGCCCTGCGGGCTTCCGGGCTGAAGGCCGGCGACCGCGTTGTCATAATGTGCCACAACGCCTGGGAATGGGTGATCTGCGACCAGGCCACCCTGGGGCTGGGCCTGGTGCTGGTGCCCGTGTTCATGAACGACCGGGCCGACAACATCGCCTGGATTACCAACGACTGCCAGGCTTCCACCCTGGTCATCGAAGGGCCTGACCAGTGGCGAACCCTGGAACCCGTGGTGGAGCAGCTGGAGAGCATTCACAGCATTATTGCCCTCAAGCCCGTGGACGCCAACCATGAAAAACTGCATCAGCTGGCCGACTGGCTGCCGGAAAAGGGAGACGGCCTCGCCAGGGAGGAATCCGCCCCCGACGAACTGGCCACCATTGTCTATACCTCCGGCACCACGGGCCGCCCCAAGGGGGTGATGCTCAGTCATCACAATATTTTGTGGAATGTGCATGCCGCCCTAAAGTTCTTCGACATCGGCGCGGACAATACCTTCCTGTCCTTCCTGCCCCTGTCTCATACCTTCGAGCGCACCGTCGGCTATTATCTAGCCATGGCCTGCGGCTGCGCCACGGCCTACAACCGTTCCATTCCCCAGCTGGCCGAAGACCTGTCCATCATCAAGCCCAGCCTGATGATCTCCGTACCGCGCATCTTCGAGCGCATCTACGGACGCATCATGGACAAGCTCGCGGACGAGTCCGCCCTGAAAAAAAAGCTGTTCCGCAGCGCCATCGATATCGGCTGGCGGAAATTCGAACACGACCAGGGCCGCGGCAAATGGTCGCCGCGGCTGCTGCTGCATCCCCTACTCGACGCCCTGGTGGGCGCCAAGGTGCGGGAACGCCTGGGCGGCCGCCTGCACTTCACCGTGTGCGGCGGCGCGGCCCTGTCGCCGGACGTGGCCAGACTGTTCATCGGCCTGGGCATCCCCGTGGTCCAGGGCTACGGCCTCACGGAAACCAGCCCCGTCATCGCCGCCAACCCCCTGGAGAACAACCTGCCTGCCTCCGTGGGCCTGGCCCTTCCAGGCGTGGAAGTGCGCACCTCGGACCAGGGTGAACTCCTCACCCGCAGCCCCAGCGTCATGCTGGGCTACTGGAACCGGCCCGAGGCCACCCACGAGATGATCGACCAGGACGGCTGGCTGCATACGGGCGACAAGGCCCACATCGCGGAAGACGGCCATATCTTCATCACCGGCCGGCTCAAGGAAATCATCGTCATGGCCAACGGCGAGAAGGTGCCGCCGGCGGACATGGAAAACGCCATCACCCTGTCGCCTCTGGTGGAACAGGCCATGGTCATCGGCGAAGGCAAGCCCTATCTCTCCGCCCTGATCGTGCCCAATCCCCAGGCCTTCGACGCCCTGTGTCAGTCCCTGGGCCTGCATCCTGGCGACGAAGAAAACTACCGCAATCCCCTGGTGCTGGATCAGGCGCTGCAACAGGTACAGGAACAGCTCACCAGCTTTCCCGGCTATGCCAGGATTCACAAGCTGGCCATACTCCATGAGCCCATGACCCCGGAAAACGGCCTGCTTACCCCCACCCTCAAGCTGCGCCGCAACCGCATCCTCATGTATTACTCGGATGAGGTGGCAGACCTGTATGCCGGTCATTGAACCATTGCTGCACAGGGGTCGGAGTCAAATCAGGGCAATATCAAGCAAATTCAATGACTTGAGGTGATCTGACTCCGACCCCTCAAACACTTTGGATCTTCCCTCGTCACTGATTTTCCGCTGCATCATCTGAGCTCGACGCCACTTTCTTTTCTCTTATTGCTCCTGGTCAAAACACAGGCTTTTTTAGCCATTTTGACACCTTTTTTCGTCTATTTGGTTAGACAAAAGAGAGATCGTCTCCCGGTAGTCATTACCCGGCGAGACAGGAGGTAGAAGTCATGTCAACAACTCAGCATTTCCGCAAGAAAGTCCTGCCCCTGCTGGTCGCCACAGCGTGCACAGGCGCGGCATGGGCGGAGGAGATCGTATCACCAGACTACGCTGCTTTTGTCGAAGCGGCGGCCTATGTATGCACCGGCACTTTGTTCGATGACGTGCCCAGCACCCACTGGGCCTGCGGCTATATCGAGGAATTTGCCAACCTGGGCATCACCATGGGATGTGACGACAACAATTATTGCCCGGAGGACAATGTCACCCGGGCGCAGATGGCGGTGTTCATGGTCAGGGGGCTGGAAGAAACCCTGTACGACCAGCTCGACGGCGCCGGCTCCGGCCTGGACGCCGACCTGTTGGACGGCCAGGACGGCAGCTATTACCTGGACTGGAACAACCTGGTGAGCGTGCCCGCCGACCTCCTCGATGGCGATGACGACACCCTGGCGAATCTCAGCTGCGCCAGCGGCGAAATCGCCAAATGGAACGGCAGCGCCTGGGCCTGCGCCCCGGACGACACGGGCGCGGGCGGCGGTGACATCACCGCCGTCAACGCCGGCACGGGGCTCAGCGGCGGCGGCGCCACGGGCGATGTGACCCTCAGCGCCGACACCGCCTATCTGCAGCGCCGGGTGAGCGCCAGCTGCGCCGTGGGCAGCAGCATCCGCGCCATTGCCGCGGACGGCACCGTGACCTGTGAACTGGACGACAATGCCGGTGGTGATATCACTGCGGTGATTGCTGGTATTGGTCTCAATGGCGGCGCCGACCATGGTGATGCCACCTTGAACGTCGACGTGCCCCTGCGCTTATCTGGAAGCGGGATCGGAGGCATTATTCGTGGCACCAATATCGGCAACACAACACATGCATATGGCGTGGAGGGCTATGGGAACACCGCCGGGGGACATTTCAAGGACGCAAATAGCAGCGGCTACGCCTATGTCGGTTCGAATGGCTATGGCATCCGGGCTTTTGGAGCCTACGCCGGAGGATATTTCAAGGATGCCGGCAATAGCGGCTCCGCCTATGTCGGTATGGGTGACGATGGCATCATTGCTTATGGAAACATCGCCGGGGGGTTTTTCAAGGAAGCCGATGCCAGTGGCCGCGCCTACCTTGGCTATACATATAATGATGGCTCAACGGATCATGAAGTTGGCATCTATGCTGACGGATATGGCGCGGGCGGGTATTTCGAGGATGCCAACAACAGCGGTCACGCCTTTGTCGGCTATGGCGATATAGGCATTGAAGCTTTTGGAACCTTGTATGGGGGAAGGTTCGAGGACACTGACGGCAGTGGCTTTGCCCTCGTTGCCTCTAATAACTTTGGTATCGCAGCTCATGGTAACTCTGCCGGAGGCTATTTCAACGATACCAACAACAGCGGCTACGCCTATGTCGGCTATGGCGCCTACAAAATTATGGGCAGCGGTACGGTGAGCTTCGTGCAAAACCACCCGGAGAACGCAGATGAGGTCATCGTCTATGCCGCCCCCGAAGGCGACGAGGTGGCCACCTACACCCGGGGCAGCGCCCGGCTGGTGAACGGAGAGGCGCGCATTCCCCTGGGTGAGACTTTCAAGTGGGTGACCAACCCCGATATCGGTCTGACGGCGCATCTGACGCCTGTGGGCGAACCCTGCGTGCTTTATGTGGCAGAAACCAGCACCACTGAGTTACTGGTGAAGGGTGGCACAAGCTGTTCCGAGGGTGCCCGTTTCAACTATATCGTCTATGGCCTGCGCATCGGCTTCGAAGACATCACTATCGTACAGAAGAAAACCCAGGAATCTCGCATTCCCTCTATGGCCGATCACCGCAAGGCCATTGCCGAGCATCCTGAGCTGGCCCAATACACGGCCCTGAGCCGCTTTGCCCGCATGCAGGGCAGCAGCCGGGAAGCAGTGAAGGCTCAGATGGTCAATGCGGCGGCCCTGCTGGAAAAAATCGAGGAGTTCGATCCCAAGGTCCACAAAATCGATGGGCCAAAGGAGATGCAGTAGGCGGTATCAGCCTGGCAGTTTGGGGTCGGAGTCAAATCAGGGGAATGTCATGTGGGTTCGGCACCTCAGAAGATTTGACTCCGCCCCCTTATACACGACCCTTCAAACACTTAAACACGTAGCCTTGGATCTTCCCTCGTCACTGATTTTCCGCTGCATCATCTGAGCTCGACGCCACTTTCTTTTCTCTTATTGCTCCTGGTCAAAACACAGGCTTTTTTAGCCATTCTGACACTTTTTTTCGTCTATTTGGTTAGACAAAAGAGAGATCGTCTCCGGGTAGTCATTACCCGGCGAGACAGGAGGTAGAAGTC
>JALVEW010000123.1 GCA_027030425.1 Sedimenticola sp.
CAGGCCATAAGCCACTTCCTGTGGATAGGCGTGGTTGCTTCCCTGGCGGCCGTGTTGCTCATGCTGGCGGTGCAGCGCGTGGTGATACGCCGGGCCTTTGCCCGCCTTGACCCGGTTCGCCAGGACCTGCGTGAAGTGCGAGTGGGCAGGCGCAGCCAGGTGGGAGAGGACGTACCAGCGGAAGTGCTGCCCGTAGTGAGGGAGTTCAACCGGCTTCTCGATACCTGGAAGGAGCATCAGGAACGCTCCCGGAATGCCGTGGGCAACCTGGCTCACGCCCTCAAGGCGCCCCTGAGCCTCATTGCCCGCCAGGGTGAAAGGAGCGGAGATAGTCAGCTTCGGCAACAGGCGCAAACCATGCAGCAGCTTGTGGAAAGGGAGCTGAAGCGGGCGCGCATTACCGGGCGTGCAGTGGCGGGAAAACATTTTCGCCCCCAAGAAGACCTGGCAGACATCGTCGATACCGTGCAGACCCTGTATCATCAAAAGGCACTGGAGTTCGAACTGGAGGTGGATGCGCCTGAATCCCTGGCAGTGGATCAGAACGATATGCTGGAGATGGCGGGCAATCTTCTGGACAATGCCGCCAAATGGGCCAGCCACAGGATTCATTCGCAATTGCTGGCGGGGAGTGAGCTGGTGCTGATCGTTGAGGACGACGGGCCGGGAATAGCCCCGGAGCAGCGTGAGGTCCTGCTGGCCCGCGGCCAGAAACTGGATGAGAACCAGCCCGGCCATGGTCTTGGGCTGGCCATCGTCAATGATATCGTGCGGCAGTATGGCGGGGAGCTGCGCCTAGAGGACTCAGCTCAGCTGGGTGGCTTGCGGGCGGTGGTTCTGCTGCCGCTGGCATGAGGTCCAAATTTTCCAGGGACAGACTATCCCACCATTCGCCGGATACCGGGCGGCCTGTATCAATGTCATACCGGTAATGGCGGATGACTTCTCCCTGGCCGCCCACCGTTACGGACAGGACAGTCTTGCCGCAATGACTGTCCAGGTCGGTCCCCAGGACCGGGTATTTATTTTTTTCGCGCAACTCCTGGAGAATCGCGCTCTTGATGGCCGACCGGTGCTTGCGGGTGTTCTCGATACCCTCTGTTGCCTTCCACAGCCACCAGCCCGTGAACACCAGCCCAGCAACAGCAAAAGAACAAGTCCCCGGTTTCCCGTAGATGGCACTGTCATTGCCTTTTCCGGCTGCGCAGCTTCATTTCCTCCTGCAGCGTATGAACGAGCTCCTGGTTAGAAATGTGCTGATCACCATCTCTGTCCACCTTCTCGAATACCCAGAGTTGCCGATAAGGCTCCCTGACCCGGCGCTTGTTCAGGAAGACCTTGAACTCCTCCCGATCCAGGTAACCATCGGCATTGCTGTCATAGGCACTGTAGACACTGCCTTCATCAGCCAGGGCCAGGCTACCGGGCAACAGCAGGGAAAACGCCAGCAGCAACCTTGTTGAACCACGGTATTTCACGGACATGATCGCCTCCTGAAACAACAGTCATCAATCATCGTAACGTCCGTAACCGGGAATATTGACCTGGTGTTCATTGTAGGAGCCTCTGTTGGCGCCGGTATGACAGGCATCGCAGTTGCTGAAGGAACCGACCTTCGGATTGCCTCTTACCAGGCGTGCGGGTATCTCCCGATGTTCATGCACAAAATACGGAAGTTCACTGATTCTTAGAGGTGTTCCTCTCAGACCGCGAACCAACTTGTTACTCACCTGGTAATTCCCGCGTCCTGCGGCGTTGTTGAGGAGATAGGCAAGTATGGCATTCCACTCTCCCCGGGGGAGTTCTGCGTTCTCGCCAAAGTGATTTTCCAGTCCAGCCATCAACCGCTCCCAGGAATGGGCGGGAAGCAATCCCGGCAGATAGGCCATGTGGCAGGATCCACACTCATTGCGATAGAGGGGATTATCCACCGGCGCCACACCCGGTCGCGCGTTGACGCCCCAGGGGCGCATGTACCGGTCTTCGTCATCGTCATCGGCCAGACTCATGCCACTCAGCCCTGTTGTAATCATGGACATGGCCAACATATATACATTGAGTTTTTTCATTTCAATACCTCCGGGTGTAACATGAATTCATTGATTTGCAAGATAAGCCAGGATATCGGCCTTTTCCTGCGGGGTGCAGATTCTACCCAACGTCCATTTACAGTTTCTGTGAAACCACTTTTCGATCTTCTTCTTGTCGGTCAGGCGGTCCGCATTGACTGATGGCGCCATGGGTTTTATCAACTTTCCCGTACGGGCATGTTTCCCTGGCTTGCGGAGATCATTCGTATGACAGGTGACGCAGGAGCGTTTCTGCCCTGTCTTAGCATCCACCTGAACGCGCTTCCAGAGATTCTCGCCATTCACCGCATTGTATTTTCCGGCTCCTTCCTTCCCGTATTCTGCAAGCAGTTCCTGAACGGCAGATGCCTGTGCTGTTACAATAAGTCCACACGATATGCCAACAAGAAAAATCGCAGACATCATTCTCCTATTTACTTTAATCGCCATTTCCTACCTCACATCTGTTGGTATGTTTAATGTTATGACATGAACATGAAACATCGCTGAATATTACATTATTCGTGTCATGTTTTTCCCATTGAAGGGAATCCGCATGGCACCGTCTTCAAACCAGCCCTGCCGTGCGTCCAGGTGACAGGCAGTACAGTTGTGCCGGCCGCCGATGTTGGATCGCGTCCACAGCTTTTCCGGAATATCCTTGTGCTTGTTTTTCCAGTAGCTGGTTTCGGTGATGCGAACAGGTGTCTTCGCTGCGGGGATGCTGTTGTGTATCTTCCACGATGCCTCTGTAACGGTATTTCCGGCTTCACCTGTCACAGCATAGGCCCGCAGCCGTGAAATCGTGCCCGCGTCCAGATAAAGGTCCTCGGAAAAATGGTTCTCTTGCTGCGTCAGCAGCCTGTTCCAAGACCGGCGTGGCAGCAATGAAGGATGGTAGGCAAGGTGGCAGGCGCCGCATTCTTCCTCCCAGAGCGCATTGCGGGAGAGCATCGGACCTGAAAACGGCAGGTATGGCTCATTGCCTGAATGAAGGAGATACCCTCTTCCCCACCACAGGGAGAATCCCAGCATAACCCCCAGCAGCGCCAGGGCAACAGCCGCATGAGGCTGAACATTCTCTGTTCTTGCTCTGGTATCCGTTCTCTTGTACCCGGTGAGCATGGCCAATGGCAGGCTTTCCCGATGCAGCATACTTTCCCTGAACACCGCGACCAGATGTAGGCCAACCATTGACAACATGGCCCAAGCGAGCGCTTGATGTGACGCATGGAACAGGGCGGCCCATTCCCGTTCAAGGATTCCTGCCAAGGGGCCATGGCCTTCTTCCACGCCCAGGGTAAGCAGACCGGTGATGGAGATCATCAGCCCCAATGACACCAACAGCAGGACCGCCCAGCCTCCGGCCGGATTGTGTCCCAGATGTCGTGGCGCCTTTCCGCCAGCGGCTTTCTTCAGGTATTCCCATGCTTCGGGCATCGGGCGGATGAAACTGCTGAACCTGGCATGGAAAGAGCCCGCCAGCCCCCAGTACAAACGGAACAGCAGCAGAAAGAAGAACAGATAACCCGCCAGCACATGGAGATGCAGATACTGGTCGCCGCGCAACAGCCAGGCGGCAACATAGCTCGATACCAGTCCCCAGTGAAATACCCTGGTAGGCAGATCCCAGACACGAAGCTTGCTGCTGACCATGGCTGCATCCTGCCCACTCAGTCCTCAGGATCCCGCGGCTTCCTGCCGGTGACCATGGCCCGCACCAGGTTTTCGTGGTGCAGACGGCTGCTGACCACTACACCGGCAATATGCAGGAACACCAGCAGCAGGGTCAGATTGGCGAAGAATTCATGCACTTCCTCCAGCATCTCATTCTCCCCGCCCTCATGTTCATCATCGTCATCATCTGCCCAAGCCTTTGCCGGCAGCATCACCTGACCGATTTCAGCCATGGATGAGGCGCCAACGCCAGAATCCAGCACCAGGCCACTGCCCACGGTGAAGGAAAGGCTGAACAGCAGAAGGAGCACCATCACCCCACCCGCAGGATTGTGCCCCAGGTAACGCCTGGGCTTTCCGGAGAACAGTGACCGGGTGTAGCCGATCACCTGACGAGGGGAGTAGAGAAAATCCGAGAACCGGGCATGCTTGCTCCCCACGAATCCCCAGATCAGCCGGAACACCAGCAGGCCAGTGATCAGGTAGCCGGCCCAGACATGCAGCTGGTCGAGCTCATCACCGCTTAGGTAGGCCACGGCAAAACCCGCCACCAGGGTCCAGTGAAACACCCTGATCAACGGATCCCAGACTCTGACTTCCTCATCTTCAATTTCTGTAGCCATTATTGCCTCCGTTTTTGGTAGTAATCGGCTCTTGAACAAAAGCCTACAAGAACAACATGAAACCATCCTTAATCGAAACTGAAACCAGGATGAAAATTCCCGGCATGCCACGCAACCACTCCTCTTTCCCGGAGGCGGAAATCAGGCCGGCGCCTCTTCGACACGGACGCAAACACTGGGAAACAGTGCGAAAACCAACACCTCTGAAACAATTTGGAACAAGATTCCCGGTAGCTGAAACACCCTGGAAACCGGTCTTCCATAGAATTACCGGTAACACGAAATGGCCGGACGGCCAGAAATGCAGATTCAGACAGATGGAGAAATACTGATGAAACTGAAGAAAATCATAGTTGCCCTTCCCTTCCTGACCCTCCTCTCCGGCCCGGCCGCCATGGCAGCATTTTCTATCCCGGGCCTGACGAATGACCCAAACCCCACGGATTCGACAGCAGGAAACGGGCTGGCAGACCTGATTCCCGGCAACACCAATATCCCCGTATCGCCTCCCCAGAACCACCCCGTTCCAGTGACGCCCAACAATCCCGTGGTCGACAAGCCAGTACCTACCGACATCTGGTGGGGAACCCCTCCTCAGGACAACAACAATACCGGCGTATTGCCGGTCATTCCCCTGAGTGACGAAGAAGCTGCCACCTTGCTGCACATGCGCGAGGAAGAAAAACTGGCTCGGGATGTTTACCTGACCCTGTTCGACGCCTGGGATGCTGCCGTGTTCGGCAACATTTCCAACTCCGAACAGAAGCACATGGATACCATGCTGTCCAAGGTGGAAATGTATGATTTGGTCGATCCAGTAACCGATGACACGGTCGGCGCATTCGAGACAGAGGATTTTGCCCAGCTGTACGATCAGCTGACAGAAAAAGGCATGGAGTCCCTTGAAGCCGCGCTCATGGTCGGCGGCCTCATCGAAGAGCTGGATATCCTGGATCTGCAGCAGGCCATCGAGGAATCCGATCATCCGGATGTAATCCAGGCCTATGAGAATCTCATGCGTGGCTCCCGCAATCACCTGCGCCAGTTCGCATCTCAGATCGAAAGCCTGGGACTCATCTATGAGGCTCAAATGATGACCCAAGAAGAGGTGGATGAAATCATCAACTCACCCATGGAGCGTGGTGGCCGGGGTCACTAATCTCTTTCCCCAGGAATTTAGGGGCCATACAACTATTATCCTCTTCGAGGAACAGGATCTCCGGGAAACCCGGGGTGGTTCATATGATTGTTGCTGCTGTTTTCGTTTCCCGGGCCAGAGCTAGACGACTAACCTGCAAACAGGCTGAAACCAGGAATTCTTAACAAGATTTCAGGGAGTAAGAGTCCTTGTTGGTTCGTCACCCCCTCTGTCAGGACCAAGAGACAGATCTGGCACCAGAGAAACCCGATTCTCCCCTTGACCCATGGAAGTCTTGACAGACGGCCGCCTCGAAGCACGATAGTAATTAATTACTATCTTACCTAGGCTGCATTATGACGCCTCACCATCCCAAGCACATGCCGGCGGAAGAACGACGCGCTGTCACTGTCGAAACCGTATTGGAACTGGCTGCGGAGCAGAATCCCGGGGAGATCACCACGAGCGTGATCGCCAAGCGCATGGGCGTGACTCAGGGCGCTCTGTTCAGGTACTTCCCGAGCAAGGATGCACTTTGGCAGTCGGTGTTGGAGTCGGTGGCCGAGCGCTTGATGAAGCGTATTGAGCGTGCTGCGACCAGCGTTGAATCCTCCCTGGCTGCCCTGGAGGCAATGTTCATGGCACATGTGGGCTTTGTCACCGAGCATCCTGGGGTGCCCCGATTGCTGTTCGGCGAACTGCAGAAAGCCGAAGCCACCCCCGCCAAGCGCAGGGCCCAGGCCCTGATCCGGCGTTATGGAGAGCGATTGCAGGAACTGTTGGAGCGCGGCAAGGCCTGCGGGGAACTTGATTCGACACTGGATGAAAATGCTGCTGCCACGGCTTTCATCGGCGCGCTTCAGGGGCTGATTATGCAATCACTTCTAGTCGGCGATGTGGGCCATATGTGCCGTGAGGCTCCGGGAGTGTTCTCCCTTTATCGCCGTGGCATCGGGAGTGGAAAATGAAAGTACCTTCCCAGCAGCGCCAGATCCTTGCTTTGGTCGCGGTGATACTGCCACTGCTGTTGTTGTTCGCTTATGTGGCCATTCGTTCCGGGCCACTGGCGCCCGTTGCTGTGACTGTGATGCAGGTGGAATCGCAACCGATCAGCCCGGCACTGTTCGGTATCGGCACGGTGGGGGCGCGTTATAACTACAAGATCGGACCCACAACCGCCGGGCGGGTCAAGCAGCTGTACGTGGATGTGGGTGATCGTGTCGAGGTGGGTCAGGTGCTGGGGGAGATGGATCCGGTGGATTCGGACGCGCGCATCCGCGCCTTGCAGGCGGCGTTGAAGGCTACCAGGGCCGCGGTGAGACAGGCCGAGGCCAAGGCGGTCTATGCCAGATCCCAGGCCCGGCGTTATGAAAAGTTGCTCGGTGCAGACAGCGTCAGCGAGGAGCAGGTGGCCACCAAACGCCAGGAACTGGCTGTGGCCGAAGCTGCTCTGGCCGCGGCGCGGGATGAAGTGAACCGTATCCAGGCCGATATCGAAGCCCTGCACGCCCAGCGCGGCCACCTGAAACTGATATCCCCTGTGGTGGGGCTGGTGGTGGCGCGTGAGGCCAACCCGGGCTCCTCCGTGATGGCTGGCCAGGCGGTGGTGGAGGTAATCGATCCGACCATTCTTTGGATCGATACCCGGTTCGACCAGATCAGTGCTGCAGGGTTGGCTACCGGTCTGCCAGCCATGGTTCGTCTGCGTTCGCGTCATGAACAGCGCTTCAAAGGCCGGGTGCTGCGTCTGGAACCCCTGGCTGATTCGGTTACCCAGGAGATGCTGGCCAAGATCGTATTCGAACGTGAGCCCCTGCCGATGCCTCCTCTAGGCGAGTTGGCGGAGGTGACCGTCTCCCTGCCATCGCTGCCGGCCCGTCCGGTGATTCCCAATGCCGCGATCCGTGAGGTGGAGGGCCGGCAAGGCGTCTGGCTATTGGTTGACGATGGCCTCCGTTTTGTGCCGGTGGAACTTGGATGCAGCGATCTCGATGGCCGAGTGCAGGTGCTCAACGGCCTGAAGGAAGGACAGCGTATCGTGGTGTACAGCGAGAAGGCGCTGACCGAGCGTAGCAGGATCAATGTGGTTGAGCAGGTTCCGGGAGTCGTGCCATGATCAGTCTCGCCGGGCGCGACATCCTGCATGCCTGGGGCAAATTCATCTTTACCGGAATCGGGCTGGGCCTGCTGATTGGTGTCACCCTGACCATGGCGGGGGTGTACCGTGGTATGGTTGCGGACGGCAAGGCGCTTCTCGACAATAGCGGTGCCGACCTTTGGATAGTGCAGCGTGACACTCTCGGTCCTTATGCCGAGTCTTCCAGTGTCTATGACGACCTGTGGCGTGGTGTTCGCGCCATGCCTGGTGTAGCCGCTGCGGCCAATGTTACTTATCTCACCATGCAGGTGCGTCATGGGCAGCGGGACGTGCGCGCCATGGTGGTGGGCATCATGGCTGGAAATGCTGGAGATCCGGGCTGGCCCCCCTATCTCGTAGCGGGACGGCAGATCACCCGCGGACATTACGAGGCGGTGGCCGACATCGCCACCGGTTTCAAGCTGGGGGACGAGCTGAAGATCCGCCGTAACCGTTATAACGTGGTGGGACTCACACGCCGCATGGTCTCCTCCAGCGGCGATCCCATGGTGTTCATTCCCCTCAAGGACGCCCAGGAAGCGCAGTTCCTCAAGGACAACGACGCCATCTGGATGCAGCGTCGCCGTACCGCCGCCAATCCGGCGTTCAACCGTCCCATCGTGCCGGGCCTGCTGGAGGCCATCCTTGACTCGCAAACCACCAATAACTATGTCAACGCCGTCCTGGTGCGCTTGGCGCGGGGCTACACATCGGAGGAGGTGGCTGAGCCGATCCGGCGTTGGAAACGACTCACCGTGTATGATCGCTCGCAGATGGAGGAGATCCTCATTGGCAAGCTCATCGCCACCTCAGCCAAGCAGATCGGCATGTTCCTGGCTATCCTCGCGGTGGTTAGCGCCGCCATCGTCGCCTTCATCATCTATACCCTCACCATGGACAAGATCCGGGAAATCGCGGTGCTCAAGCTCATCGGCACCCGCAATCGCACCATCGCCAAGATGATTATGCAGCAGGCCTTGGCCCTTGGCTCCATCGGCTTTGTGGTGGGCAAGATCGCCGCCACCTTCGCCGCACCGCACTTTCCCAAATATGTGCTGCTGATGCCGGCGGACTCCATCGCCGGGTTCTTTGCCGTGATGCTGATCTGCGTGCTGGCCAGCCTGGTGGCCATCCGCCTGGCGCTCAAGGTCGATCCGGCCGAAGCCATTGGAGGTTGAGATGAGGGGCAAGGGCATTCATATCGAAGGACTGTCAAAACGCTACGGCGAGGGCGATACCGCCGTATTGGCGCTCAAGAACGTGAACATGACGGTGGTGCCCGGCGAAGTGGTGGGCCTGATCGGTCCCTCCGGCTCCGGCAAGAGCACCCTGCTCAAATGCCTGGGCGCGGTGATTGATCCTACGGCCGGGCGCATGATGCTGGGCGATGAGGTGATCTACGATGACGGTTGGAAGGTGCGTGACTTGCGAGCCCTGCGCCGGGACAAGATTGGCTTCGTGTTCCAGGCGCCTTACCTGATTCCCTTCCTTGATGTCACCGACAATATTGCCCTTCTGCCGATGCTGGCCGGGGTGCCCAACAACCAGGCCCGCACCCGGGCACTGGAACTGCTCACCGCCCTGGACGTGCAGCACCGGGCAAAAGCCATGCCCTCCCAGCTTTCGGGTGGAGAGCAGCAGCGAGCGGCCATTGCCCGGGGGCTTGTCAACCGACCACCAGTGATCCTGGCGGACGAGCCAACCGCTCCCTTAGATTCGCAACGGGCAATGGCGGTGATCCGCATCCTCAATGACATGGCCCGGCGCTACCAGACGGCGATCATTGTCGTCACCCATGACGAAAAGATCATCCCCACCTTCAAGCGCATCTATCATATACGCGATGGCGTCACTCACGAGGAAGCCGGTGAGGGGCGTGGATTCGACTGAGCCCCGCTCCTGCATCCTAGTCGGCTAGTCATTTCAATATCACTCCTGGTTTAACCCGAATATTTCACCCGGTCGCTGGAAAAACATGCCAGCTTACTGTATTCATGGAGAATTTTGGAATATTAGCAAAGTACAATATGTTACAGGGCATCGCTGAACGCGCCCTCGCACCGGTCTCGCCGTCCATCTGCAGTTTTTGCTCAATCATCAATAGCTTGGACTATTGATTCAATCGCAAATCCGCACCTGAACGCCGATCCCGGCACGATCATCGCGTTCCCGGGTGAAACATTCGGGTTAAAGCACAAGTAACAACATGTTTGGTTGCCGAGGAATTCGCGATGGCGGAGCGTAAGCGGATGTGTCATATCCAACGGCCTCATGTGCCAAATGCCACTAAATACCCGGTTTTCTGAGACACGAATATCTTAACTTGCTGATATTACTAAATACTTATGCTTGGCATGGTTGTTGCTTTTCTAGCGGAATGGTACTGCACACACAAGATATTCAGTCCGCTCTGAATACGTTATTGACCAGGGGGTAACAACAATGAATAAGTTTTGGCGGGTATCCGTGGGTTCACTGCTGGCAACGACTGCGGTTGCTGCTTCAGTTGCTGGCGCGCAAGCCGTGGACGAAGAAAAACTTCATCCGGCCATTCCGCTGCTGGATGAATCAGGCGCCAATGTGCTCAAGAGCGGGAAGCCCTACAGCCCCCGCACTACTTGCGGTCAGTGTCACGACTACGAGTCCATCACCCATTCTTTCCACATCGAGCAGGGCAGGGATGAAACGGATGACGATTTCGGCAAGAGAATCGGCCTGCCCCAGCTTGTGGGTCCCGGTTATTTTGGCGGCTACAACTGCATGGGCAGCAACAACCCGGACCAGCTGGCGAAAAAGGACAATGCTTCGGCGGATGACTTTGCCGACAAGGGCGCGGCAGGATGGATACAGCGCTGCGAGGGATGTCACAGCGGCGGCGGCTGGATGGAGAAGGACCGGCAGGGCCGCCGTTATGATGAAGTCGATCCGGATACTGTCAAGCCATTCGATGGTGATTATTACAACCGTGGCACGGATTCCAACAACCAGCCGGCCGATGCCAGCGTGGTGTCCCAATGGGACTGGAAGAAAAGCGGCGTGGTGGAGAACGACTGCCTCATGTGCCATATCGATCAGGGGCGGCTACAGGTATTCGACGAGCGCCTGAACGTGGAGGATGGCCCGGACGGTTACGACTTGTGGCGAACCCTGCGCCGTTACAAGTTCATCGACAATGGTTTCTTCCGCTACAACGCCACGGCGATGATGGAATACCTGAACATCAGGCATCCTGATGGCGTGAACAAGGACGTGAACCTGGTCACGGTGGCCAAGAAAAACATTACTGTGGAAGAAGGTCATCGTGGCACGGATGTGGATTACGAGCTGGACCTGGACAATAACGGTAATCCCAAGCTCA
>JALVEW010000124.1 GCA_027030425.1 Sedimenticola sp.
GGGCTGAAAAAATGTCTGAAGTAGCAGAAAAGAAATACGCGGCCTATATATGCACCGGCTGCGGCATCGGCGACCGCCTGGACGCCGGCGAACTGGAGCAGACCGCTTCCCGTGATGGCCGCATGAACGTGGTCAAGCAGCACGAAATGCTGTGCAGCAAGGAAGGCGTGCAGATGATCCGTGACGACATCGCCAATGACGGCGTCACCCACGCGGTCATCATCGCCTGTTCCCGCCGGGCCAAGGTCGAAGCCTTCGATATCAACGAGATCGCCATGACCCGCTGCAACATCCGCGAGGGTGTCATCTGGGCGCGTCCCGACACCGATGAGAACAGGGAAACCACCCAGGAAATGGCGAACGACTACATTCGCATGTCCTGCGGCGAGATCAAGCAGATGAACAAGCCCTCTCCCTCCGGCCAGCAGGGGCGCAACCCCAATGTGCTGGTGGTCGGTGGCGGCGTCACCGGCATGACCGCCGCCCTGGAGGCCGCGGAAGCCGGCTACACGGTTCACCTGGTGGAGAAGACCGGCGCCCTGGGCGGCCACGTGGCCAAGCTGCACAAGCGCGTGCCCTTCAAGGCCGCGCCCGTGGGCACCCCCAACTCTCCCGACGCCAACCTGCCCATGCCGGAAGACACCGGCATCGCGGACATGATCAGCGCCGTGGAGGGCAACGACAACATCAAGGTGTACCTGAACAGCACCATCACCAAGACCTCCGGCGCGCCTGGCCGCTTCAGCGTGGACATCAGCACCGAGTCCGGTGACACCACCACCGAGAACATCGGCTCCATTGTCCAGGCCACGGGCTTCAAGCTGTACGATCCCGAGAACCTGCCCGAATTCAACTACGCGGGCTCCCCGGACATCATCACCAACCTGGAGATGGAAGAACTGGCCAACGCCGCCGGCGACGGCCCCATCAAGCGGCCTTCCGACGGCAAGGAGGTCACTTCCGTGCTGTTCGTGCAGGATGCCGGCCAGAACTCCACCGATGAAGACCGCCTGCCCTATGATTCCGGCATCGGCGATCTGGTGTCCATCAAGCAGGCCCTGTACTTCAAGCACCACAATGGCGATGGCTGCGATACCACCATCTGCTACAACAACCTGCGCACCCCCGGCGCCCCCGGCGAGGACTTCTACCGCAGCGGCCAGAAGAACGGCGTCATCTTCACCAAGAGCGACGTGAAGGAAGTGGTTCCCGGCGACAGCCTCACGGTGAAGATGCACGACAAGATCCTCGACGAAGACGCCGAGGTGAAGGTGGACCTGGTGGTTCTGGACCTGGGCATGGTACCCAACTCCGGCCCCGACCCCTATGCCGCCAACGAAGCCCTGGAAGGCATGGATGACGAGGAAAAGGCCGCCGAACTGGAAGCCCAGGCCGCCGAGGCCGCGGACGAAACCTCCGTGAAGGTGGAGTCCATCCTCAACCTGGACTACCGCCAGGGCACCGACCTGCCGCATCTGAAGCACGGGTTCACCGACTCCCATTTCATCTGCTTCCCCTATGAGACGCGCCGTACCGGCATCTATGCCGCCGGCCCCGTGCGCCGTCCCATGGACATCCGCCAGGCCATGGACGACGCCACCGGCGCCGCCATGAAGGCCATCCAGGAAATCGAGAACGCCGCCCAGGGCCGCGCCGCGCATCCCCGCGTCGGCGACCTGTCCTACCCGACCTTCCGCCGGGAAGGCTGCACCCAGTGCAAGCGCTGCACCGTGGAATGTCCCTTCGGCGCCATCGACGAGGACGAGGAGCGTTACCCGCAGTACAACGAGTCCCGTTGCCGCCGTTGCGGCACCTGCATGGGCGCCTGCCCGGTGCGGGTCATCTCCTTCGAGAACTACTCGGTGAACACCGTGGGCGCCCAGATCAAGGAATGCGAGATTCCCGAGGAATGGGACGAGAAACCCCGCATCCTGGTGCTGGCCTGCGAGAACGACGCCTATCCCGCCCTGGACCAGGCCGCCATCAGCGGCGTGGAAATCAGTCCCTGGGCACGGGTCATCCCCGTGCGTTGTCTGGGTTCCACCAGTCTTTCCTGGGTTACTGACGCCCTGAACAACGGTTATGATGGCATCATCATGATGGGCTGCAAACGCGGCGACGACTACCAGTGCCACTTCGTACGCGGGTCCACCATGGCCAACGAGCGCATGGCCAAGGTCGGCGACACCCTGGAGTCCCTCAACCTCGAGCCCGAGCGGGTCGTGGTGGAGGAGGTCGCCATCACCGATATCGACCGTGCTCCCCAGCTGATCCAGGATATGGCAGACACCATTGAAAAGATCGGCCTGAGCCCATTCAAGTTCTAAGGAGACTGGCGATGAGTGAACTGAACAAAGCAATGATCGAGCAATATCGCAACAGCTTCCTGAGCGAAGTTGAAGCCAACGTCGAAGAAGGCGAATGGGTGAAGATGTGCATGCAGTGCGGCGTGTGCTCCGGCTCCTGCCCCCTGGGCAAGCACTGGGCGCACCCCCCGCAGGAAATCTTCATGATGATCCGCGCGGGCAAGCGTGAAGAAGTGCTGACCTCCGACTCCATGTGGATGTGCACCTCCTGCTACAACTGCATCGTGCGCTGCCCGCGGCAGCTGCCCATCACCCACATCATGCACGGCCTGGCGACCTACGCCAAGAAGCTGGGGCTCACCCCCAAGAACCAGCCCACGGCCAAGTTCGCGGAAATCTTCTGGAACAACATGATGAAGAAGGGCCGCGTCAACGAGCTCAAGCTGGGCCTTTCCCTGTACTTCAAGGACGGCTTCGGCCCGGGCATCAAGGAGGCCCTGCGCAACAAGGATCTGGGCATGAAGATGATGAAGGCCAAGCGCATGGCCGCCAGCGAGTTCTTCGGCGGTCACGGCGTGAAGGACGTCAGCGGATTGCAGAAGATGATCAAGAAGGCGCAGGAACTCGAAGATGCGCGCATGAAGAAGTTCGACTAACAGGAGGCATCCCAAGATGGCTAAAAGAGAATATTCCTACTACCCGGGATGCTCCTCCCAGAAAGGCGCATCCTCATCCAACCTGATGAAGTCCGTGGACACCATGTGTCAGGAGCTGGACATTCAGCTCAACGAGATTCCGGACTGGAACTGCTGCTCGGCATCCATCGGTTACGCCAGCGGCTCCGAGTTGCCGCGCCTGACCCTGTCGGCGCGCAACATCGCCCTGTCCGAGGAGCACAACAAGGGCCAGGAAATCGTCGCCACCTGCGCCGCCTGCTGGCTGGCCACCAAGGAAGCCGCAGAGCGTCTGAAGGACGACGAGTCCATGTTCGCCGAGGCCAACACCGCCTTGGCGGAAGCCGGCCTGAAGCTGCAGAACACCACGCCCATCAAGCACATGGCCGAGGTCATCGTCGAGGACATTGGTATCGACAGCATCAGGGAAGGCGTGAAAAAGCCCCTGGAGGGCATCAAGATCGCCGGTTACGTGGGCTGCCAGACCAACCGTCCCTTCGGCATCGCCGGGGAGTCTTTCGAGAACCCCATGTACCTGGACAACCTCATCGAGGCCGTGGGCGCGGATTCCATTCCCACCTACGAAAAGAAAGTCCAGTGCTGCGGCGGCGCCCTGGCCTTCTCCGAGCCGGAGAAGTCCCAGGAGATGATCAAGGGCATCATTGAAGCGGCCTATGACAACGACGCCGACATGATTGCCACGCCCTGTCCCCTGTGCCAGGCCAACGTGGAGATCTACCAGGACCAGATCAACGAGAAGTACAACACCAAGTTCAACATCCCCGTGGTGTACTACAGCCAGTTGATCTCCGTGGCCTATGGCCGCTCTGCCTCTGACGCGGCCCTGGACGGACAGCTCATCAAGGCCAAGAAGCTGGAAGACATCGCCGGGAAGTAAAGCAACCCTGCCTGTCTGTGACAAAGGCTCCTCCGGGAGCCTTTGTTTTTTCCGTTGCCACGGAAGAAGCCATGGCTGACAATTTGGACAGGATTCCAGAAACTGTGCTACAAATACGCCTGTAGACAGACTAACGTTCAGAGCCGGGGGTCGGTTAGCCAAATGTCGCTGCGGGGCATCAAATTGCATCTGGCAATGCTTGCCATAGCCAGCTCGTCAGGGTATCTGCTCTTTTACCTGAGTTCTGATGCCCAGCGGGTAGCCATCACCCAGAATCTGGCGCACTGGAGCCACTTCATGGTCGAGGCGCCGGCCCGGTTCTTCACCCCTTCTGCAAAAGAGAGCCGTCCCGAACACGCACCGTCGGTAGGCGCCATCGAGGACGCTGGCACGACAGAAATCCTGCTTTCCGGCCAGAAGAACACGGCACCGGTAATCGCGGTTGCCCCCCGGACAAACCCCACCCCACCATCCAAATCCACGGCAGCCATTGGTTCCTCATCCAGGCAAACAGCTTCGGACGGAGCAACACATCTGCTGACCGCAGAAGCTGCCTCATCCGCCAACATGCCTGCGCCGAATACCCGGCCTGAAACAACAGAGACGCTTCAGACATCCTCCCTGCCCGGACATACGGCGTTTCTCCCCGGCGCCCACAGACCCTCCAGAGAACCGGCCAGTTTCATGGACACCAGCCTGCTGGTGAGCAGCGGCAGGGGAGAACCCGTCACCAACCGGGGCCTGTCGCCTGCCTCGGGTTCGCTGTTTTCCGGAGAAGAAGAGAGCTTCGACAACCTGCTGCAATCAGAAACCACGGCAGGACGGGTTTCCCCCGGCGATTCCCTGGGTGATGAAATCAATCTTGCCGCAAGAGCTTTTATATCAAACACCGCGGAACTCAATTACCAGGCCAGCGTGGGTTTCGTGGTGCAGAACCCTGATACGGAACTGATGATCTATGCCCTGGCCTCCCGGCTCAACAGCTCGCGCCTGGCAACCCCCCAATTGCCCCCGGCGTTGCGGATTTATAACGCCGACGGGGAGCTCATTGCCAGCAGCGATCCACTGCAGCAGGAGCAGGACGCTGACCCCGCCGTGGTACAAGTGTTTTCCCCAGGCGCTTACCAGGTAGTCGTATCGGCGGCAAAGGGCAGCGCCGGAGAAGTCATTATCGGCATCAAGGACTTCTATTCCGTAGAGCTGGAGTAGGAAACACGCCGTTCAGTCCCGGCTGACGGGCATCCCCACCTCGAAACAGGCCCCTCCCAGCAGGCTGTCCCTCACCTGTATGGACCACCCATGCTTGCGCACGATGGACATGACGATGGCCAGCCCCAGGCCACAGCCGCCAGAGTCCCGGGATCGGCTGGGATCCAGACGGGTGAAGGGCTCGAAAATCCGTTGCACCTTGCCAGGAGGAATGCCCACGCCATCGTCTTCGATCCTTATCAAGAGATTTTCATTGTCGAGCCGGATACTGATCTCGCATTGTGACTGGGCAAAGCGCCCCGCGTTCCGCAGCAGGTTGAGCAGCATTCTTTTCAGTAAACGCTCATCTGCCTGTATCCGGATATCCCGGGCCTCATCGCCGAGATGGAAACGCACGTCCGGATAGAAGGGAGACACCTGCTCCAGGCAGGAGCCCAGCAGATCCCCCGGTTTCAGGGAAACGACATCCAGCTCCGAGCGGCTGTCTTTCAGGCGCGCGTAATAGAGTAACTCCTGCACCAGCTTGTCCAGGTCGTTCAGGGCCTGATGAATACCGGCGCGCAGTTCGGCCTGTTCGGCTTCATCGGCGTCTTCCGTCATTTCCAGGGCAAACTGAATACGCGCCATGGGGCTGCGGAATTCATGAGCCACGCCATGCAGCAGATCCCGTTGCAGCAGCAACAGACTTGCGTGCTCGTCCCGGGCGTCCGCCAGTACGCCCTGCAGGCGGCGGACCTTTTCCAGAACATCCTGCACATCTTTGTCCAGACTTTCCATCCCCGGCAGCTTCATGATCTCCCGCTCCAGCTCGGTCCAGCGCCTTTCGCGATAGTAAAGATACAGATAGACCAGAAGAATGTTGACGATGACCGCCACCAACCAATGCAAATCCTGCCCAAGGATCATCAGCCACCGGGGGTAAGGTGGCGGGTCGAGGACGGCGATATGTCCCTTGTCCAGGGGATAATAGATGAAGTGCTCCACCGGATCGATCAGCCCCTGCCGGGCCGCCGGTTGCCGCAGGCGCTTCAAAACCGCCTCACTGAAGTTATGCGTATTTCTCGGCACGATGCTGCAGCGGGCATCCAGCTTTGTACTCACGGCTTTGCAGATGCTTTCCCAGTCCGCCGCAGTGCTGGAAGAAAAATACTGGTGCATGGCCGAGCGGGCTTCCTCCAGCACGGACTCATAGCTGTCCGCAACGAAGTCGTCCAGCCAGGGGCGCAGGGTCGTGGTAAGCAGAGAGAACATCACGAGATTGACCGCCGCCAATCCCAAGGCCAGCCACAGGGGTTGTAGTGGGCTAGGGCGCAAGCAGATAACCCCGCCCGCGCACGGTTTTTATCAGGGCAGGCTCCCTGGGATCATCTCCCAGTTTCTTGCGTAACCGGGAAATACGGATATCGATGGAGCGGTCAACGCCATCATATTCCATGTGAAAGATCTTCTGGTGCAACTGGTCCCGGGTAATGACCTGCCCCGCCTGCTCTACCAGGGTTTGCAGCAGATCGAACTCGGCCGTGCTCAGCAGCACCTTTTTCTCATTGTGCGTCACCTCCCGGGTGGCGGGATCGATACGCAGGCGGCCATTGTTGGCCGTCATGGCCACGGCCGTTGAAGATGGCTGGCTTCCATGCCTTCTCAGTTGCGCACGAATATGCGCCAACAGCACCCTGGGGCTGATGGGTTTGCGCAGGTAGTCATCAGCGCCGACCTCGAGGCCAGTCACCTCGTCGATATCATCGTCCAGGGCCGTCAGCATGATGATGGGATTGTGAAACTGGGGGCGAATATCGCGGCAGATGCTCAAGCCGTCATTCCCCGGAAGCATCAGATCCAGCACCAGCAGATCCGGCATAAAGTGCCTGATGTGTTCCGCGGCATATTCCCCTGTGTTCTCCACTTCGACCACAAAGCCGTTCTTGCTCAGAAAACGGCTGATGAGCTGTGTCAGCTCCTGGTCGTCGTCAATGATGAGGATTTTATCGTTTTTCATCCCAAAGGACGCCCTGCACACAGATCACAGAAAAAAACCGGGCAACCCAAAAGCTGCCCGGCCGACCCATTCCTGGGCGAAAAAATAGTAACCCGGCGGACCCGGATGCGTCAAAAACACCGGCCGCGGGAAAGAGCCCTCCTCAGTGTGAAAAGCCCATCAGTTCCACGCCGTCAAAAGCCTCATAGCCGACAATCCTGATATGCCATACGCCCGGTTTGGGATCCCGTATCAGGATGCTTTCATCATTGCCGGCCAGATAAGGCGCATAACTGCCATCATTCAGCTCCGGGGCCCGGCCATGACGGGCCATGAGATCCGCGTCGCCACTGCCGCCGCGAATATCCAGCCACAGAATCCTGGCATTCTTTTTGACCCGTATCTTAAAGTCGATTTCCTCGTCCCTCCCGGCGGAAAGACCGGAAACCAGTTTTCCGCTGGTAATAAAGCCCTCCTCCGCTGGAGGCTCATCGGCATTGTCACCGCTATCACCTTCCTGACCCTCCATGGTGTCCTGAATCCAGCGGTTGAAGGCGCTGACCCTGGTGTATACGCCATATTTGTAGGGCTGGGCGCAGCCTTCGCCCCAGGACACGATTCCCGCCTGGTAGTAGTCGTCACCTTCCCTGATCACCAGCGGCCCGCCACTGTCGCCCTGGCAGGAATCTCTGCCGCCCTGCGCGTATCCGGCACACAACTCCGTGGGTGTAATCATTCCATTGTACGCCTGGGCTTCATTGCAGGCCTCATTCGAAACAATGGGCACATCGACCTTCATCATCCTGTTGGAAGGGTTTCCGCCTTCTTCCTGGGCGCCCCATCCTGACACAGAAGCCATGTCCCCAGGCTGACCGGCCGTCGCCATGATCTGCTGGGTTGCCAGTTTCAGGTACTGGATACCGTTGAGGTTTGAGGCCAGTTCCAGCAACGCCAGATCCGCGGCATTGCCATTGCTTTGCGTATAATCCTTGTGTACGTGTACAGACTTTACTTTGGCGGTCTTGCCTTCATCCCGAGACAGGTCCGTAACACCCGCACGCACCCGAAGTTGATTCATGTTGCTGCCATTAATTTCTTCCACACAATGCGCCGCTGTCAGAACCCAGTGGTTTGCAATCAGCGAACCACCACAAAAATGCGAGCCTCCATACTGAATGCTGGCCATCCATGGCCGCTCATCATCGGCCACATCGACGCCACCCACAATGCGCGCGGAAGAATGGACCTTCATCTTCATCTTGTTGTCGACTGCGGGTGACGCCAATGCGAACGACGTCCCAATAACAAGGCTGGTTGCTAAGACAGTGCTTTTAACCCTCACGGAGTATCTCCTCGGGAATTCATTGGGAGATTACATTAGAGGAAAGTTTGCCCCACATGGGTATAGCAGTTGTGTTGCTGTTTTGTATCCGAATGTAACAGGTCTGGCATCCGAATCAGTACATGCGATGACGGAACAGCCAGCCGGCTGCCGCCAGGGAAACCACGCCAATGATGGCCATGGGCCAGTACTGATCCACTAGAAGGATATAGCCGTCGCCTTCCAGAAACACCCCCCGCACGATGACCAGGAAATAACGCAGGGGATCAAGATAGGTAAGCAACTGCACTGCCTCAGGCATGTTGGCGATGGGCGTGGCGAAGCCGGAGAGAATCACCGCCGGCACCAGAAACAGGAAGGCGCCCAGCACCGCCTGCTGCTGGGTCACGGAAATGGCGGAAATCATCAACCCCACCCCCACGGCGGAAAACAGGAACAACAACAAACCCAGGTACAGGGCGCCCACGCTGCCGCGCAGGGGAATCTCGAACCAGAACATGGCCACGGCAATGATGAAGCTCGCCTCAATGATGCCTATCACCAGGCCGGGAATGGACTTGCCCACCAAAATGGCCGTGGGCCGCAGGGGCGTCACCAGCAGCTGATCGAAAGTGCCCTGCTCCCGCTCCCGGGCCACGGACAGGGCCGTGACCACCAGGGTCACCACCAAGGTGAGCAGGCCCACGATACCGGGAATGATGAACCAGTGGGAGTCCAGGTCCTCGTTGTACCAAGCCCGCATGCTCAGGGTCACCGGCGGGCCTGTGCTGCCCCGCTGCGCAGCCAGATACTGATTGAAGTCAAGAACGATACTCCTCAGGTAGTTGAGGGCCAGCAGGGCGGTATTGGAATTACGCCCGTCCAGGATCACCTGCAGGCTGCCGCTGCCCGCCTGAGCCAGATGGGCGGTGAAGCGCGGTTCCACATGCAGCACCAGCAACACCTCCTTGTTGTCCACCAGGGGCGCCACATCCTCCTCCCGGGCAACATGGGTCACGACATGGAAATGGGGCGAGCCCTGAATGCGGCTCACCAGTTCCCGGGCCGCGCTACCACCATCCTCGTCATACACTGCGACGGCCAAGTGATCCAGGTCGAAACTGGCGGCATAGCCGAAGATGATGAGCTGCATGATGGGCGGGCCAACGAGCACAAAACGGCTGCGCGGGTCCCGCAGCAAGGCCAGGAATTCCTTGATCGCCAATGCCAGAATGTGCCGCAGCATATCAGTCCAGCCTCTTGTAAGCCTTGCGCCTCACCACCACCGTGAGCACCAGCAACAGAATGGCCATGCCCCCCATGTTGGCCCAGTACACAGGCCATACGTCCCCGGCCAGGAACAAGCTCTGCAGAATGGATACCAGGTAGCGGGCCGGCACCACATGGGTCACTGCCTGAATGGGAGCAGGCATGGAGTTGATATCGAAGATGAAGCCCGAAAGAATGAAGGCCGGCAGAAAGGTGATGATGATAGCCACCTGCCCCGCCACGAACTGGTTGCGGGAAACGATGGAAATGAGCAGCCCCAGGGCCAGGGCCACCAGCATGAACAGGGCGCTGGCTCCCATAAGGGCCGTGAAGGAACCGCGAAAAGGCACGTCGAACTGCCACACCGCCAGAGCCACGGTGAACAGCATTCCTCCCATGCCCAGAATGAAATAGGGAATCAGCTTCCCCACCAGCATTTCCTTCATGTTCAGGGGCGTGACCATAAGGGCTTCCATGGTGCCCCGTTCCCATTCCCGGGCCACCACCATGGCCGTGAGCAAGGAGCCGGTGAGGGTCATGATGATGGCCACCAGGCCCGGCACCAGGTAATGGCGGCTGATGAGGGCCGCGTTGAACCATACCCGCTGTTCCATGGCCACGGGCAGGGGCAGCTGGCGTCCCTGGCTGTGGGCATACTGCCCAAGCCAGGCCAGCCAGGCACCCTGAACGTAACCCTCGGTGATGCGCGCCTGATTGGCATCCACGGCATTCACCCGCACGGCAATGGGCGCTTCCTGGCCGGACAGGAGCAAGCTGGAGAAATTGCTGCGCAACCACAGGATGCCGTCGATACGCCGTTCCGCCAGAGCCTGCTGGGCATCCTGGATGCTGGCAAAATCACGCGGCCGGAAAAAATCCGAATGATCAAAGGAAGCGCGGAAGCTGACGGAACTGCTGTCCGGGCTGTCGATGACGAATCCCAGGGGAATGTCCCTGGCGTCCAGGGACACCCCATAGCCGAACAGGAACAGCAGCACGACGGGCATGAGAAAGGCAATGGCAATACTGGAAGGGTCACGCAGGATCTGCAGCCATTCCTTGCGGATCATCCCCTTGAGGCGCATGCGGGCCTGGCGGTTCATGCGGCTTTCTCCCGGGACTGGATAAGACCGATGAAGGCATCCTCCATGCTGGGCCGGGGATTCTCCGGGGTGTGCGCCAGGGTCCGGATTTCATGAGGCGTACCCTCCGCCAGCACTGCCCCTTCGGCCATGATGACCAGGCGGTCGCAGTAGTCCGCCTCTTCCATGAAATGGGTAGTCACCAGCACCGTCACCCCGGCTTCCGCCAGGGCGTTGGTGCGGGCCCAGAATT
>JALVEW010000125.1 GCA_027030425.1 Sedimenticola sp.
GCTTCCGTGAGCAGGCAGGCCGCCGTCTGGGTCTTGGGAAAGGCCATGACGTCGCGGATAGAATGGGCGCCGGCCATGAGCATCACCAGCCGGTCCAGGCCAAAGGCCAGGCCGCCGTGGGGAGGGCAGCCGTACTGCAGGGCGTTGAGCAGGAAACCGAACTTGTCCTCAGCCTCCTGCTCATCTATGCCCAGCAGATCCAGCACCTTGCTCTGCACCTCGGAACGGTGAATACGCATGGAGCCGCCGCCGATCTCGGTACCGTTGAGCACCATGTCATAGGCCCGGGACAGGCACTTGCCCGGATCAGTGTCCAGCAGCGCCAGGTCTTCTTCCCGGGGCGCGGTGAAGGGATGGTGCAGGGAAGTCCAGCGTTTTTCCTTCTCGTCCCATTCGAACATGGGGAAGTCCACCACCCACAAAGGCCGCCAGTCGCCTTCCATGAGTCCCAGATCCTCGCCCAGCTTCACCCGCAGGGCGCCCAGGGCCTCGTTCACCACGGTGGCCTTGTCCGCGCCGAAGAAGATGAGATCACCATCCTCGGCGCCAGTGCGTTCCATGATGCCGTTCACGGCTTCATCGGGCAGGAACTTGAGTATGGGCGACTGCAGCCCCTCACGCCCCTTGGCGGCCCACTCGTTGACCTTGATGTAGGCCAGGCCGCGGGCGCCGTAGATGCCCACATACTTGGTGTAATCGTCGATTTCCTTGCGGCTGAGCTTGCTTCCCTGGGGTACGCGCAGGGCCGCCACCCGGCCGGCGGGGTCGGAAGCCGGGCCGGAAAAGACCTTGAAATCCACGTCCCGCATGAGATCCGCCACGTCCTTCAGCTCCAGGGGGCAGCGCAGGTCGGGACGGTCGGAGCCGAAGCGCTCCATGGCCTCGGCATAGGTCATGCGGGGGAAGGGGTCGGGCAGATCCACGTCCAGGGCGCCCTCGAACACGCCGCGGATCATGTCTTCCATATGCTGCATGATCTGCTCTTCGCTCATGAAGGACATTTCCACATCCAGCTGGGTGAACTCCGGCTGGCGGTCGGCGCGCAGATCCTCGTCGCGGAAGCAGCGCACAATCTGGTAGTAGCGGTCCATGCCGGACATCATCAGCAGCTGCTTGAACAGCTGAGGAGACTGGGGCAGGGCGAAGAACTTGCCCGCGTGGGTGCGGCTGGGCACCAGGTAGTCCCTGGCGCCTTCCGGAGTGGCCTTGGTCAGCATGGGGGTTTCCATGTCCATGAAACCATTGTTGTCCAGGTACTCCCGCAGCAGGCGGGTGACCTTGGAACGCAGCTGCATGCGCTCCAGCATCTCCGGGCGGCGCAGGTCGATGTAACGGTAGCGCAGGCGCAACTCCTCTGAAACATCCTCGTCATCCAGCACGAAGGGCGGGGTCTTGGCGGCGTTGAGAATCTCCAGCTCCTTGCCCAGCACCTCGATCTCGCCGGTGGAGATCTCCGGGTTCACCGTGCCCTCGGGACGGCGGCGCACCCGCCCCTTGACGCGCAGCACATACTCGGTGCGCACCCGCTCCGCCGTGGCGAACACGTCTTCCACGTCGGGATCGTAAACCACCTGAATCAGTCCGGTACGGTCACGCAGATCAATGAAGATCACGCCTCCATGATCGCGGCGACGGTTCACCCAGCCGCAAAGTTCCACTGTTTCATCGACCTGCTCCAGGCCGGGTTCACCACAATAATGACTACGCATCGAATTCAAACCCTAATTATGTATTGCAATTGGTTTCATTATTCCGGCCGCGAAAGAAACACCCCGGAGAACCGGGGTGTTTTGTCGGCCTGGTCTCAGTGGCAACCGCAGCTGCCGCCGCCACATCCGCCGCCCCCGGAGGAGGACTTGTCCTTGCCCGAATCAGCGACATTTTTCTTCTTGCCGGACTTGAAGTCCGTCTCGTACCAGCCGCCGCCCTTGAGGCGGAACCCGGACGCGGAAATAAGCTTCTGCAGCTCGGGCTTGCCACATTCGGGACAATCCTTCAGAGGCGCATCGCTCATTTTCTGCATGACTTCCAACTCGTGGTCGCAAGCCTTGCATCGATATTCATAGAAAGGCATATCGCAACCTCCATAACTGTTTCGTCGAGAGTAAACTGCAGGATTTTAACATGAAGCGGGAAAAATAGGTTGCCGAAGGGAAAAATCGACAGGGTCACGTCATCTTAACCACGGCTGGCGTGAGGCCTGCTCGGAAAAACGCCGTAAATTCATCCATGGCCGCTCCTTGGCATCCTGCCATCGCGGCATTCGTGCGTCCATGCACATCAAAGCTCCGCGCCGGCTTTACGGCTTCGCAATCCCTGATCCGCCGTAAAGTCCTGCTTTATCAATAACTTATGGATTTAGATGACGTGGTCCTGGAAAAATCGACGAGCGGGAGTCACTAAGGGGGCAGACGGTGGCGCTGCCAGCCGCCGTCATTCCTTGGCAAAAAAGGAAGAATCGTCCGCGTCCTCCACGTCCATGTCATGGAGCTTCTCCAGGGCCACGCGCAGGTTGCGCAACTCCTGTTCTCCCATGCCGAAACGCACATAGTATTCGGCTTTCTTGCGCAGATCTTCCAGAATCCTGTTGCGCTCCTGCAGGTAGAGCAACACGTAGCCCAGCTTGTACTGGTCCTTGCCTTTCTCACGCATGGCCTCGGCCAACTGTATGGCCTGTTCCATTTCCTCGCGGCTCGGTTTCTTCATGGGCATCTTCTGCTCTCCCTGGGCACAAACACGGATTCACTATGTAGAATATAGACCATTCGACCCTGACGGAACAGCCATCCCATGACTGACACCTCCCCGCGCAGCGTACTCATCACCGGCTGTTCCAGCGGCATAGGCCATCATGTAGCCCATGGCCTGAAGGACCGAGGCTACCAGGTATTCGCCACCGCCAGGAAAAAAGAAGACGTGGCCCGCCTGCAGGCTGAAGGACTGGACAGCCTGGTGCTGGATTTGGACCAAGAAGCCAGTATCGCATCCGCAGTGGAAGAGGTGCTGGAACGCAGTGGCGGAAGGCTTTATGGCCTGTTCAATAACGGCGCCTACGGCCAGCCCGGCGCCGTCGAGGATCTGGACAGGCAGACCCTGCGTGCCCAGCTGGAAACCAACCTGCTGGGCTGGCACGATCTCACCCGCCGCGTCATTCCGGTCATGCGGGCCCGGAGCGAAGGGCGCATCATCCAGAACAGCTCGGTACTGGGCTTTGCCGCCATGCCTTATCGCGGCGCCTACAACTGCTCCAAGTTCGCCCTGGAAGGCCTTACCGACACCCTGCGCCTGGAGCTGCATGGCACGGGCATCCATGTGTCACTCATCGAGCCCGGCCCCATCCGCAGCCGTTTCCGGGAAAACGCCTATGCCCGTTTCCTGGAGAACATCGACATGGAAAACAGCCCCCACAAGGAGCGCTATCTGGGCATGATCGAAAGACTGAAGAAGGAAGGCGACGCGGCGCCCTTCACCCTGGGTCCGGAAGCCGTGTTGGACAAGGTCATTCACGCCCTGGAAAGCCGGCATCCCAGGCCGCGCTATTACGTGACCTTTCCCACTTATCTGTTCGGCTATCTCAAGCGGGTGCTGTCCAGCCGCATGCAGGACAGGCTGATGCGATGGGTTTCCGGAGGAGGGAAACACTGAGTGTGGAAGGGTCGGAGTCGAATCGGGATGCTGTAGGTCGGACTTCAGTCCGACACACAACGGTGGATTGTCGGGCTGCGGCTGATTCTATGGCGGGGGTCGGAGTCAAATCCGCCCAAAGCCGTTACATGGGACATCAGCGCCCCCCATCCGCGGAATCCGCCCAGCGCCCTTCCCATTTGACTCCGACCCCGGGACCCGCGCCCCCTGCCCCGCTCATATCTGCCCGGCAAAATACCGCGCCAGATAGGTATCGAAATCCTCGCCGGAAGCCTGTTCCAGGGCCTCCTGTTCCGCCAGGGATCGCGCCGCCATGCGGTCCAGTTCCTCCGTGAAACCAGCATCCGGTTTTCTCCGGGAGAAATAGCGCCACTGTTCCTGGGACAGGCGCCGGGCGAACTGATAGAAACCTTCGCCATACTCCCGCATTTCATCCAGCATGCGCCCTGAAGGAGTGAGAGAAGCATCCTCCAGCTTGCGCTGCTGTTCCAGCAGGGAACGGGTATAAGCACCGTCATCACCCTGCTCTGCCAGCAGATCCGCCAGGGGCTCCATGGCCTGCAGCAATTCCCGGGCCCAGTCACGAAACAGCACCGCCCGGTCACCGCGCTGCAGCTTGAGCAAGGGGTCCCTGCCCTGGTGGGCCACCCAGATAAGGTTGCGGTCGATCTCCTTGCGCTCGGTGCAGCTGATGACCGGGCTTTCCCTCAGCAGGCAATAGAGCATGAATATGTGGAGGAAGCGCAGCTGGGTTTCGTCCACGCCCAGGGGATGATAAGCATTCACATCCAGCGAGCGCAGCTCCACGTAGGCAATGCCCCGCTCCTTCAGTGCCCTGGCCGGCGTTTCCATGTCATCACAGATCTGCTTTGGGCGCACCGAGCTGTAGTATTCGTTTTCGATCTGTAGCTGGTTGGCATTGAGCTGACGGTACTCGCCATCCACCTTCACGCCTATGCCCTCCCACACTGGGCAGGGCGTCTGGGTGGCTCGCGCCAGGCTGCGCACATAGCTGTCCAGGTCGTCGTATTCCGCCTTGATACCCATGCCCTCTTCCTTGCGGTTCTGGTAACCGATGTCTCCCATGCGCAGGGAAGTGGCGTAAGGCTCGTAATAAGTGTGGTCGTCGAAGACCAGCAGATCCGGTTCCTTGTCCGTGAAAAAGGAACTGCACACGGAAGGCGAGGCACCGAACAGATAGGGAATCAGCCAACCATAGCGCTGCAGGTTGCGCACCATGCCCATGTAGTGACGGTCACGAAAATCCCGCAGGCTGCCCCTGTCGCCCAGCAAGGCCTGGTACATGGGCCAGAAGGCCTCGTCCAGGGAAAAATTGTAGTGTACGCCCGCGATGACCTGCATGGTGCGGCCATAACGGTAACCTAGACCCACCCGGTAGACATATTTCATCAGCCCCGGATTGGAACCGCCATAGCGGGCAATGGGAATCTTGTCCTCCCCGGCCAGGATGCAGGGCATGCTGGTGGCCCAGAGAAACTCCCTGTCCAGCCTTTCACGCACATACAGGTGCAACTCCTCCAGGCAATCCAGCGCCAGGGTGAAATCCTCGAAGGGCGGTGTCACAAACTCCAGCAGGGCCTCGGAATAGTCCGTGGTGATACGGGGATGGGTCAGGGCCGAGCCCAGGGAAGCAGGATGGGGCGTCTGGGCGATGCCGCCGCTCTGCGCCACCCGCAGGCTTTCCTTTTCCAGCCCGAAACGCCCTTGCGCCAGCAGGGACGGGTCACCTTCCCGGCGCAGGCGCTCGAGCAGGCCGGTGACCAGAGGCGAACCGGTGGGCATGGCTGTTGCTTATTCAGCCTGGGCAGTGACAGGACGCTGCTGGCGGATGAAGTCCGCCAGAATGTGCGCGGCCTCTTCCTGCATGATGCGGTTGATGCCCTCGGGATCGTCTTCCTTTTCCTCGAAATCATCCTCGTCATCATCCAGCTTGGTCAGAGGCGGCAGACCTCGCAGGGCGCGCAGCTTGTTGTGCCGTTCCAGGGCGCGCTGTTCCCTTTCATCCCATTCCTTCCTGCGTTCGGACTCCACCAAGGAGACTTCCTTGCGCGCCTCCATGTCGTTGAACTCCCGGTTTTGCTCCACCAGGAAATTGAAACCGGAATCCCGGGCCACGCGTCTTTCATGCTTGCGCTGCAACATGGACAACTGCGGCACCTGGTTCACCGCGCGATACTCCGCCGGCTGGATGCTTGCCCAGGGCAGGGCGTTGTCCAGGGAACGCTCACCATGCTTGCCGGAACCTTCGGCCGTGGGAAAGAGCACGTCTGGAATCACGCCCTTGTGCTGAGTGCTGCCGCCCTGTACACGGAAGAACTGGGCAATGGTGAGACGCAGCCGCCCCAGGTCCTGCTTGTGACGGGAAAACTGCCCCAGGTCCACCAGGCTCTGCACGGTTCCCTTGCCGAAGGTGGGCTCGCCCACGATCAGGCCCCGGCCATAGTCCTGGATGGCGGCGGCGAAAATCTCGGACGCCGAAGCGCTGTTACGGTTCACCAGCACCGCCAGAGGCCCCGTATAGGCCTCTTCGGGATCACTGTCGCGCTCCACGTCGATATGCCCCTGGCTGTCCTTCACCTGCACCACAGGACCATGGGGAATGAACAGGCCGGTCAGCTCGGTGGCCTCAGTGAGGGAACCGCCGCCGTTGTTACGCAGGTCCACGATGATGCCGTCCACCTTTTCCGCCTTGAGCCCGGCGATGAGCTTGCGTACATCCCGGGTGGTGCTGCGGAAATCCTTCTCTCCCGCCGCCTGGCCCCGGAAATCCCGGTAAAAGGCCGGCACGTCGATGACGCCGAAACGCATGCCGTCCACCTCGATGATGCTGGATTTGGCCGCCTGGTCCTCCAGCTTGATCTTGTCCCGCTGAATGAGCACTGTCTTCACCGGCGCATCCCCGCCACCCGACCTGGGCAGCACGTTCAGCCGCACAATGGTGTCCTTCTTGCCTCGAATTTTCTCTACCACATCCTGCAGGGGCCAGCCGATAATATCCTCCATCTCCCCGTCCTCTCCCTGGGCCACGCCGACGATCTTGTCGCCGGCATGCAGCTGACCGCTCTTGTCCGCCGGACCGCCGGGAACGACCTTCTGGATCACCGTGTATTCATCATCGCTGCGCAGCACCGCGCCTATGCCCTGCAGGGACAGGCGCATGGAAATATCGAAGTTCTCGGAACGCTCCGGCGACATGTAGCTGGTATGGGGCTCTATGCTCAGGGTGTAGGCGTTGACGAAGGTCTGGAACACGTTGTCCGCGTCCAGCTGATGAACCCGCCGCCGCATGGTCTGGTAGCGCTTTTCCAGGGTCTCGCGAATCTTCTTCTCGTCCTTTCCCGCCAGGCGCAGGCCCAGGATGTCGTTCTTCACCCGCTTGCGCCACTGGTCACGGATCTCGGCCTCGTTCTTCGCCCAGGGCGCGTCTTCCCGGTCGAAACGATAGGTCTCCTTGCGGGTGAAATCGAATTCATCCTTCTTCAGCAGCGCCAGGGCCAGATCCACGCGCTCATCGACCCGCTGGCGGAAACGGCGGAAGATCTCAAAGGCCGGCTCCAGGCGCCCGGAAGAAATGGCGTCGTCCAACTCATGCCGGTATTTGGAGAAACTGTCGATGTCTTCCTGGGTAAAAAAGCTCTTGTTGGGGTCCAGGGACTCCAGGTAGCGCGCCAGGATGGCCTCGGACAGGGCATCGTCCAGGTGTACCTTGCGGTAGTGATACCGCTCCAGCACCCGGTTCACGATCAGGGCGGTCTGCCGCTGGGTATTGCTGGGAACCAGGGAGTCCGGCGACACCTCCTTGGCCACGGCAAAGGCCGTGGTGCTGACGAGCAGCAGGCAAAGCGCATTGATCCCCAGGGTCAGTAGTTTCTTCATCTATATTTCCGTTTCTCTTTCCCGGACCAAACGAACGCTCCCCAAGGGGCGCCGCAGGCCCGTGGCCAGGTCCAGGTATTCTTCATGCTGCGGATCCAGGTAACCGTGCCGCAGCAGAAAATCAATTATCACCAGGTTGCAGTTCAACTTGAATTCGTCGGTTTCCCTCACCAGGCGGGCAACCTCACCCAGAGGCAGCAGGCTGAAGGACTCGACCTCGCCATCGGTATTTCGAGGTCTGAAGTCCGGAGAAAGTTCCAGGTCATAGCAATAAAGCACATCCGGCCGGAAACCGCGCTCTGTCACCCGATTATAGCTCACCAAGCCCACGGGCACGGCCTGGTCGGCCAGTTCTGAGGACAGGCCCGCTTCCTCGGCGCACTCCTTGCGCAGGTTCTCTTGCAGACTCACGCCCCAGGGGAGCCCCCCCGCCACCATGTTGTCCAGGCAGCCAGGGAAAATCAGTCGGTCCCGTGCCCGGCGCCCCAGCCACATGTGGATGCCGTCATCAAGGCGCACATAACCATTGAGATGCTGACCGAAGGCCCGTACGCCGAAATACGCGGCGGCCGCCCTGTCCATGATGCAAAGGGCCGCTTCCCTGCCCGCCGGGGTGACCGGGTAGGGTTCCCCCATGGGCGGCGTAATCAGCGCCTGTTGGGCCAGCCAGCCGACCACGTCGTCCAGGGCCTCGCTGCGGGCGGAAAAATCCCCAAACTCACCGCGCAGATGCACGACATCATTCCTGATTTCAAACACATCGGGCCGGCCTGCCAGTTTTTCAACCAGCCAGGGACGCAACCATCCTACCACCTGACCCTGTATGCGCCAGGGAACAAACCGCTCGGTTACTGGGGGATTGCAGGCAAGGACATGCCGCAGGTAGCCGGTATCAGTCACTGCCGCTCTCCCCGGCCTTCACCCGTTCCCAGGCGTCTTCCAGCCGTTCCAGCCCCAGGATGCTCAGATTCCCGTGTCCCTCGGCCTGCAGCAGCTTCTCCATGGCGCGGAAGCGGGTCTCGAAGTTCCTGTTGCCCCGGCGCAGGGCCTGCTCGGCATCCACCCCCAGCAGGCGGGCGATGTTCACCGCGGCAAACAGCAGGTCGCCCAGTTCGTCCTGCAGGGCCTCCCGATCCGCCGCCTCCACGGCTTGCCTCACTTCTTCCAGTTCCTCCAGCAGCTTGTCCATGGCGCCCGAGGCGTCCGGCCAGTCGAAACCCACCCGGGCCGCCCGCTTCTGCAGCTTGTCCGCCCGGACCAGGGCCGGCAGGGCTGAAGCCACGCCGTCGAGTACGCTGGCCTCCGCGTTCTTTTCGTTTCGCTCCCGGCGCTTCTCCGCTTCCCAGGCCTCCTTGAGGGCGGCCTCATCCTCGTGCCGCGCATCGGCGAATACATGAGGATGACGGCGGATCATTTTTTCACAGATGGCATCCACGATATCCGCAAAATCGAAATATCCTTGCTCCTCGCCCAGGCGGGCATAGAAAACCACCTGAAACAGCAAATCGCCCAGCTCCGATTTCAGCTCGGTGAAATCGCCCTGCTCGATGGCATCCGCCACTTCATAGGCTTCCTCGATGGTATAGGGAACAATACTGCGCCAGTCCTGCTTCAGATCCCAGGGACAACCCTTGTGAGGATCACGCAGCCGGGCCATGATATGCAGAAGTTCGTCGATTTTGTGCGCCATGAAAAAGCCTTCCTACCCCGAGGATCATGTTTCCTACCAGCTGCACATCCGCGTGCGCGGGAATGTGCGGATTGTGGCAGGTGCGCTGGGAAGCTGCAATTTTCCCGCCGGGCACTACGTATACACCGGCAGCGCCCGGCGAAACCTGGGAGCGCGCGTTGCCCGGCATTTGTCCGACAGCAAGAAGCTGCGCTGGCACATCGACTACCTTCTGGCGCATCCCGAGGTGGAAATCCTGCGGGTGGAAACTTCAGCCATACCGGAATGCCGGTGGAACCAGCAGCTGGCAGGCAGCATTCCCTTACCGGGGTTTGGCGCCAGCGACTGCCGCCGGCATTGTGGCTCCCACCTGAAATATCTTGGTCCAAACCAATGATTGTCAACCCTCCTGCGACTTGTGCGTTTAACCGGATACCAGCACCAATTGACACAGCAACAAGCAGGAAGGATCATGCCGGAAGCCATCAGCACGACTTTCATGGATACAGACAGTAATCCGAAGGCACGAACCCAGTCGCCCGGCCTGGAACGTTTTCTCGCCGAGGTGGAACGTCGTGCCCTGGTAATGGCGGAAATCGCCACCCACAGCCGGGAGGAAGCACTGGATCTGGTACAGGACAGCATGATAGCTTTCGTCACCAAGTACGGACACAAGGCGGAGACGGAATGGCCCCCTCTGTTCCACCGGATATTGCAGAACCGTATCCGGGACTGGTACCGACGCTCGGCCGTGCGCAGCCGCTGGAAAGGCTGGCTGGGCTTCGCCGATGACGAGGGCGACCCCATACAAACGGCCCCTGATCCCCGTTTCGCGACACCGGAAAGGGAGCTGCAGCGGGACGAATCGCGGGACGCCATCGCCGCGGCCCTGGGCAGTCTTCCCCTGCGCCAGCAACAGGCCTTCATGCTGCGCATCTGGGAGGGGCTGGACGTGAAAGACACGGCGAAAGCCATGGGCTGCAGCCAGGGAAGCGTCAAGACCCACCTGTTTCGCGCCATGCAGTCCCTGCGTGGACAGCTGGAGGAGTACCGCTGATGAACGAGTTCGAGCAGAAACTGAAGGAAGCACTGGACGAGAAGACCGCGGGACTGGACGCATCCACCCTGTCCCGCCTGCGCCAGGCCCGGGAACAGGCCCTGGACACGCCCATCCCCTGGTGGCGCACCCTGCATGCCGGCGCCACGGTAAATCTGGGGGGCGTGCTGGGACGCCATGCCGCCCCCGCCGCCACGGCCCTGGGGCTGCTGGTTCTGGTCAGCCTGTTGATGCTTTCGTCCTTGTCCAGCAACAACCGAATGGCGGAGAACGGCGACCTGGAACTTCTGGAAATCATCAGCCTGGATACGGATCTGGAACTGGTGGAGGAACTGGATTTCTACCACTGGCTGGAGGAACAGGCGTCCCGGGACATGAACCAGTGACAGCCGCCATGATGCTCCTGCTGCTCAGCCTGCCTGGTGAAGAACAGCCCGGCCCCCAGGCCGGCGACGCCCCTTCCCTGGAACTGCTGGAATACATCGGCGGCATGGAAGAAGACAGCAGCGGCAAGCTGCTCGACCCCCTGGATCTGCCCCAACCGTCATCAACCGCCACCCTGCCCTCCCAACCCCTGCCGCAGGTCAAGGATTCCTCAGAACCATGAAACATCCGATCCGCATTGCCTTTCTTCTCTGTCTCTGCCTGGCCCTGGGACGGGCGGTCGCGGAGGAAACAGCCATTGCCTGGG
>JALVEW010000126.1 GCA_027030425.1 Sedimenticola sp.
CAATGGCCTGGGCCTGGGCCTGGCCACCACCCTGGTGCTGGTGTCCTCCAACGCCACCATCTCCTTCATCCGCAACTGGGTGCGCCAGGAAGTGCGCCTGCCCGTGTTCGTGCTGGTCATCGCCTCCTTCGTCACCGCGGTGGAGCTGGCCATGAACGCCTGGTTCCATGACCTGCACAAGATCCTGGGCATTTTCATTCCCCTCATCGTCACCAACTGCACCATTGTGGGCCGGGCCGAGGCCTTTGCCTCGCGCAATCCCGTGCCCCAGTCCATGCTGGACGGCCTGAGCATGGGCATGGGCTTTACCCTGGTGCTCATGACCCTGGGTGGCCTGCGGGAGTTCATCGGCCAGGGCACCATTCTATCCGGCGCCCATCTCATGTTTGGCGAGGCAGCCCGCGGCCTGAGCTTTTCCATGGGCGGGGACTTCCATGGACTGATACTCGCCATCCTGCCCCCCGGCGCCTTCTTCGGCCTGGGCCTGCTCATCGCCCTCAAGCATGTCATCGACAAGCGCAATGCCGCCCGGGCCGCCAACCGGGTGGAAAGCGTTGCGGCAGAAGCCACGCCGGCGGAAGGATGAACCGGGAAAAACGCACGGAGATCTTCCGCCGCCTGCGCGATGCCAATCCCGAACCCACCACGGAGCTGAACTACAGCAGCCCCTTCGAGTTGCTCATCGCGGTGATTCTTTCCGCCCAGGCCACGGACGTAGGGGTGAACAAGGCCACGGCCAGGCTCTTTCCGGTGGCCAACACCCCGCAAGCCATTCTCGACCTGGGCGAGGATGGCCTGAAGGAATACATCAAGACCATCGGCCTGTACAACAGCAAGGCGAAGAACATCATCGCCACCTGCCGCATCCTGCTGGAAAAACACGGCGGCGGGGTGCCGGACAACCGCCAGGATCTGGAAGCCCTGCCCGGTGTGGGGCGCAAGACCGCCAACGTGGTCCTCAACACCGCCTTCGGCCAGCCCACCATGGCCGTGGACACCCACATCTTCCGGGTCAGCAATCGCACCGGCATCGCCAAGGGCAAGACCGTGCTGGAAGTGGAAAAGAAGCTGCTGCGCCTGGTGCCGAAAGAGTTCCTCCACGACGCCCATCACTGGCTGATACTACACGGACGCTATACCTGCATCGCCCGCAAGCCACGCTGTGGTTCCTGTCTTATCGAGGATCTGTGTGAGTACAAGGAAAAGACGGAAGACTGATCCGCAGGCTCACATCATCTATACCATTATTCTCCCAACAAGGGCGTCTCATCTTCCAGCTCATCCAGCTCCACTTTCTCAATCTTCACGAAGCGGTTGCTGATCTTCCGCGCCGAGGTGTTTACCTGCTTTACATCCTCATGGGCCTGGCGGATATGTGTGGCCAGCTTGTCCATGCGCTGCTGAAAGCGCACGAAGTCCGCCGACAGCAGGCGCAGATGTTCCTGGATGATATGCACCTGCTTGCGCGTGGCCACGTCCTTGATTACCGCCCGGGCAGTGGTCAGCACGGCCATGAGGGTGGTGGGTGACACCAGCCACACCCGGGCGCGCTGGGCTTCTTCCACCAGCTCGGGAAAGTGGGCGTGTATCTCGGCGAACAGGGATTCGGCGGGCAGGAACATGACCGCCCCGTCCGCCGTCTCGCCAGGTACCAGGTACTTGTCGGCAATGTCGCTGATATGTTTCCTGATATCCTGGCGGAACTGGCGGCGGGCCCGGGTTCGGCCTTCTTCCGTGGCCTCGTTGTCCATCATGCGCTGGTAGCTTTCCAGGGGAAACTTGGCATCTATGGGTACCCGACCCGTGGGTTCGGGCAGGGTGAGCAGGCAGTCCACCCGGGTGCCGTTGCTCAGGGTCTGCTGCATGGCGTAGCTGCCCTCGGGCATGACATTTCGCACCAGGCCTTCCAGCTGCACCTCGCCGAAGGCACCGCGGGAACGCTTGTCCGTGAGCACTTCCTGCAGGCTCACCACGTTGCCTGACAGTTCCGTGATCTTCTTCTGGGCCTCGTCGATGCGCGACAAATGCTCCAGCACCCGGCTGAACACTTCCGTGGTTTTCTCGAAACCTTCCGTGAGACGTTTCTCCACCTGGCCGCTGATCTGCCGCAGGCGCTCGTCCGTGGTGCGCGCCAGCCCCTCCAGGCGCTCGTTCATGGCCTTGGCGGACTCTGCCTGGGACTGGCGCAACTGGCTGGCCAGATGTTCCATGCCCTCCCTCAGGGCCTGATGCTGGTGATCCAGAGCCTCGGCCTGACGCTTCTCGAAACTTTCCCTCTGTCCCCCCAGCTGTTCGCTCACGTCCCGCTGCAACTGGACGAACCGCTCCAGCAAGGCTTCCTTCATGACGCTGGCGTCCAGGGTGAGCTGCCGCTGGAGAGCGGCCTGGCGCTGGCCCAGGGTTTCCTGCAGCTCATTCACACTCCGATGCACGCCCTCCTGGGTGAGAAGCTGGCCCTTGATGATACCGTCGGTGATCTCCTGGCGATGGGACTCCAGGGCGCTCATCAGCCCGGCGGCCATTTCCTCCACTTCCACGGACAGGCTGTGCAAGCGATGCTGCTGAAGCCGCATCTGGCGCAGCAGCCAGAGTACAGCCAACACCGCCGCAACAACGCCACCAAGAAGAATCTCCTGGCTGTATTGCTGCCAGAAAGCCTGAATATTCTGCATGGTATCCCTGTTACTGAAACGATAGAATCAAGCCTGCAAATTAACATATCCACGATATGCGCGTTCACCTCAAAACCCTGGGCTGCCGGCTCAATGAAGCTGAACTGGAATCCTGGGCCCGGGATTTCCAGCAGCAGGGTATCAGCCCCAGTGGCTCACCAGATGATGCCGATCTGCTGGTCATCAACACCTGCGCGGTGACCGAGGAAGCAGTGAAGAAATCCCGCAAGCTGCTGCGCCGCGCCCAACGGGACAACCCCCGGGCCAAGCTGGTGGTGAGCGGCTGTTACGCCTCCCTGAACCCGGAGCAGGCCGCCGCCGACCTGGGGGTGGATCTGGTGATACCCAATACGGACAAGGAACGGCTGGTGGAAATTGCCATCCGCGAACTGACCCTGCCGACCATGCCCTTCACCGCCATGGAGCCGGATGACTACAGCCCCCTGCAACGCAACCGCCAGCGGGCCTTCATCAAGGTGCAGGATGGCTGCCGCTACCGCTGCAGCTACTGCATCGTCACCCTGGCCAGGGGCGAGGAACGCAGCCGTCCCATCCCGGAGATCATCGCGGAAATCAACGCCCTGTCGGAACAGGGACTGCAGGAGATCGTGCTGGCCGGGGTGCATCTCGGAGGGTACGGAAGCGACCGGGGCAGCAGCCTGAAAGAGCTGGTGCAAGCCGTCCTCAGGGAAACAGACATGCCTCGCATCCGCCTGGGTTCCTTGGAGCCCTGGGATCTGCCCGAAGGTTTCTGGTCGCTGTTCAGCAACCCCCGCCTCATGCCGCACCTGCACCTGCCCATGCAAAGCGGCGCGGACTCGGTGCTGCGGCGCATGTCCCGGCGCTGCCGCAGCGGTGAATTTCTGGAAATGGTTGAAGGCGCCCGACGGCAGATACCGGATTTCAACGTCACCACGGACATCATCGTGGGCTTTCCCGGCGAGACGGAAGACGAATGGCGCCAGACCCTGGAATTTGCAGAACGCGCCGCCTTTGGCGACATACATATCTTCGCCTTTTCCCCCCGCAGCGGCACCAAGGCCGCCCTGCTGCCAAATCCCGTACCCCGGGAAGTGAAACGCCGGCGCAGCGAGGAACTCCACGCCCTGGCCGCGCGGCTCAAGAGGAACAGACTGCAACAACAGCTTGGGCTCAGCGGCCCCGTGCTGGTGGAAGGGGATCCGCGGGACACGGAAAGAGGACGACTCTGGTCCGGTTACCTGCCCAATTACCTGCGAGTGTGTTTTTCGTCAGCGGAAAAACTGGACAACCGTATCGTTCAGGTTCGGGCCAAAGCCATCGATGGCGGTGTGCTACTGGGCAGCACGGAGCATAAGGGGTCGGAGTCAAATCACGGTGATGTTGCGTAGGATCAACATCTCGGAAGAACAAGGGGTCGGAGTCAAATCAAAGAAGTGCTGTGTAGAATCAACGAACAGGGATGATTTGACTCCGCCCCCTGAGGAACTCCGGCCAAAACTTGAAAATCCCATCACGCCTACCATACTTAGTGTATCGAGATGTAGGAGGCCAAGAAGATGTTCCTCAAGGAAAAGAAAAGCGGCGATCTGGTAGAAGTGCTGGGATTGGTGGATTTGTTCGACCCCAGCCGTGAAAAGGTGCCTGGGCGTTTCCATGCAGGCGAGGAAATGGGCGAACCCGCCAATTTCTTCAAGACTGAGTTGGTATTTCCTTCAGACGAGCCCCTGCCCCGTTGCTGGCTGGATCCCAACTACAAGACGCAATAAGCCTACAGATCGGCATCCATCCATACCGGGCAATGGTCCGAGGGCTTTTCCATGCCCCGGATGTCGTAAGCGATGCCCGCGTCCTTCAGTTTTGCATACAAGGGATGACTGGCGAGTAGCAGGTCGATGCGCAAGCCGCGCTTGGGCTCGCGGTCAAAGCCCCGGCTGCGGTAATCGAACCAGCTGAACAGCTGGTCTTCGTCGGGGTATTTCTCCCGCCAGCTGTCATGCAGCCCCCATGCCATGAGGGTTTGCAGCCATTCCCGTTCTTCCGGAAGGAAGGAACATTTCCCCGTGCGCAGCCAACGCTTCATGTTGTCCGGGCCAATGCCGATGTCCTTGTCCGTGGGAGCGATATTCATGTCGCCGATGATGGCCAGGTGGGTATCTGCCTTGAAATCCTGGTTCAACCAGGCAGTCAAATCCGCATAGAACTTGCGCTTGGCGGGAAACTTGACCGGATGCTCCCGGCTTTCGCCTTGGGGAAAATAGCCATTCATCACGGTAATCTCCTCACCACCAGGTGTTTTGTAGATGCCGGTAATGAGCCGCTTCTGGCTGTCTTCACCGTCGTTGGGCAGGCCGCGGATGATCTCCAGGGCAGGTTCCCGGGACATGAGGGCGACGCCGTAATGCCCCTTCTGGCCGTGAAAGGCAACGTGATACCCAAGGTCCTCGATCATCTCCCGGGGAAATTCACTGTCCTGCACTTTGGTTTCCTGCAGTCCGATGATATCCGGCTGGTACTGCTCCACCAGGGCCTTGAGTTGATGAGGACGGGCGCGGACGCCGTTGACGTTGAAGGATACGATGCGCATGTGTTTTCCGACTGAATAGACAATGGAATCAGAGTCTACCAGACCAGGCCCCGCAGAAAACCCCGCTACACCCTCAAGTTGCTGCGCCAAAAGAAGCCCCGATCTGCCCAGGCCGTCCTTGGCCAACCGGGATATGAAACGTTTCTGTCAGAGGCAGTCGCCTATGGAATCCTCTCCGCAACGACGCCCATCCACCCAGATGGCATTGTCGAACCGGGCCTTGATGAGTATCGCCCCGGAAAGATTGGCTCCCCGCAGGTTGGCGTTACTCAGATCCGCGTCCAGCAAGTTGGCGTTCTGCAGGTTGGCCAGGCTCAGGTTGGCACCGCGAAAGTTGACACCATGCAGGTGTGCGCCCTGCATGTTGGCGAGCATCAGGTTGGCCGCCTCCAGGCTGGCCAGCTGGAGTATGGCGCCGGACAGGTTGGCGCCCTGCAGATTCGCCCTGTCCAGGCGCATGGAAGCCATGGAAGCGTCGTGCATGTCCACACCAGGCTGATTGGCGCCAATTCGCACCGCCCAGGAGCACTGGGCCTCGGGTTCCCAGGCACACAAGGTATTTACATCCTTGAGCTTGTCGATATCCTTGGTCCAGGCTTGGGCCATCGAAGCCAGTCCAAGTGCCAGTGCTGCCACCAGCACAGGACGAAACAGTCGGATCGTCATAAGGGTTTCCTCCAATGGTTTTCTGGATAGTCCGGCCACGCACGGCAATACCGGAAGCTT
The DNA here is from genome assembly GCA_027030425.1 of Sedimenticola sp. Taxonomy (GTDB): domain Bacteria; phylum Pseudomonadota; class Gammaproteobacteria; order Chromatiales; family Chromatiaceae; genus Thiolapillus. The sequence continues at coordinate 5,965 of JALVEW010000126.1, forward strand.
TGGCCAGTCTCGGCAATGGACCTCTTGAGCGAGGTTCTTGTTGGCGCCGGAACAGCGGCCGCGGGCCAGCCGACGCTGGAGGTAACGATGCCACAAATCAGCATCCACCCGAATTGAGTAAAGTCAAGGGAAGGGAAATGCGTGCCCCGGGCACCGGGGCTAATTCTGCCTGGGAGACAACAGGAACTCCCTCAGCACCTTCAGAAAGGCTTCTGGTTGCTCGGCATAGATCCAGTGGCCCGCCTCAGGCACATCAATAACCACAGCGTGATGGAACAGGGAATGAATAGCGGGAAGGTGCTCGGGTTCAATGTAACTGGACTTACCCCCACACATGAACAGTGTCTCGCCCTGATATGCCTTACCCTGTGGATAAACAGGGAATGAGCTGATGACATCCAGATCATCCCGTAAAGCACGCAGGTTGTTGCGCCAGCGCCAACCCTCGTCCGTGCGTTGCAGGTTTTGAAGCATGTGATCCCTCACTGCCTTGTCGGTCACCCGCCGGGCCAGAAGTTCATCGGCATGGCGACGATTCTCCAGTTTGTCCAGGGGCAGCGCCAGAAGCGCGTCCAACAGCTGTGCCAGGCGGCCTCCATAAGTGACCGGGGCGATATCCACCACCACAAGGCGCTCCACCCTGCCGGGATGCTCCAGGGCCAGGCTCATGGCGGTCTTGCCGCCCATGCTGTGACCCACGAGCACGGCCTGTTCCATATCCTGGTCGTCCATGAGTTCCAGCACATCAGCGGCCAGGGCGGGATAGGACACATCCGGATCATGAGGCGAGCGGCCGTGATTACGCAGATCGGGCACCACGACCCGGTAGCGCTCGCCCAGGCTTCTGGCGATGCGCTGCCAGTTCACCAGGGAACCGAGCAGGCCATGGAGCAGAACCAGCGGCGTGCCCGGGTGTTGTTCACCGAATTCGCGATAGTAGAGTTTCAAGACAGTCACAGGGGGAGGTTGAAGAGGGTCGGAGTCAAATCACACGACGTGCTGATGTTTCGCGACATCGCCCTGATTTGACTCCGACCCCTTCCTTTGCCCCCTTCCTTACCGTTTGCGCTGCGGCGGCAGGTCCGTGCAGCTTCCCTCGGCCGCTTCCGCCGCCAGGCCGATGCTTTCGTTCAGGGTGGGGTGCGGGTGAATGGTCAGTCCAATGTCCTCGGCATCGGCGCCCATTTCCAAGGCCAGCACGGTTTCGCCGATGAGCTCCCCGGCGTTCACGCCCACGATGCCCGCACCAAGAATACGCTTGGTGTCAGGATCGAACAGCAGCTTGGTCATACCCTCGTCCCGGCCCACGCCAATGGCCCGTCCGGAGGCCGCCCAGGGGAATATGGATTTCTCGTACTTGATGCCCTTTTCCTTCGCCTCGGTTTCCGTCAGGCCCATCCAGGCCACTTCAGGATCCGTGTAGGCTACGGAAGGAATGGTCAAGGGATCGAACATGGCGGGCAGGCCGGCGATGACTTCCGCCGCCACATGGGCTTCGTGGGTGGCCTTGTGGGCCAACATGGGATTGCCCACTACGTCACCGATGGCAAAGATGTGCGGCACATTGGTGCGCATGTGCTGGTCCACGGGGATGAAGCCCCGCTGATCCACTTCCACGCCCGCCGCCTCGGCGTTGATGAGATGGCCATTGGGACGGCGGCCCACGGCCACCAGCACCTTGTCATAGGTACGGTCTTCCGGGGCGTTTTCCCCGGCAAAACTGACCTTCAACCCCGACTTCAGGGCCTTGATGCCTTCCACGCTGGTCTTGAGCATGATGGCATTGACCTGCTTGGCCAGGCGTTGTTGCAGGGGCTTGACCAGATCCCGGTCGCAGCCGGGAATCAGCCCGTCTTGAAGCTCTACGATATCCACTTGGCTGCCCAAGGTGGAATATACCGTGGCCATCTCCAGGCCAATGATGCCACCGCCGATGATGAGCATCTTCTTTGGAATATCTTCCAGTGCCAAGGCTCCGGTGGAATCGATGAGGCGGGGGTCGTCGTTGGGAAAGCCGGGAATCTGCACCGCAGAGGAGCCGCAGGCAATGATGCAGTGATCGAACTCGATGAGGGTACTCCGGCCATCGGCTTCCACGGACAGGGTTCTGGGGCTGGCGAACTGCCCCCAGCCCTGGATGACCTGCACCTTGCGCATTTTGGCCATCTGAGCCAGACCGCCGGTGAGCTTCTTCACCACCCTGTCCTTGCCCGCGCGCAGCTTGTCCAGATCGACCTTGGGTTTGCCGAAGCTCACCCCCATGGATTCCAGTTCCGCCGCCTCATTGATGATGTCCACGGTGTGCAGCAGGGCCTTGGAAGGAATACAGCCCACGTTGAGACAAACACCGCCCAGGTCGGCGTATTTCTCCACCAGCACCACGCTCATGCCCAGATCGGCGGCGCGGAAAGCGGCGGAATAGCCGCCGGGACCGGCGCCCAGCACCAGCACTTGGCAGCGAACGTCCGCCACCCCTTCCACGGCGGCGGAAGGCGCATTGCCTGCATGCCGGACGGGTGGTGCTTTTTCCGCGGCTGGTGGCGTGGCGGGCGTTTCCTGGACCTCCTGCACTTCCGGAGACAGGCTTTCCTCCCCATCGGTTTCCAGCAGCAACAACAGGCTGCCCTGGGAAATGCGGTCGCCCACGGCCACCTTTACTTCCTTCACCAGGCCGCTTTCCGGGCTGGGAATCTCCATGGAGGCCTTGTCACTCTCCAAAGTGATAATGGAGTCTTCCTTGTCGATGCGGTCGCCGGCATTCACCAGCACCTCGATGACTTCTACTTCGGAAAAATCACCGATGTCGGGCAGGGTGACTTCGATCGTTTTGCTCATCTGTTGAACACCTGTGGTTGCAGTCAAAGCACGAGCCGGCGGATATCCGACAGCAGGCCCGCCAGGTAGGTGGTGAAGCGCACGCCCTGGGCGCCGTCGATGACCCGGTGGTCATAAGACAGGCTGAAAGGCATGACCAGGCGCGGCTCGAATTTCTTTCCGTTCCACACGGGCTTCATGGCCGCCCGGGACACGCCCAGTATGGCAACTTCCGGCGCATTTACAATAGGCGTGAACTGGGTGCCGCCGATGCCGCCCAGACTGGAGATTGTAAAGCAGCCGCCCTGCATGTCGGCGGGGCCCAGCTTGCCTTCCCGGGCCTTGGCGCTGATCTCCATGAGTTCCCGGGCCAGGTCGTAAACGCCCTTGCGATCCACGTCACGGATGACGGGCACCACCAAGCCGTTGGGGGTGTCCACGGCCACACCGATGTGCACGTATTTCTTCAGGATGAGCTTGTCGCCATCAGGGGAGAGAGAAGCATTCACCTCGGGAAACTCGCGCAATGCCGCCTCGCAGGCTTTCATCAGGAAAGGCATGAAGGTCAGGCGCACGTCCTGCTTCAGGGCCTCGTCCTTCTGCGCCTTGCGGAAGGCCTCCAGTTCCGTGATGTCGGCTTCGTCGAACTGGGTGACGTGCGGCACGGTGATCCAGCTGCGATGCAGATGGGCGCCGCTGATCTTCTTGATGCGGCCCAGCTCCACTTCCTCGGTTTCGCCAAACTTGGAGAAATCCACGGCAGGCATGGAAGGCAAGGCCAGGGAGCCGCCGGCCGCCGCCGTGGCCGTTCCGCCTCCCGCCAGGGAGGACTTGACGAAATTCTGCACGTCCTCCTTGGTGATGCGTCCCTTGGGGGCCGTGCCCTTGACCCGGCCGAGATCCACACCCAACTCCCGGGCAAAGCGGCGCACCGCCGGGCTGGCATGGGCCTTGCGGCTGGGCATGTCATCATGGGTGGGCGCCACGGGCAGGGGCTTGGCCTTCTTCTCGCCAGGGGCGGGGGGCGGCGGATGGGGGGTACTGTCCACGGGTTTGGGCGGCGCTACGGGAGCGGTTTCCTCGGGGGAGGTTTCCTCGTCGAGGATCACCAGCAGGTCGCCCTGGTTGATGGTGTCGCCCACGCGTACCTTCACTTCCTTGATGACCCCAGCCGAGGGAGAAGGAATCTCCATGGATGCCTTGTCGCTCTCCAGGGTAATGAGGGAGTCGTCAGCGCTGATGGTATCGCCGGCGGACACCAGCACTTCGATGACTTCCACGTCCTTGAAGTCGCCGATATCCGGCAGGGTGATTTCTTTCAGATTCGCCATGAGATTGCTCCTCACACCTTGGTCGGATTGGGTTTCTCGGGATCGATCTTGTAGGCCTTGATGGCCTGGGCCACCAAGTCCGCATCCACCGTGCCTTCATCAGCCAGGGCCTTGAGGGCGGCCACCACCACATGATAGCGGTTGACCTCGAAGAACTCGCGCAGGCGGCGTCGCAGGTCGGAGCGGCCAAAGCCGTCCGTGCCCAGGGTGATGCAGCCGCGTCCGTCCAGGTAGGGACGGATCTGGTCGGCAAACATGCGCACATAGTCGGTGGACGCCACCACGGGGCCCACGGCGCCATCGAGCTGCCGGGTCACATAGGGAATGCGGGGCTTCTCCATAGGATGCAGGCGGTTCCAGCGTTCGCAGTCCATACCGTCCCGGGCCAGTTCGGTGAAGCTGGTGACGCTCCAGACATCGGCGGCAATCTTCCAATCCTTCTCCAGCAGCTCGGCCGCGGCAATGACCTCGCGCAGAATGGTGCCGGAGCCCATGAGCTGCACCCGCTTCTTCTTGCGCGACCCCGCCTTGAACAAGTACATGCCCTTGATGATGCCCTCTTCCACGCCTTTGGGCATGGGCGGATGCACATAGTTCTCATTCATGATGGTGACGTAGTAGAAGACGTTTTCCTGCTCGGCATACATGCGCCGCAGGCCGTCCTGCAGGATCACCGCCAACTCATAGGCGAAGGTGGGGTCATAGCTGCGGCAGTTGGGAATGCCGGCGGAAGCCAAGTGGCTGTGGCCGTCCTGGTGCTGCAGTCCCTCGCCAGACAAGGTGGTGCGGCCCGCCGTGCCACCCATGAGGAAACCCCGCGCCTGCATGTCGCCGGCCGCCCAGGCCAGATCCCCTACCCGCTGGAAACCGAACATGGAGTAATACACGTAGAAAGGAATCATGGGCACGCCATGATTGGAATAGGAGGTGGCGGCGGCGATCCAGGAGGACATGGCGCCAGCCTCGTTGATGCCTTCCTGGAGGATCTGTCCTTTCACGTCCTCGCGGTAGTACATGACCTGGTCTGCGTCCATGGGGGTATAGAGCTGACCCACATGAGAATAGATGCCCAGCTGGCGGAACATGCCTTCCATGCCGAAGGTGCGCGCCTCGTCGGGTACGATGGGCACCACGTGCTTGCCCACCTTCTTGTCGCGCAGCAGGCTGGTGAGGAAACGCACATAGGCCATGGTGGTGGACATCTCCCGCTCGCCGCTGCCTTCCAGCAGGGCCTGGAAGGCGTCCAGCCCCGGCACTTCCAGGGGCTGGGCTTCGGTACGGCGGGAAGGCAGGTAGCCTCCCAGGGCCTGACGGCGCTCGTGAAGATATTTCATCTCCTCGCTGTCCTCCGCCGGCTTGAAATAGGGCGCCGAGGCCAGCTGATCCTCGGGAATGGGAATATTGAAGCGGTCACGGAAATGGCGCAGGGCGTCCTCCCCCATTTTCTTCTGGGAGTGGGTGATGTTCTGCCCCTCGCCGGCTTCGCCCATGCCATAGCCTTTCACCGTCTTGGCCAGGATTACCGTGGGCTGGCCGCGATGCTCCATGGCGGCCTTGTAGGCGGCATAGACCTTGATGGGATCATGCCCGCCCCGGTTCAGGCGCCAGATATCCTCGTCGCTCATGTTGGCCACCATCTCCAGCAGCTCGGGATACTTGCCGAAGAAATGCTCCCGGGTATAAGCGCCACCCTTGGCCTTGTAGGCTTGGTAATCACCATCCACGGCTTCTTCCATGCGCTTGCGCAGCAGGCCCTTCTTGTCCCGGGCCAGCAGGGGATCCCAGTAACCGCCCCAGACCACCTTGATGACGTTCCAGCCCGCGCCGCGGAAAACGGCTTCCAGCTCCTGGATAATCTTGCCATTGCCGCGCACCGGGCCGTCCAGCCGCTGCAGATTGCAGTTGATGACAAACACCAGGTTGTCCAGGCGCTCCCGGGAAGCCAGGGAAATGGCGCCCAGGGATTCCGGCTCATCCATCTCGCCGTCCCCCATGAAGGCCCAGACCTTGCGCTGATCCATGTCCGCCAGGCCCCGGTCGTGCATGTAACGCATGAAGCGCGCCTGGTATATGGCCATCAGGGGACCCAGTCCCATGGATACCGTGGGGAACTGCCAGAAGTTGGGCATCAGCCAGGGATGGGGATAGGAGGACAGGCCGTCGCCCCCGGACTCCTGGCGAAACTTGTTGAGCTGTTCCTCGGTGATGCGCCCCTCAAGGAAAGCGCGGGCATAGATGCCGGGGGCGGAATGGCCCTGGAAGAACACCAGATCACCTTCCTGCTCCCCGTTGCTGCCACGGAAGAAATGGTTGAAGCCCACATCGAAAAGGGTGGCGCTGGAAGCAAAGCTGGCGATATGTCCCCCCAGTTCCGGCTCCTTGCGGTTGGCCTGCACCACCATGGCCATGGCGTTCCAACGAATGAAGGAACGGATGCGGCGCTCCATGGCCCGGTTTCCGGGAAACGGCGGCTGCTTCGAAGGCGGAATGGTGTTCAGGTAAGCTGTCGTCGCCTTGTAGGGAAGATAGGCCCCCGAGAGCCGGGCCTTCTCTATGAGTTGCTCCAGAAGGTAGTGCGCGCGCTCGGCGCCCTCGTTTTCCAGTACGGCCTCGAGGGCCTCCAGCCATTCCTGGGTTTCCTGGGGATCGATGTCGTTGATTTCTGTCATAGTGTTTCCGTCGTTTTCCTTGGCAACCCCTGGTTTTTCGGCATTACGCACCCCAAAAACAGAGGGAACCGCGTCACCTGTCTGACCAAAGCTGCCAGATATTGGCCTGCGCTCGATTCGCTGCAGAGCCCAATACTGACAGCCCTGACAACATAAATCCAGAATAATTTTGCATATTCTTTTAAATCAATTAGTTAAATATCGACATTTATAGTACAATCGTCATAATTATAGCTTACCTTTCTCATTCACGGGGTCCCGAAAACCTTTCTTCCCATTGCAGCAAAATTCTTTTTCGGACCGACCCACAAGGCCGCATTCCGGTCTGGCACGGCAAGAAACAGGCCGCCCTGCTTTGCTCACGGAGGCAGTCGGCCCTTGGAGAAAAAGCAGTTTCTGATGAAACAGGCTTCTCAAACTATTGATGTTTTCCTGAATTATCTGTATGAATCTATACTTAGGAAACGCTCTGCCGGAAAATTTGCGACATTTGAGAGAGTAACAAGGTACTTAATATTTCCGTATTCCTCCCGATAGGGATAACGATAGCCTGGGTGTACCAGAAGCGCCGGCAGGAGCAAGTCTCCATCTCAGGCGTGATGCTCGGATGCGAAAAAACGCCCCTGATGGATAGTAGGTTCGCCGTGCCGGATCAGCTCAGTTAGATTCACCAGCACGGTACTCGTCCATAACACAGGACAGGAACCAGACGCCAGCCGAGTCACGGCGTTCATCTTTTGGCCAGACCGACATTTTGTTATGGGAAATGATACAGATAGCGTTCAGACTTGGAGCTGGCGCCCCCGACTAACGGAAAAACTTGCCAAGCAGGAATGGTCGCAGGCCGTGGTACGGGTGACCATCACCCTCATCGTCCTGGGCTACTTGCTGCTGTTCGGCACCACTACCGATGAGAGCAACACCCATGTAACAGTCATTTCCCTTGTGGGCGGCTACCTTGTCTATTCCCTGCTTCTCATCGCCAGTTTCTGGCTCTGGCCAAACACATCGACTACACGCAAGCTGATAACCCTTATTTCTGATATCGGCATCACCCTTTACTGCATGCATCTCTACGGAGAAGGCAGCGCACCTTTCTTTGTCATCATCCTTTGGGTCAGCATCGGGTTTGGCGTCCGGTTCGGACAGATCTATCTGCTTTTGGGAACCACTTATTCCGCCCTGGGGCTGGTAGCCCTTTGGAATTACAGTCCTTTCTGGAACCAACACGCCTCCATTGCACTTTCCTATCTGGTGGCGGTTCTGGTCATCCCCTTGTTCGCCTCCCACCTCCTGCGAAAAATCGAAAAGGCCAAGAAAGAAGCCGAAATGGCCAACAAGGCAAAATCACAGTTTCTGGCCAACATGAGCCATGAAATCCGCACGCCTCTGACGGGAATCATCGGCATGGCCGAACTGTTGCTGGAAGAACGGCTGGAGAGCAAGTACCAGCAGCAGATAGAAACCATCAACTACTCGGCCAAAAACCTGTTGCACCTGTTGAACGACACCCTGGATATTTCCAGGATCGAGGCCGGCAAGCTGGAACTGACCGCCGAAGACCTGGATATTCATGAACTGCTCAACAACATTTCTCTCATGTACCGCCCCCTGGCCCAGGCCAAGCAGTTGCATTTCAGAATGGAAGTTCAACCGCAGATTCCCAGTCTGTTGAAAGGAGATCGCCTGCGTATTCAGCAGATATTGACCAACCTCCTGAGCAATGCGGTGAAATTCACCGAGCAGGGCGAGATAACCTTGCGTGTGCGCCTGACCCGACTGGAAAACACCCAGGCCACCCTGCAATTCGAGGTTCAGGACACGGGCATAGGCATTCCCCAAGACAAGCGGGAAAGCATATTTGAGATCTTTGAGCAAGCCGACAACACCACCACGCGCCGTTATGGTGGCAGTGGCCTGGGAATGGCCATATCCAGGCAGCTTGCCGAGCTCATGGACGGCAGAATCTGGCTGAAACAAAGTATAGAGGGCACTGGCTCCACTTTCCTGTTCGAAGTGCCCCTGGAAGTCGTTCCCGAAGACGGCAATGTCAGACAACCCCGGAGCTTTGAAGGCATCCATGCCCTGGTCATATCCTCCAACAAAATTTTCTGTTCCCACTACCGCCAGGTCCTGGAACGCTGGGGATGCGGTGTAGAAACCGCCGCCAAAGCCCTGGATGCTTTCATACAAATCAAGGCCGGCGATCAGTCCTTTCAAAACTATCAGTTGCTCATCGTGGATGAAAAGGGCCTGGAGATCACGGCTGAACAGTTTGGCCGCACCAAGCGCAGCGATCCGGCCCTGAGTTTCATCCCCACGGTGCTGGTGACAGGCAACCGGCAGAGAGAGGCGCCCGGCGACAGCAGCTTCGATGCGGTGGTGAGCCACAGTGACAGTACCAGCCTTTATCGCACGCTCCACGACCTGTTGAACATGGCCGACTTTCCGGCGTCAGGAAAGCCGGAAGAACAGGAAAACAAGGTTGCCGCTTCCCGCCGCATCCTGGTGGTCGACGACAACAACACCATCCAGCTGTTGATATCCACCATCCTCCGCAACGCCGGCCATGAAGTAGTTCAGGAATTCAGTGGTGAGGAAGCCCTGGACAGGCTGTTCGAGGAAAGCTTCGACATTGTCGTTATCGACATGCAGATGCCCAATATGAGTGGACCAGAGGTGATACAGGCCTACAGATATACTGAATATGGCACTGAGGCTCATCTGCCTTTCATTGTTCTGTCCGCCAATGACCGCAGCGAAGCGCGGGTTGAATGCGAGGAAGCCGGCGCTGATTCCTTCCTGCTCAAGCCCGTGGACAAAACTAAACTTTTGAAGACCATAGACGATCTGACCGAGGGACAGTCAAGCGTCATCACCGGGAAGCAAGAGGCAGAGAGCATCAGCAATGTGGAATCTCTTCCACTGCCCGAAGACTCTCTTCCCGTCATCAATATGGAAGCCATTCATGCCCTCATGTCCCTTCAGCAGGACGAAAACTTCTTCAATACACTGCTGGAACATTTCTATACCGACGCCAAGCAATCCATAGCCATCATGGAAGGCGCCCTGCCATTACAGGACTTTGACAACGTCAGGGACGCTGCGCATGCCTTACAAGGTTCCGCAGGGGGAATAGGCGCGGAAGCCCTTTTCCAGCAATGCGCCGACATCTCTCATGGCGACAACAAGCTGTTGCGGGAAAAAGGACAGGAAATGATCGAAGGCGTGAAAAAGCAGCTGCGCAAGGTACAAGCCGCTCTGAATGACCCCGGGGTCACCTCCTCGTCTTCCGTTTGTGAATTTCCCAAGATATCCTGACCCGGCACCCCCTGGCACCGGATCAGGTTCTCTGGAAACTCATGCCGCATCCATTTTCTTGGACTGCGCCTTGACAAGGCGCTCCATCATACGCTGATCACGCTCCGGCAGAGCCATGGCGGAATCCACCCACAGCCCGACGATGCGATCGAGTTCATCACGAGTCAGGGGAAACACTTCTTCTCGCATGGCAAGCACGGCATTACGGGTCATGGCTGAACGGTCATGCTTGCGTACGAACTGACGCAAGGCCACTTTTGCTTCTCCCGGTTCAGTCAGGACATCAATAACACCCATCTCGTAAAGTTCGTCGGAGGTGTACATCTTGCCGGTATTAATCATGCGCTCCACCAGGGCCGGGGCGATCCTCCGGGACAGGAAAGAATAGGCGCCCATGCCGGGGAACATATTGAACACGACTTCGGGGAAGCCGATTTTCACGCCCTTTTCGGCAATGATAACGTCGCATGACAAGGCAGCCTCGAAGGCCGCGCCAAGGGCATCACCCTCGATCAGGGCTACCGTACGCAAATCCTGCCCAAGATTTACGTAGTTGTCATAGAGCACGTCGATGCACAGGCTCGCGTAGTTCTCCAGCACCTGCCGCTTGTTGCCTCGGATGCAATCAAGGAAAAACCCGAGATCGCCTCCCAGGCTGTACACCCCGGGAATGGCAGATCCAAGAACCAGAAATTTGAATGGAGACGCCTCGCCTTGCTCCTGGTGCTGTTCGCAAACCTGAATGACGGACTCCTGGAAGCTCCGGATATCGCGCATCAACGCGGGAGTGAAGTTGGGACGGGGTTGCGTGTTCATATTGAACTGCATGACCTTGTTGGCCGGGTCGTATTCACAAACCAGGTTGTCATACACCCAGTTGTAATCTACGTTGAGGTCGTGATCGAGATGAAGTTGCTGAGTCGCCATGGCATGTCTCCTGTCTTTGGTTGAGAATCTCAGGTCGATGGCGGTACAGCTTCCTGTCCTGTCCGCGGATCAAGAGAAATTGTCATGACCTATTCCCAGGAGAAAGAACCTGGGCGGTTTTCCGGGCTCAAGATCAGGCACACCTAACCGCCATGGTGCTATTTATGGCACAGCCGGGGGAGTTGGTACAGAAAAACCTTGCAAAGCTGGGATATTGTCGATGGTATCTTGTCGTCCATGACATGGGCGGGCCAAAGGGCAGGCGGCTACATCCAGTGAGTGAAGCTCCCCCCTCTTACAACATAAAAAGCGTCATAAAGCAAATGTAACTAATTGAAACAAAATAAAAAATGTTTCAATCGGAATCAATCCTGGAATTTGTCAGGCAGCTCCTGATAAATCCTCCGCACTTGCTCTTCCCTGGAGAACAACGCGTTCACGCAATCGGGGTCAAAATGACCGCCGGCGTGTTCCCGCAAATAATTCAGTGCCTTGTCTCGCGGCCAGGCATCCTTGTAAGGTCTGACAGTTACCAGGGCATCCAGAGTGTCGGCAACGGCAACAATCCTGGCCTCAATGGGAATCTCTTCGCCCTTCAGGCCATTGGGATAACCGTTTCCGTCGTAGTGTTCGTGATGATGCAGCGCAATATTGGCAGCCATGGAGAGATAGGCAGAGGTACTGCCTTTGAGGATATCATGACCTATTACCGTATGGGTCTGCATGATGAGCCGCTCTTCCTGGTTGAGGCGGGCCGGCTTCAACAAAATGGCATCGGGGATGCCGATCTTGCCGATATCGTGCAGGGGGGAGGCCTTCTCGATGAGATCACAATGGGCATCATCAAGTCCCAGTCCCCGGGCGATTTCGTAGGAATACCTTGCCATGCGGAATACATGGTTACCCGTACACTCATCGCGGTATTCCCCCGCCTTAGCCAGGCACATGAGAGTTTCCAGCTCTCTGGCCACCGCCTCCTCGGTGGCCTTGGACACCAGCCCCTGGAGCATGAGCGCACGGTCTGCGGCTTCCTTCTGATGTTGATGCAATAGCAGCAGATTACGGCAGCGCGCCTGGCATTCATAGTGATCGAAAGGCCGGGAAAGAAAATCCGTGGCGCCGGCTTCCAGGGATTCGTAACGCACCTTACGGTCATTCACCACGGTTACCACAACAATGGGAACGTCTTCACCATCAGGAAGCGCGCGCACGGCTCGCACCAGTTCCACACCGTTCATGCCCGGCATCTTGTAGTCGGTGACCAGCAGGTCCGGCATGCGGGTTCTGCAGCAGGTCAATGCCTCGTCGGCATCGGCAAACACCTTGCAGGAAATACTGGGAGAAATGGCGGAAATAATGCTTTCCAGTATGGTTCTTCCCGTTGCCTGATCATCGACAATGACAACAAACTGTTCATTGGCTCGGACAATGGAAGTCACGTTGCCATTCTTCTGACGAGGCAGTTCATGCTTACGAACAGATGATGCTATGTGTTTCACGCCATTCATGTCCTCGTTTCAGGTGGATACTCCACCAGCTCGACTACAGTGTTCTTCGACAATCCGGACAGAAATATCATTGGAGTCAAAAGCAATCACCGGAGGAATGCATATCATGCATGAACCAAGCATAGCAGTTTCGTAAACCCACGCAAATTCTCATTTTATACCTAATTTTCTCAGCAATATCCCGCTGGCAATTCCGCCCCCCACCAGATCGAAAGCAGATTTCCTCTTACCGCCCCCCAAGAAGCCTTGGCAATAACCATTCCCGGCTTTTTCTGAACAGGCTACGCCACGGGCAAGGGTCGCAGCCTACTTAAAAATCAATCGTTTACATCGAGTGATTTCGCCGACACATCCTGACCATCATGGCACGCGATGACGCCACCCCGGATCACATCAAGTCCCCTCTCCAACACTCCCCCGCGCGCAAGGGAGGTCCAACGACAAAAAAAGAGGCGGGTTCTATATAGAACACGCCTCTGAATGTGCATGGGGGAAAGGGTCTTAGCAGGATGTTGAAAAAGTCCTTCCATGGACTTTTTCAACTACGGAAGCAGAAAACGCGGTTTCCCGCTTCCTTCATTTTCAATGGCTTACAGCCATTGATGGGTGGCACGTCCTTGTGCCACACACAGGCTGTCGAAAAACAGTGTTTTTCAACAGCCTGCTAGCCGCAACTGAACACCAGCTCGTCCCCGCTGGCATCCACCTTGATAGTGTCTCCCGGTGAGAACTCGCCCGCCAGAATCTTCTGCGCCAGGGGGTTCTCCAGCTGGTGCTGAATCGCCCGTTTCAAGGGTCTTGCACCATACACGGGGTCGAATCCCGCTTCGCCCAGCAGATCCAGGGCAGCCTCGCTGATATCCAGCTGCAGATCCCGCTCCTCCAGACGCTTGCGCAGATGCTCGATCTGGATATTGGCGATCTTGCGGATCTGCTCTCGTCCCAGGGGATGGAATACCACGGTCTCATCCACCCGGTTGATGAACTCAGGGCGGAAATGCTGACCCACGACTTCCATCACCGCGGTCTTCATGGCCTCATAGTCGTTGGTGTGGGCCATTTCCTGGATCAGATGAGAGCCCAGGTTGGAGGTCATGACGATGACCGTGTTGCGGAAGTCCACGGTACGGCCCTGACCATCCGTGAGGCGGCCGTCATCCAGCACCTGCAGCAGCACGTTGAACACGTCCGGATGGGCTTTTTCCACTTCATCCATGAGGATGACGGAGTAAGGCTTGCGCCGCACCAGCTCGGTGAGATAACCGCCTTCCTCGTAACCCACGTAGCCCGGGGGCGCGCCGATGAGCCGCGCCACGGAGTGCTTCTCCATGAACTCGGACATATCGATGCGCACCATGGCATCCTCGGTATCAAAGAGGAATTCCGCCAGGGCCTTGCACAGCTCGGTCTTGCCCACGCCCGTGGGGCCCAGGAACAGGAATGAGCCATTGGGCCGGTTGGGATCGGCCAGGCCGGCGCGGGAACGGCGGATGGCGTCGGACACGGCGCGCACCGCCTCATCCTGGCCCACCACGCGCTTGCTCAGGTTCTCTTCCATCTTGAGCAGCTTCTCGCGCTCGCCCTCAAGCATCTTGCTCACGGGGATGCCTGTCCACTTGGAGACCACCTCAGCAATCTCCTCATCGGTGACATTGTTGCGCAACAGCTTGAAATCCATGTGCTCGGCCTCATCCGCCGCCGCGAGCTGCTGCTCCAGCTGGGGAATGATGCCGTACTGGATCTCGGACATGCGCTGCAAGTCACCGGCGCGGCGGGCGGTTTCCAACTCGATACGCGCCCGCTCCAGCTCTTCCTTGATATGGGTGGTACCCTGCACCGCCGCCTTTTCAGCCTTCCATATCTCCTCCATGTCGGAGAACTCTTTCTCCAGGCGGCTGATTTCTTCTTCCAGAGCTTCCAGGCGTTTCTTGGAAGCCTCGTCGCTTTCTTTCTTAAGGGCCTCCCGCTCAATCTTGAGCTGGATGAGACGCCGGTCCAGCTTGTCCATTTCCTCGGGCATGGAATCGATTTCCATGCGAATGCGTGAAGCCGCCTCATCAATGAGGTCGATGGCCTTGTCCGGCAGCTGCCGGTCGGTGATATAGCGGTGCGACAGGGTGGCCGCCGCCACGATGGCCGGGTCGGTAATCTCCACGCCATGATGCACTTCATAACGTTCCTTCAGGCCACGCAGGATGGCGATGGTGTCTTCCACGCTGGGCTCGTCCACCAATACCTTCTGGAAACGGCGCTCCAGGGCGGCATCCTTTTCGATGTATTGACGGTACTCGTCCAGGGTGGTGGCGCCCACGCAATGCAGCTCACCCCGCGCCAGGGCCGGCTTGAGCATGTTGCCGGCATCCATGGAGCCTTCGGTCTTGCCCGCGCCCACCATGGTGTGAATCTCGTCGATGAACAGAATGATCTGCCCCTCGGCCTTGGCCAAGTCATTGAGCACGGCTTTCAGGCGTTCCTCGAACTCGCCGCGGAACTTGGCGCCAGCGATCAGCGCTGCCATGTCCAGGGACAGCAAGCGTTTGTTCTTCAGGCCCTCGGGCACCTCGCCGTTGACGATGCGCTGAGCCAGCCCTTCCACGATGGCGGTCTTGCCCACGCCAGGCTCACCGATGAGCACCGGGTTGTTCTTGGTGCGGCGCTGGAGCACCTGCACGGTGCGACGGATCTCACTATCCCGGCCAATGACGGGGTCCAGCTTGCCCTGCTCGGCCCGCTCGGTAAGATCGATGGTATATTTTTCCAGGGCCTGGCGCTGATCCTCTGCGTTGGGGTCATCCACTGCCTGGCCGCCACGCACATTCTCTATGGCTTTCTCGATGGCCCCCTTGCTGGCGCCGGCCTTGCGCATGGCGTCGCCCAGCACACCCTTGTCCTCCACGGCGGCCAGCACGAACAGCTCGGAGGATATGTACTGATCCCCCCGTTTCTGGGCCAGTTTGTCCGTCTGGTTCAGCAGGCGGTTCAGATCGTTGGATACGTGCACGTCTGCATCGCCGCCGGTAACGCTGGGCATGTGGTCCAGAATCTCTCCCAGGCTGGAACGCAGCTGATTGACGTTCACGCCGGCCTGGGTCAGCAGGTGACGCACGCCACCACCTTCCTGATCCAGCATGGCGATCATCAGGTGCACGGGCTCGATGAACTGGTGATCCTTGCCCAGGGCAAGGCTCTGGGCATCGGCCAGGGCCAGTTGAAATTTGCTTGTCAGTTTGTCCATCCGCATGTTGTCAGGCTCCCAATTTCTTCAGATGGGCCTTACATGGGGTTGGAGTAAAGAAAATCAATACTGTTTCCGAGCCTACTCCACCCAAACCGAGAAATTCTCCACCTTTTCCCGCCGGGTGCGATAGCGATTCACCGGGTGCTCCTCGTCAGGATAGCCCAGGGCCAGGCCACAGAGCAGCAACTGGTCTTCAGGGATGCCGGTGGCTTCCCGCACCAGGTCCGGATAGTCCGCCGTGGAGGCCTGGGGACAGCTGCCCAGGCCAAATTCCCGGGCCGCCAGCATCACGGACTGGATGAACATGCCCATGTCCAGCCAGGAGCCCTGCCCCAGGGCCCTGTCCATGAAGAAGAACAGGCTCACCGGCGCGCCGAAGAACCGGTAGTTGTTGAGCGCCGCCTCCACACGCTTGTCCTTGTCTTCCCGGCCGATGCCCAGGGCCTTGTACAGGTCCATGCCGCACTGAAAGCGCCGTTCCTTGTAGGGCGTCACCCACTCTCCTGGATAATAGGCGTAGTCGGGAGCCGGCTTCTCCCCTTCCACCGCCCGCGCCAGCAGGGCTTCACTGAGCCGGACCAGGGCCTTGCCCCGCACCACGGCCACCTTCCAGGGCTGGGTGTTCACCCCCGACGGGCTCCAGCGGGCCACCTCCAGGATCTTGCGGATGGTTTCATCGGCGACAGGTCTGTCCAGGTAGGCGCGGGTGGAAATGCGGCCCTGGATGGCTTCGAGTACATTCATCAGCGGTACACCTTGCGTTTGAAAAGATCAGTACGGCGGCTCACCACCCGGTCGATGAACAGGATGCCGTCCAAGTGGTCGATTTCGTGCTGCACGGCCCGGGCTTCGTAACCTTCCATTTCATATTCATGGGCTTCGCCGCATTCGTCCCGGGCGGTGAGACGGATACGCGTGGCGCGAATTACGTTGCCCGTGTAGTCCGGCACCGACAGGCAGCCTTCCCGGCCGACCTCATAACCGTCCCAGTGAGTTATTTCCGGGTTGATGAGCACCAGGTTGCCGTGATTGGGCACAGGCTTGCGGGTATTGGAGCAGTCCACGATGGCAATGCGCTGGAAATGCCCCACCTGGGGCGCGGCAATGCCTACGGCGGCGGGTCCCTGCTGGCGGGTGAGCTCCAGGCGGGCCACGAAGTCCCGCAACCCGTCATCGAAATCCGTCACCGGCTCAGAGGGCTGTTTCAGGCGCTCGTCCGGGATGGTGAGTATCTGCAAGGGTTCCACCAGTCAGCCCACCAGCATTTCCACGGGAGAGATGTTCACCTCTATGCCTTCCTCACGCAAACCACTTACAGCCTGTTCCAGTGACTCCAGGGGCACCGTGGCCACGCCGGCAATTTGCATGATGTACACGGGCTGTTCCGCTGTGCCCGCCACATCGGATTCCAAATCCAGGATATTGAATCCCGCATCTGCCAGCACCCCCGTAACCCGGGCCACGATGCCGGCACGATCCGCGCCACTGACCCTGACCATGAGATTGGGCGGCACATGGCGATGCAAGCCGCCTTTCATGGGATCGATATGCAGACTGAGCCCAAGTTCCCTCACCACCTCGGACAAGGCCTGCTGCAGGGCATCCGCATCCATGTGGCCGCTTACCATCATCATGATGGTGAAGTTGCCTCCCAGGCGCAGCATGGAAGCCTCTCCCAGATTCATGTCGCGTTCGAACAGGACACGGGTGACCCGTGCCACGATGCCGGGCCTGTCCTCGCCGGTGAGAGTCAGCATGTACCAGTTGCTCATCTTTATCTACCTGTCACATGGGAACACCCGGGCAAATGTCGAACTTGCAGCCAATGGCCGATTCAGGCTCCCCCGGGATTCCTGAATGGAGAAATTCAGCAGGTAGTATAATACCTGCCCGGGCCAGGAAGGCTGCTGAATCTTCCGGGCAATACATCCGCCGAGATTCGATTCGTGGAAAAGAACAACAACGAACATCAGCGTTACATATTTGGCAGGGAATGGCTCAAGGTCTTCCTTTTTGCCAGCCTGTTGTTCGTCATGGCGCTAATCAGCCTGCGGTATCAGGCGCTCCCGGACAAACCGGTGTCACCCGCGGTACTGGCGGGCTTTCTGATCTACGCACTGTTTACCCTGGCAGTGAGCTACAGGCATCCCTATTTCGGCTATATATCTCTTGATCGGGCGGGGCAGATGCTGATGCTGCTGACCCTGGGAAGCTTTCACGCCGCGTGGATCAGCGGACTCAGCTACTTTCTGTATTCCTGGTCACGCCTGCTCCAGGGAATGCCTCTGAGAAACACCATCAACGCCGTACTGATCAACAGCGGCATGATGACTCTCATGCTGTTGCTGGGAGGAAGGTGGTATCAGTGGTGGGGGGGTGAAATCCCCATGATCCGCATCAGCCTGGATTCCCTGCTGCTGGCATTCTCTACCCTGGTGGTGATGCAGATCTTCAACCAGCTGCTCATGTACATGCTGGTCTATCTGCGGGGAGGCAACCCGGAAAAGACTGCTGTACTCAACGGGGCGCTCCTGGAAATAGGCATCGGACTGGTGGGTATGACGCTGGCGCTGGTGTACAACCGCCAGGATATGCCCCTGTTCCTGCTGGTGCTCCTGGTGGTCAGTATCGGCATGCTGGTGATGAAACAGTACGCAAGCATCCGCCTGCACCTGGAAGCACTGGTCCGGGAACGCACCTGCGCGCTGCAGGACCTGGCCCGGCGGGATTCCCTGACCGGCATCAGCAACCGACGCCATACCGACGAATTCATCAGCGACCAGATCGAACATGCCCGACAAACAGGCTCTGCCCTCTCCATCGCCCTGCTGGATATCGACCACTTCAAGCGTATCAACGACAAATATCTTCATGCCACCGGCGACAAGGTACTTCAACATCTGGCCAGAGTGCTGAAAGACCACTGCCGATCCAGCGATCTCGTGGGACGATACGGGGGAGAAGAGTTTCTGGTGTGTTTTCCGCTGCTGGACCTGGAAGGCAGCAGGCTCGCCAGCGAAAAACTGCGCCTCCTGGTGGAAGAGCAGCATTGGGACAGCATCGCCCCGGGCCTGAAGGTTACCGTCAGCCTGGGGGTCGCCCAGTGGAAGCCGGGGATGCGTACCGAAGACCTGGTAAAGACCGCGGATCGGAAGCTTTATGAAGCCAAGTCGGCAGGACGAAACCGGGTTTGCTACTGAGGCTCCGGCTGCAGCCAGATCAGGCTGGCCATACGGCCTGTTTTTCCGTCCCTTCGGTAGGAAAAAAAGCGTTCTTCCTCTTTGTACGTACAATGGCCTCCGCCATGGATACGGGACACACCCGCGGCCTTAAGGCGCTGACGGGCCAACGCCCAGATGTCGGCAAACCACCTGTCACCCGTGCCCGGCCTGAAAGCCGATGCCGCTTCCGCATGGCTGTCCACAAAGGCCGCCCTCACCTCCGGCCCAACCTCGAAATGACGGGGTCCGATGGCTGGCCCCAGCCAGACCAGAAGGGATGACGGCGGCCCCTGGAAACAGGCAATGGTTCGCTCCAGCACGCCATCAGCCAGCCCTCTCCAGCCGGCGTGGGCCGCCGCCACGGCGGTTCCCGAGTCGTTGCAGAACAGCACCGGCAGACAATCCGCAGTCAACACGGCGCAGACCTCGCCGGCGCGGTCACTGAAACCGGCGTCGGCCCTCCGCCGGGGAAATACCGGTGTACTGACGTCACAGCCATGAACCTGCTCCAGCCATCGTGGTTCGGCAGGCAGCCCGCCGGCATCACGCAGTATCCTGCGGTTCGCCTGTACGCTGGCCGGGGCATCCCCCACATGATCCCCCAGATTGAAACTGTTCCAGGGAGCAGCACTGACGCCCCCGGTACGAGTCGTACTCAGTGCCCTGACGCGGCATGGCGCAGGCCAGTCAGGAATGAGAAATTCAGGCGCCATAGTTTTGCCCGTCCCGACGCAATTCATCCAGCAGCATCGCCAGGTCTTCTGGCACCGGACTCTCCCAGGCCATCTCTTTCCCTGACAAGGGGTGCGCCAGGCTCAGGCGCCGCGCATGCAAAGCCTGGCGCCCAAATGTCTGCAGCAGGGAACGGAGCGCCTCGCTGGCGGCCGGGGGCATTTTCAGGCGCCCGCCATATACCGGATCACCAACCAGGGGATGATGAATATACGCCATGTGCACACGGATCTGGTGGGTGCGGCCGGATTCCAGCTGTACATCCAGCAGGGTATGGGCGCGGAATCGTTCACTGATACGGAAATGGGTGCGGGCCGGCTTGCCTCCGGCGACCACGGCCATGCGCACCCTATTGACCGGATGGCGTCCGATGGGCGCATCCACCGTGCCCCCCGCCGTGGGCAGGCCGTTGACCACTGCCATGTATTCACGCTTTATCTCCCGGGCCTGCAAGGCTTCCACCAGGCGCTTGTGCGCCGGCAGGCTGCGCGCCACCACCATCAGCCCGGTGGTATCCTTGTCCAGCCGATGTACAATGCCCGCCCTGGGCAGTTTCACCAATTCCGGGTCATGGTGAAGCAGGGCATTCTGCAGGGTACCGCTCCAGTTCCCGGCTGCCGGATGCACCACCAGGCCCGCGGGCTTGTTCACCACCAGCAGGTGTTCGTCCTCGTACAGTAGGTCCAGGGGAATATCTTCCGCTTCACAGCACCCACTATCCTGGAGCATGGCCCGCAGGGTGATGTGCTCTCCAGCCCAGACCTTCTCCTTCGCCTTGCGCAACTGGCCATCCACCTGCACCCGGCCTTCCTTTATCCAGGTTTGCAAACGGCTGCGGGAGTAGTCGGAGAACAGCAGAGCAAGCGCCTGGTCCAGGCGCTTGCCGGACAACTCCGGGCTGACCACGCCCTGATGAAGAATCTCTTTCAATGATGTCTCAATCGCCAATTCAGGGGCTCTCTAACTTTTCTGCCCGTCCACAATCTGCGCTATAATCTGGCGCACATTGCTACCGGGGTATCCGAATCCATGCCTAGAATCATCTGGCCGCTTTTCATTGTCTCACTGTTGCTGGGTGGTTGTAGCCTGTTGCCCGAGCAGAAGGACAAGACCGCGGGCTGGTCCGCCCAGAAGCTGTACTCGGAAGCCACCGCGAACATGCACGGCGGCAACTACGCGAAAGCCATCGAATACTACCAGAAGCTGGAATCCCGCTACCCCTTCGGCAAGTATGCCCTGCAGTCGCAGCTCAACATCGCCTATGCACATTACCAGGCCGATGAGCCGGATGCCGCACTGGCGGCCCTGGAGCGCTTCGAAAAGCTGCACCCGGATCATCCCGCCGTGGCTTATGCCCTCTACCTGAAAGGCGTGGTGCATTTTACCCGCAACATGGGTTTTTTCTCCCGTTTCCTGCCCACGGACAACTCCCAGCGGGACCCGGGATCCACCCAGGAAGCCTATGATGTCTTTGCCGAACTGGTACGCCGCTTCCCGGATACGGAGTATGCCGAAGACGCCAAACTGC
Source organism: Sedimenticola sp. (assembly GCA_027030425.1). GTDB lineage: Bacteria > Pseudomonadota > Gammaproteobacteria > Chromatiales > Chromatiaceae > Thiolapillus. The sequence continues at coordinate 27,254 of JALVEW010000126.1, forward strand.
GCATGCTATACCTGCGCAACCAGCTGGCCCGCCATGAGATTCACGTGGCACGCTACTACCTGGACAGGGGCGCATGGCTGGCCGCCGCCAACCGCGCCCGGTATGTGGTCGAACACTACCAGTACACACCTTCCGTGAAGGATGGACTGACTATCATGATTGTTGCCTACGAAAAAATGGGCATGGACGAGCTGTACCGGGATGCGTTACGGGTGCTTGCCCTGAACGAGGCCAAAGGGAATTTCCCCAGCCTGAAGGACACAGACAAGACCCTCACGGAAAAAATCTGGGAATACCTGGAAATGGACAAGAACTGAGGCTTTTCCGGCCACAAAAAACGCCGCTTTCCAGCGGCGTTTTTTGTGGCGAGCATAGAACTTATTTCTTTTCAGCAGCCGCGGCCGGCTTGGGCTTTTCAGGAAGAATCTCCAGCAGCTCCAGATCGAAGATCAGCACCTCGTTGGGACCAATGGTCCTGCCCGCTCCCCGTTCACCGTATCCCAGCTCGGGGGGGATGAACACCTTGTACTTGGCTCCCGGCTTCATCAGCTGCAATGCTTCAGAGAAGCCCTTGACTACCCCGCTCACGCCGAATTCCGCCGGCTTGCCCCTGTCATAGGAGCTGTCGAACTTTTTGCCATCGATGGTGCGACCTTCATAGTGCACCTTGACCCGGTCAGTCTTCTTCGGTGATTCCCCCTTCCCTTCCTTGATGACCTGGTACTGCAGCCCGGAGTCAGTGACCTTCACGCCTTCTTTCTTGGCATTGTCGGCAAGAAACTTCTTGCCCTTCTCCAGCGCTTCCGCCGCCTTGGCCTGGCGTTCCTTCTTGATACGCTCGGAACGTTCCTTGAGGGTCTCGGTCATCTCTTCCTGCGTCATCTGCAGCTCTTTGCCATTGATGACATCCGCCACTGCGGCACCGAAAGCGGGGCCATCCAGCTCACCGATACCCTGGGCGGTGAGCATCTTGGCCATGCGCACACCCAGGGTGTAGCTGAAGCGTTGATCGAAGGTCTTCAGCTCGGTGGCCTGTACCTGGCCCGCCAGAACGGCGGCAGCCAGCATCAACACGATACGTTTTTTCTTCATCTGGTCTTTTCCTCGAGTATTGTTGCCATTACGCCCCACCCGGTGCAGAGCAGGACCTGTTGCCACAAGTTTGACAGATTTTCACGAATTAGTTCAGGTCAGGAAAAAAGCAGCGAAAAATCCACCGCTTTCACATCCTTGGTCAGGGCACCTACAGAAATATCGTCCACACCTGTCGCGGCGATGGCGGTCACGGTTTCGAAATTCACGCCACCGGACGCCTCCAGGCGGGCACGACCATCGTTGAGTTTCACCGCCTGCGCCAGCTGTTCCAGGCTGAAGTTGTCCAGCAGCACCCGCCGGGCACCGGCATCCAGGGCTTCTTCCAGCTCCTCCAGGGTCTCCACCTCGATTTCCACAGGCGTTCCGCCAAAAAGGGAAGCCGCCTTCTCCAGCACCGCGCTGATGGAACCCGCCGCGGCAATATGGTTTTCCTTGATGAGCACCATGTCGTGCAATCCAATGCGATGGTTGACCCCGCCACCGCAGGTCACCGCGTACTTCTGGGCCAGGCGCAGGCCGGGCAGGGTCTTGCGCGTATCGAGGATATTCACCCCGGTACCCGCCACGGCTTCCACGTAGGCTGCCGTCGCCGTCGCCGTTCCCGACAGGGTTTGCAGAAAATTCAGGGCGGCTCGTTCGGCCGTCAGTATGCTCGCCGCTTCACCATGGATTTCACAGATCACCTGGTTCGGAACCATGGCATCACCATCGGACAACCGCCAGTGCAGACTCACGGCCTTGTCCACCTGGGTGAACACCTCCGCCGCCCAGGGAATGCCGGCAAGCACCGCCTGCTCCCGGCAGACGATGCGCGCCTGCACCGTTCCAGGTGGCACCAGCCTTGCCGTCAGGTCGCCACTGCCCACATCTTCCTGCAGGGCGAGCCGAACATCCGCGGCAATCTGCGCGGCGGAGGGCAGCATCAGCCGACTTCCAGCAGTTCCACTTCAAACACCAAGGTGGCATTGGGGGGAATCACGCCACCGGCGCCAGCCGCGCCATAGCCCAGCTGGGGAGGAATCACCAGCTTGCGCCGGCCTCCCACCTTCATACCCTGTACGCCTTCATCCCAACCGCGGATCACCTGACCGCGGCCCAGGCCGAACTGGAAGGGCTGGTTGCGGTCCAGGCTGGAATCAAACTTGGTGCCGTCTTCCAGCCAGCCGGTGTAGTGCACGGTCACCTGGCTGCCTGCCACAGCTTCCGCACCCGTTCCCTCTTCCAGGTCATCATATTTGAGCCCGGAATCCGTCATTTTTTCTGCCATGTCTTTCTCCATAAGCAAAGCGCTCCACCGAGCGCGAAGAAAGAGCATTTTAGCAGTCTGCCGGTTTCAGGAAAGC
>JALVEW010000127.1 GCA_027030425.1 Sedimenticola sp.
GTCTGGATCTACTCCTATGTGTTCAATCCAAAGAACAAAGAACGCCTTGAATCACAACGGAACATTCCGTTTGACGAAGAGAATACGGACTCGGAGAAATAAACATGAGTGAAGATAAGAACCGTTATGGTCAGACCACCGGGCACGTCTGGGACGAAACCCTGGCGGAACTGACGAACCCCCCGCCCAAATGGTGGATGCTGGGCCTGCATGCCAGCTGGATTCTGGTGGTGCTGTACTCCCTGTACTATCCCACCTGGCCCCTGATCAGCAGTCATACCAAGGGCCTGGCGGGCTGGACTTCCATCAGTGAGTTCAAGAAGGACATGAAGGAAGTGGAAGATGTCCGCGCCAAATACGAAAACAAACTGCCTGGCATGACGGCCGCCGCCATCCTTGCGGACAATGAACTGAAAAACTATGTGGTTCGTTCCGCCAAGGTGCTGTTTGGCGACAACTGCGCAGCCTGCCATGGCAGTGGCGGCGCAGGCAACCCTGGTTTCCCTGCCCTGGTGGATGACGACTGGCTCTATGGCGGCACCATCGAAAACATCGAGCAGTCCATCGCCATGGGACGCAAGGGCATGATGCCCAAGATGGGCGGCGCCCAGCTTACCGACGAGGAAATCGACAAGCTGGCCAACGCCATCTACAACGGCACCGTGACCAAAGAGCCGCTGTATGCCGCCAAGGGTTGTATTGGCTGTCATGGTCCTGACGGCAAGGGTATGGCTGCCCTGGGTTCCGCCAACCTCACCGACAAGATCTGGCGCTTCAAGAGCAAGGATCAACTGGCATCCATCAAATACACCATCAAGCATGGCGTAAACGATCCCAGCGATCCCAAAACCCGCAACGCGGAAATGCCTTCCTGGAAAGGTCGTCTGACTGATACCCAGATCAAGAAGCTTGCCGTGTACGTCCACCAGCTGGGCGGTGGCCAGTAAGCTGTAACCGGTGCCCGGAAGCCGTGCTTCCGGGCACCTCTCCATGTTCAAGTCATAGGGAGGGAATATCATGTCGGATTGGGTTGCAATCGCATCTTATCTGTCTGTAGGTTTTGCGGTGGTGATGCTGATTTTTCTCGGCTTCAAACTGAAAAAACTGATGAACGATACGCATTCTGAAGATTAGATTTCGGAATACTGCCAGCAGTGGCAACAGGGGAGCGGAGGCGCTCCCCTGTTTTCATTGAAATACCCGTAAAACCTTGTAGCCAATAAAGATATTGTGAATTATCACTGACAGATTCATTGGGGAATGGCAGGATTTACGTCCAATATTTCCCGACCCGGAAATTTCATGAATTCACATGATGAGCACACCAGGTATTAGCCCCATATCACTGGTTGCAGAAAACTCAGAAAATGTTTTGTGAAAATAATAGACGAAAGTTCATGTCGTTCATGAATTTTTTGGGCTAATACATATATTGGCAGACGAACCGAGGAGAACACCGTGTCAGAACCCGCAACGTCCAACGAAAAACAGGCCAAGTATTCCGACGCCATTTACGAGGAGGCCGCCAACTGGCATGTCAACACGGGTGAAGAAAAAATCCACCCCAAAAAAGCATCGGGAAAATGGCGACGTCTGAAATGGATAACCCATAGTATCTGGCTGATCTTGTTCATCGGCCCTTTTCTGCGCTGGAACGGCCAGCAGGCCGTGTTGTTTGATATTCCCAACCGTCAGTTTCATATCTTCGGCCTGACCATACTTCCTCAGGATGTGTGGATGCTGGCTCTTATCCTCCTCTTTTTCGCCATGCTGCTTGCCGCGGTCACTTCCGTTGCCGGCCGGGTCTATTGCGGCTTTTTCTGTTTCCAGACGGCCTGGACTGATTTTTTCATCTGGCTCGAAGACAAAATTGAAGGTCCTCCCGCCAAACGCCGCAAGCTGGATGCCGGGCCTTGGACAGGCGAAAAGATTCGTAAGAAAGCACTCAAGTACACCATATGGCTGCTGATTTCCGTGCTTACAGGCATCAGTTTCGTTTCCTGGTTCACCGATGCCCGGCAACTGTGGCATGACATTTTCATAGGCCAGGCCAGCCCCACGGCCTATGGGGTCATCGCCCTGTTCACCGCAGGCACCATGGTACTTGCCGGCAAACTCCGGGAACAGGCCTGTTTCTGGCTGTGCCCCTATGCCCGCATCCAGGGCGTCATGTATGACAAGGAAACCATCCTGCCCACCTACGACTACCATCGCGGCGAGCCCCGCGGTCGTCTGAAAAAGGGCCAGCTCGTGGAAGGCAATGGTGACTGTATCGACTGCAAACAATGTATTGCCGTGTGTCCTACCGGCATCGATATTCGCATGGGACAGCAGGAAGGCTGCATCACCTGCTCTCTTTGCATCGACGCCTGTAATGCCGTCATGGAAAAAATCGGCCGCCCCAAGGGGTTGATACGCTACGCATCCATGGATGAAATGGAAGGCAAGAAGCAGCTGCCGCTTTTCAAGCGCCCACGAGTGCTGATTTACCTCTCTATCCTGACTCTCGCCGTCGGCGGCATCATTTACGGCGTCACCCACTTGGGCGCCATAGAAGTCAAAGTGCTGCATGGCCGCTCTCCCCTGTTCGTACAGCGTAGCGACGGCACCATCCAGAACAAGTATGATGTGAAGGTCTTGAACAAGACAGCCAACGACATTCCGGTCAAGATCACCGCGGAAGGCATCGAAGGCATGATTGTCAAAGGTACCGAGGACACAGTAATTGCCAAGAAGGGCAATACCGGCTCTTATATCGTTTTCATCAACGCACCTGCGGAGAACATCAAATCCGAGCGGACTCCGATCATCTTCAAGATCGTCAACCAGGATGACCCGACACAGACCTCATCCTATGAAAGCATGTTCTTCGCTCCAAGGTAATTCAAGCTATCATGACCGCCATGACCGAACACAAAAGACCAAGATTTTCCCAGGACAGCAAGGAGGCGTTCCGCAACCCTTGGGTCCTGGGATGGATAGCGGGCATACTGCTGGTGCTGGGTGTCAATATCGCCTTCATCATCACCGCCGTGGTCACCAATCCCGGCCTGGTGGAAAAGGACTACTATGAAAAGGGGCGTGACCAGGAGCAGCATTTCATTCAGCAACAGCTCACCCGGGAGCGCCTGGGCTGGCAGATGAAACTGGATGCCATCTCCACACCCGTGGCCGGTGAAGCCGTTCGCTACACCTTCAACGTGGTTGATACCAGAGGAGTGGCCGTCGATGGCGACCAGGCCAGCCTTCATGCCTATCGTCCCAGCGACATGAACGCTGATTTCGATGTCCCCATGCAGGAAATTGCTCCCGGGGTATACAGTGCGGAACTGGTTTTCCCTCTCAAGGGGATTTGGGACATCACCGCTGTTCTGGTCAAGGGTGAGGACAGCCTGAAGGTCACCCGCCGCGTTTCGGTAAAAGCTGCTCGCACCCCATGACGGACACCCAGGACGCAGGCTGCTTTCATTGTGGCCTGCCGCTTCCTGAACAGGACTACACTGCCGACATTGATGGGCAGCCAAGGCATTTTTGTTGCTTTGGCTGCCAGTCCGTGTGCGAGGCAATCTACGCCGCGGGCATGCAGGGTTTCTACCAACGCACGCCAGAAGGCACTCTACTGGAGCCACCTCCCCCGCCACCGGAAGATCTCGGTCTCTACGACCTGGAAGAAGTTCAGGCAGAGTTCGTCCGTGAAACCGGCCAGGAACGGGAAATCCATCTGTTGGTGGAAGGCATCCACTGCGCAGCTTGCGTGTGGCTCATCGAACATACCCTGAACAAACTGCCGGGGGTATTGTCCGCCCGGGTCAACCTGTCAGCCAAGCGTCTGTTGCTGCGCTGGGACAACCAGCGCATCAAGCTCTCGGAAATCCTCACAGCCCTTGCCCGAGTCGGTTATGCCGCCACGCCTTTCGATCCCGAAGCAGCCGAAGGCATTCTGAAGAAACAGACCCGGGACCTGCTGTTCCGCATCACCTTCGCCGGCTTCACCATGATGAACCTGCTATGGGTGTCCATCGCCCTGTATGCGGGAGCCGACCAAGGCGAGTACCGCAGCCTGTTCCACTGGGTGGGATTTGCCCTGGCTACGCCTACCCTGTTCTATTCGGGCTGGCCCTTCCTCAAGGGCGCCTGGACCAGCCTGCGCACCGGCCACCTTGGCATGGACCTGCCCATTGCCCTGGGCGCCACTGTCACCTGGGCCTATTCCTCCTGGGTGACCTTTGGTGATCTGCCAGATCACCATGTGTATTTCGACACGGTGGTCAATTTTATTTTCGTCATCCTAATCGGGCGACATCTGGAAGGCGTATCCAAACGTCATGCCGTGGCCGCCACCCAGCGGTTGCTGGATCTGCAGCCACGGGTAGCCCTCGTCCTGCAGGATGGTGAAGAAAAAACGGTGCCCATCCGGCGAGTCCAGGTGGGCGACAGGGTCATGGTCAAGCCCGGCACCAAAATCCCCGTGGATGGCATCATACTGGAAGGGGAGAGCCAGGTGGATGAGGCCATGCTCAGCGGCGAATCCACCCCCGTCAGCAAGCAGCCGGGCGACAGGGTTTCCGCTGGCACGGTAAACGCCGAAGGCACTCTGGTAATCGAAGTGACGGGAACACTGGCCGATACCGCCCTGGGGCGCATCATCCAGCTGGTGGAGGAAGCCCAGGCCTCCAAGGCCCCCATACAGTGCACCGCGGACCGCATCGTGCCCTGGTTCGTGCTGGCCACCCTCAGCCTGGCTACCGTCACTTTCTTCATCTGGGTGCAAAAGGATTTCGAACTGGCCCTGATGGCAGCCACCTCGGTACTCATCATCACCTGCCCCTGCGCTTTCGGCCTGGCCACTCCCATGGCCATTGCCGTGGCTTCCGGCCAGGGCGCAAGACACGGCATCCTGGTAAAAAATGGCGCCGTGCTGGAAACCCTGTCCCATGTGGATCATTTCGTGTTCGACAAGACGGGCACCCTCACCCTGGGAAAGATGCAGGTAACGGACATCTTCACTCGGGACACAAATCAGGACGAGCTACTCACCCTGGCCGCCGCCGCGGAAAACCTTTCGGAGCACAGCATCGGCCAGGCCATCATACAGGCTGCCAGAGAACGTAATCTGTCCTATCGAAAACTGAAGGCCAAAGGATTCACCAGCAAACCTGGCCTGGGCATCCGCGCCCGGGTAGGTGAACACGAGATACTCATCGGCAATATCAACTGGCTGGCCGAACATGGCATTGCGGAAGACACGGAGCTGGCAGTCCGCGCCCAAGAAATGGAAGAGGGGGCTGTGTCCGCCATTCATGTGGCCATCGACGGTCGGCACGCCGGCATCATCGGCGTGGCCGACCGTCTGCGTCCTGATGCGCAGGCACTGATAGAATCCCTGCGCCGCCAGGGCATCTCCCTGACCCTGCTGTCCGGCGACCGGAAACGGGTCGCCGAGGCCGTGGCGCGTCAACTGGGCGGCATGGAAGTCATTGCCGAGGTGCTGCCCGAAGACAAGGACAAGGTGATATCCAGGCTACAGGAACAGGGAAAAACCGTCGCCATGGTGGGCGACGGCATCAACGATGCCCCGGCCCTGATTCGCGCCGACGTGGGTATCGCCATCGGCTCGGGCACCGATGTTTCCGTGGAGAGCGCGGACATCGTGCTCATGAGTGACGAGCTGAACAAAATCCACCTGGCCGTAGCCCTGTCACGGCGCACTCTACGCACCATTCGCCAGAACATCATGATCTCTTTCGCCTACAATGTCATTATGGTGCCACTGGCCATGTCGGCCATGATCACACCGCTGATCGCCGCCATCTCCATGCCTATCAGTTCCCTGTTGGTCATTGGTAATGCGGCACGTATCCGAACCCTGTTCAAACAAGAGAAAACGTAATAATGGACGTCATCTACAGTCTGATTCCCGGTATGATCTTCTTCGGGCTGGTATTCGTGGGCGTACTCATCTGGGCCATCAAGCGAGGGCAGTATGAGGACCTGGAAGGCGACGGTAACCGCATTCTCATGGATGACGACAAGGGGGAAAATGAGAGCCTGGAACCGGGGGAACGCAAGAAGCGCGTGGGCCTAAATTTTCCAGACGATGACTGACTCCAAGGCTGGCAGTGGCCCTGGTCAGGGATGTCGGTGGCATATGCGGTCGGGGTCGGAGTCAAATGGTGAGGATGTTGGGAAAATCCGATGGCATGGAGCAGCTTGATCCCGTACCTTGTAACCGTTGGGTGGAATTTGACTCCGACCCCTATGCAAATCCGCGCCTGAACGCCGATCCCGGCACGATCATCGCGTTCCCCGGTGAAATATTCGGACTAGCTTGATACCGAATCGACAAGGTCAGCCCGAATACAGGCCAGCACGCCATAGTCGAGAACACCGCCCAGGGCTTCATGCACCCTTCCCAGGCGAATATCCTCACCATCTTCCAGCATCAGTTCCCGCGCTTGGGCCAGCACCTCATCGGAAACACTGACCACTTCCTGCAGCTCAACCAGCCCCTGTTCGATGCCTTTGGCAAGATGACTGAGAATAGTGGAAGTCTTCAGACCCCGGCGCCCGGCAATCTCCTCGGCGTTCATTCCCAGGCGAAACAGGTCCAGGGTTTCTGTCACCGTATCCGTTACCTGTGTGACATCAACTGCATGGGCCACCAGCACATCAAGAAACTCCTGCCCATAGGCTTCCAGTTTTCGCTCGCCCACGCCAGAGATACGGCTCATCTGGGCCAGGGTTTGGGGCCGGTACTCCATCATGGCCATGAGAGTCGCATCGTGGAAAATCACATAGGGCGGCACGCCCTGCTCCTGGGCCAGTTCCAGACGCTTGCGCCGCAATGCTTCCCACAGTTCCCCTTGCGCCCCCTGGAAGGAAGCCTTTTTCTTCCGCAGTTTGCGGGAATCTTCCTTGCGCAACCGGCGCAGCTCCAGGGTTTGTTCTCCCCGCAGCAAGGGGCGGCAGGCATGGGTAAGCCGTAATCCACCATGCCCCTCCTGATCCACAGCCAGATAACCCTGGGCAATCAACTGGCGGTACAGGCTGCGCCACTGGTTCCGGTCCAGTTCTTCACCAATGCCAAAGGTGCTGGTCTGATGGTGGCCAAAACGGCGCATGCGCTCGTTGTCCTTACCCATCAAGACGTCGATGAGATAGTTCACGCCAAAGCGTTGTCCCGTGTGATACACGCATGACAGAGCTTTCTGCGCCGCCACGGTACCATCCCAGGTTTCAGGTGGATTCAGACAGGTATCGCAGTTGCCGCAAGGCTCCGCCAGTTCATCCCCGAAATAGGCCAACAGGGCCTGACGGCGGCAGCTGGTCAGCTCGCAGTAGCCCAGCATGCGCTCCAGCTTCTGAACCTCGATGCGCTTGTGCTGCTCATCGGCGTCGGACTGCTCCACGAACTGGCGCAGGGTGATGACATCCTGAAGATTGTAAAAAAGCAGGGCTTCCGCCGGCTCGCCGTCCCGCCCGGCCCTGCCCGTCTCCTGGTAATAAGCTTCCAGGCTCTTGGGAAGGTTCATGTGGACCACGAAACGCACATCCGGCTTGTCTATGCCCATGCCGAAGGCGATAGTGGCCACCATGACAATGCCGTCTTCACGCAGGAAACGGTTCTGGTTGGCTGCCCTGTCCCGCTGAGTCATGCCCGCATGGTATGGTAGGGCCTCTATGCCTTTTTCTCTCAGCCAGGCAGCCGTTTCCTCCACCTTGCGCCGGGAAAGGCAGTACACGATGCCGGCCTGATCCGGATAGTCCAGCTGGATGAAGCGCAACAAACGCTGGCGGGCGTTACTGCTGTCATCGCTCACCCGGTAGCGGATATTGGGCCGGTCGAAGCCGCTGACGAAATGACGAGCCTGCCCCAGGTTGAGGCGCTGGACGATCTCCCGCCGCGTGGGCTCATCCGCGGTGGCCGTCAGCGCTATCCTGGGGACTTGGGGAAATTGCTCATGGAGGGTGGAAAGCTGGATGTATTCCGGTCGGAAATCATGCCCCCACTGGGAAACGCAATGCGCCTCGTCAATGGCAAACAGGGCGATGTCGATTTGCCGCAGCAGGGACTGGAAGCCCGGCGTCATCAGGCGTTCCGGCGCCACGTACAGCAGCTCCAACTCCCCATTGCGCAGCCGCTCCCGCAAGCGGGCATCTTCGTCGGCGGACAAGGAAGAATTCAGGGCACCCGCCGAAACTCCTGCCTGGCGCAATGCTTCCACCTGGTCCTGCATCAGGGCAATCAGGGGGGATATGACGATGCCCACACCGGAACGAATCAGGGCGGGAATCTGGTAACAAAGAGACTTGCCGCCACCCGTAGGCATCAGTACCAGGGCATCTTCTCCCTGGATCAGGCAATCAATGATCTGCTGTTGTGAGGGTCGGAAACTGGAATAGCCAAAAATCTGCTGCAGAACCTGCAGCGCCTTGTCAGAGCCGTTCATGCACTATGCCTCAAATCATCCCTGATCCGAAGCGGCATTGTCTCCCACAGACTCCTGTTTCAGCAAGGGCTCGCGCAGCTGCTGAAAATCGCCTGGAACAACATACTGCAACACCTCCCTGGCTTCCTTGTCCATGACCACATCCAGACCCTTGTCAGGATAGAGCCAGTGCTCCTTGGTTCCACCGGGTTCGGCAAGCCTCTCTGCGGGCTCACCAAAACGCTTGACGATGATTTGCTCGTCCAGGTCGATGCGCGGAAGATATGTCAGGGCGACTACGGGGGTTTGCCTTGCCCTTTCCATGTCCTCACCGGAGAGGGTGATCTTTCGTTTGCCCTGGGCCAGGGTAGAGATACGCTCCCCCCGGTCATAAATACCCTGCAGTTCTTCCCTGGAAAACCCCAGGGTGGCAACGATCTTCGCTTTGAAACCGCTCAGGGTTACTGTGTTGAAGTAGGCCTCCACCACGCGTTCACCATCATCCGTGGCAAACATGCTCACTTCCGAAGGCTCCTGGAACTGCTGCTCCACCTCATCCAGCGTACTGCGCCCCAGGTGGATACCGAATACCCGGCTGCTGCCGTCATCCAGGATTTCGATCTGCCAGGGCAGGTTCCGGTACTCTTCCGGCGGCTGCCCCACGGGAATGAACAGGGCTGCAAGAATCAGCAGCAGGGTCACGCCCAACACCTTCAGAAAAATATGCTCACCCATTGCCCGCAACATCCTCGGGAGGAGGGAATTTCTTTACCAGCCATTCCGGCACGTCACCAATACTTGCCTTGTGCACCGCATCTGACTCCATGATGATGAGCACCAGCACGGAAAACAGGGTGGGCAACATGACCATGCCCCCAATAGCGTAGTGGCCTGGCCGGAGATCAGCCACATTACCACCCACGGAAGCCAGTATGACAGCAATTCCCAGCCCCATGAGGGCAATCATGCCAATGAAGAAACGGCTGCGCCTGGCGCAGAGCTGCCAGTGGCAGAACACGAACCAGGGATCCCGCTTGCGGGAAATGGCTGCCCGCCACACCAGATAAGTCAATATGAGGATGGAAACAGCTGGCACGACGAGCAGCAACCAAGGCTCTTGCTTGGCCATGCCCAACAGACCCACGAACACCAGGATGTGGTTGGTAATCAGGTTGATGAGAAAGAACTCGTGGGGATGGCGCGCCTGTTTGCGCTGCTCATCGGATATGTTTTCGAAGATCATCTTATTTTCTGTATTCCCGCAGATAGTGCCATTCAAACAGGCGCTTGGCCCAATGGAATCCAGCAAAGGCCGGCGTAACGATATTCCGCTTTTCCGTGCGATAGACCATCATCCCCGTATCATAGCTGTCGATGATGCAAACCAGCTCCGCCTTGAAGGTCGCCTCCGGCTTCCCTCCCGCCAGTTCCGCAAGCAGATTCCGTGCGGCGGCCTCTGCCTGCAGGTCTGCCATATGCGCCTGCTTGGGCATCCAACCAGGACCAGGAAAGCTGCCCGAGTCACCCGCCACGTAAACCTTGTCCTGCCCTTCTACCTGGCAATAGCCATTCGCCTTAAGCATTCCTCCGGCAGACAGGGGCAAGCCACTTTCCGCAAACCACTTGTTGCCGGTCATGCCTGGCATGAAGGTGATGAGATCGGCATGGAACTCACCTCCCTCGGTAATCACTTTGTCGGCCTCGAAACCCTTCATCTTGTGTCCCAAGTGGGTCTTGACGCCCCGCTTCTCCATGGTGGAAAGAATGCCCTTGACCGCCTTTTCTCCCAGGCGCTGACCCGGTTTCTCCGCGGGGGTGAAGAACACCAGCTCGAACCTGTCCCTGCGTCCCTGCTTACGCAGCCAGCGATCGATACCGAACAGGAACTCAAACATGGGGCCGCCGCGCATGGCGGACGGCTCCTTGGGATTACTGGCAAAACCAAAGGCGATTGTTCCGCCTTCCATGGCCTCCAGCCTGTCCCGGATCTTTTCCGCCGCGGGAATTCCTTCACAGGGCGTGATGGCGTGTTCTATTCCGGGTAGTTTCTTGATGAAGCGACCGCCGCTGGCAATGATCAGTCCGTCATTCTCTACCTCTCCCGCATCGGTAACCACCACGCGCCCGCCATCACGTAGCCCCTGGACACAGCCCGCATGAAAGTTCACTCTCATGCGCCGGAAGAAACTGTCCAGGGAAAGGGTAAGGTCCGCGCCACTTCTCAGACCCACGGGAATCCAGATAAGCCCCGGCAGGTAGACAAATTCAGCCTTGGGCGCAATCACGTCTATGTGCAGGCTGGAATCCAGCTTGCGCAGCATCTGTACTGCAGTCAGGGCGCCGAAACCGGCACCAATAACGGTAACTCGTGACATCGAAATAAGGTTCCAGTGTTATGTTCTTGTCGCACCCGTGAAAGACGGATATGCGCTCAATCACAGATATCCGCTCCTTCCAGGCAATATAGTATTCTATCCGTTACACTATAGCGATTCGCCAGTATTTTCATCCTGGTATGTGGGGGATTATCGAAGACCCGTCCGTGCAGCCACACTGCCCGGCGGTTGGCATTGCCCCCTCGTGCGATCTTTCAGTCTTGTTTCAAGGGAGCAGCTATGCAGACATCGGATACCACGCTGGTCGGCCGCATCACAGAAGTGTCTGGCGGCCAACTCATCGCCACCCTGCGTACCGAAGCCGAGGGTTTCGAACCGGTCATCAAGATCGGCAACGAAACCCTGTCCGTGGGCCAACTGGGCTCTCAGCTGCTCATCAAGCACCGCCACATAAACATCCTTGGACAAGTCCTGCGCATGTGGGAGGACCCACCGGAAGAGTTTATCGGCAGCAAATCCCGGGATACCATGACCGGCAGCATTGCAAAACCCTCACGAACGCGATACGTGCGCATACTCCCACTGGGTGAAATCGATGAGCATGGCACCTTCATTCGCGGGGTAAAACAATTCCCGGTCACCGGCGCGGAAGTGCATCTGGTCACTGCCAAGCAGCTGGAAGTACTGTTCGACCGTTTTCGCAGTGAAAACCTGGCCCTGGGCAAGCTTTCCAGCCGTACGGAAATTGATGTCTATCTCGACCCCAATCCCCTGTTCACCCGCCACCTGGCCATTCTGGGGCAATCCGGTGCCGGTAAATCCTGGACCGTAACCAGCCTGTTGCAGAAAACCGTACGGGTCATGCCCAAGGCGCATATCATCATGCTGGACCTGCACGGCGAATACGGTTGGCGGGATGAATCAGGCAAAATGCACAGCGCCTTCCCCGATGATATCGTCCATCACGTGGATGCCAGGGAGCTGGAAATTCCCTACTGGCTGCTTACCTATGCGGAACTGGTGGATTTCCTCATCGACAAGACCGATCCCACCGCCACCCTGCAAATCGCCTACCTGAGAGACGTGCTTTACGCCCTGCGCAAAAAAGCCAATGCCCACCTTGGCCTGGATCAGCTTTCCGTGGATTCACCGGTGTATTTCTCCATCAAGGAACTCTACCTGCATTTCAAGCAGGCCAACGAACAGCAGCTGGATTTCGGCAAAACCAAGGGCACCCTGTTTGGCGCATTCGACAATTTCCTGGTGCGTTTCCAATCCATGTACAACGACAAGCGTTACGATTTCCTGCTGCGCCCGAAAAAACGCACCAAATCCGAGCACCTGGAAGACCTGATGCGGGATTTCATTGGCCTTGGCGAGGAAAAGCGCCAGATAACCGTTATTGATCTCAGCCCCATTCCCTCCGACGTGCGGCCCATGGTTTCGTCACAAATAGCGCGCCTGGCCTACGAGTTCAACTACTGGAATCCCCGGCGCCGCGAATTCCCAATTCTGCTGGTCTGTGAGGAGGCGCATCAGTACCTCCCCAAGGAGGGCGATCCCGCCCTGGCCGCGACTCGCAAGGCCATGGAGCGCATCGCCAAGGAAGGCCGGAAATACGGCGTGGCCCTTTGTGTCATCAGCCAGCGCCCCACCGAGCTGTCGGAAACCGTGCTGGCCCAGTGTTCGAACTACCTGTGCCTGCGTATCTCCAACCCGGACGACCAGGCCTACGTGCGGGGCCTGATGCCGGAAGGCGAAGCCGACATGGCGGAAACCCTGGCTTCCCTCAGCCGGGGCGAAGTGCTGGCGGTGGGTGACGCCACCCCCCTGCCCACCCGTTTCCAGGTGGATGTCCCCAACCCACCACCGGCAAGTTCAGACGTTCCCCTGTCCAAGAGCTGGCGCACGGGGCCGGATGACCTGGACGTGGCGGATATCGTGCAGCACTGGTGGCAGCAGAAGCGGTGATAGCCGGACATTCCCGAAAAAACCCCGGAATAAAATTCCGGGGTTTCCATCAGGCAGAAGCCTTGCTCTGGGTCAGTTTGGCCAATGCAGTCCCAAGGCTCTAGCCAGGAAGGTCGCCATCTGGGCCCTGGTGACATTGTCATCCGGACAGAAATTACTTCCGCCACAACCAGTTGTAATGCCACTGGCAGCCAGCGCTTCTATACCCTCGAATGCCCAGTAATCCGTTGGAACGTCGCTGAAGGTTGCCGTTGCAGGAGCCGGGCTTATCTGGCGTTTCCACCAGATGTCCACCGCCTTGAAACGAAGCTTGTTCGTAAGGGTTGCTGCCTGGGTATCCGGATAGGCCACGATGACCGCCAGCTGGGCGCCGCCGTTGTAGCGCACATCATTGTTTACCGTGTAGCCCGTCGCCCCCAACCAAACGGGCAGGTACCCATAGCCACTACTACCTGATGTGGTGTCGGTGGCCACTGTGGATATAGAAGGGGTATCCCACCCCTTGTAAGCATGAAGCATGACCCGCAGATCCTTGTTGGCATCCGAATCATAATAAAAGAAATCCATCCATCTGAGCAGGGCGCCCGCCGGCAACTGGACTGGCGCCCAGAAAGCAAAAGGGTTGTCACATGGAATATCCGTTGCGTAAATATAACCATTGGCCCAATATCTGTAATTGGTATCACCACAACGGGTAGTGAATGCCGACGCATGCATTTGCAATTTGTTGAATGCCGTAAGGCCAAACGCATTCGGCGTGATGGCCAAGGCCTGTTCTTCCTGAACAGCCAGGTTGTTCGCAGCATCCTGAATGTCGATATCCTGCGCACTATCCCCCCATCCATCTGCCCCGCTTGCCATGCCTGTCAGGGCAAAGCCCAGCACGCCTGCGGCTATGACCGCTTTACTATGTATTCTCACCGTCTTTTCCTCCTTATCATCACTATGGTCGTCCTAGGAGTCGAACTCCTGGTACTCTAGTTATTACTGCATCACTGCGCGCAAAAAATTTGACATACCGCCGCTTTAGTATTTGGTATAGTCCCTCGCCTGTATATTGTCAACGCTGGCCTCTCCCTGCCTCATGCCATCCTCGAAAATGGAAATATGTTTTCCCGCAGGACTGATTTTCAATAGCCATCAGTACTCGAAACAGCAACCTCTGCGTATAGGCCCGAATACTGACTTTGGCAGAAACCGCATCAGGCGTTAGAATCCTCCCTCTTCACTGCATACGACATACACGCAACCCATGAATGCCAATCTACTCGATGGCAAGGCCATCGCCGCCGACCTGCGAAACCACATCAAGACTGAAGTCCAGGCCATCACCGCCAGCGGACAACGCCCCCCGGGGCTGGCCGTCATCCTGGTGGGAGACAATCCCGCCTCCCAGGTCTATGTGCGGAACAAGCAAAAAGCCTGCGAGGAGGTCGGCTTTCTTTCGGAACTGATCCGCCTGGACGCGGACACCAGCCAGGAGCATTTGCTCTCCCTCATCGATGACCTCAATCAGCGGGAGGAAATCGACGGCATTCTGGTGCAGCTTCCCCTGCCGGAGCAGATCGACGAAGAAACTGTCATCGAGCGCATTCTGCCCACCAAGGACGTGGATGGTTTTCACCCCTACAACGTGGGGCGCCTGGTGCTGCGCATGCCCCTGCTGCGTCCTTGCACCCCCAAGGGCGTCATGACCATGCTGGAGCGCACTGGAGTGGATCTGGCGGGCAAGGACGCGGTTATCATCGGCCAGTCCAATATCGTGGGCCGCCCCATGGCTCTGGAGCTGCTCATGGCCCGCTGCACCATCACCGTCTGCCACAGCAAGACAAAAGATCTTGAAGGCAAGATACGGACAGCGGATATCGTCGTTGCCGCCGTGGGTCGTCCCAACTTTGTTCAGGGCGACTGGATAAAACCCGGCGCCGTGGTCATCGACGTGGGCATCAACCGGCTGGATAACGGCAAGCTCTGCGGCGACGTGGATTTTGAGGCGGCAAGGGAAGTAGCCGGCTGGATCACCCCGGTGCCCGGCGGCGTCGGCCCCATGACCATTGCCACATTGCTGGAAAATACCCTGCAGGCGGCGAAGCTGCACCAGGTTTCGTAGGCCGTGTCGGGCTGAAGCCCAACCTACATCTTGAATCACCCTGCCGGGCCGACGCCCGGCTCACAGCTTGAAGCAGAACCCTATGGCTCAATACATCTTCACCATGAATCGCGTCAGCAAGACCGTGCCGCCCAAGCGGCAGATCCTGCGTGACATTTCCCTGTCTTTTTTCCCCGGCGCCAAGATCGGCGTACTGGGCCTGAACGGCGCCGGAAAATCCACCCTGCTGCGCATCATGGCCGGCATAGACAAGGACTTCGACGGCGAGGCCCGTCCCCAGCCCGGCATCCGCGTGGGCTACCTGCCCCAGGAGCCGCAACTGGATGAAAGCAAGGACGTGCGCGGCAACGTCGAAGAGGCTCTGGGAGAAGTGAAGGAGGCCATGGAAGAGCTGGAAAAGGTCTATGCCGCCTACGCCGAGCCGGACGCCGATTTCGACGCTCTGGCCAAGCGCCAGGCGGAATTGGAGAACATCGTCCAGGCCGCCGACGGCCACCAGATGGAACGCCAGCTGGAGGTGGCCGCCGACGCCCTGCGCCTGCCCCCCTGGGATGCCGACGTGAGCAAGCTTTCCGGCGGCGAGCGCCGCCGCGTGGCCCTGTGTAAGCTCCTGCTGTCCAAGCCCGACATGCTGCTGCTGGACGAGCCCACCAACCACCTGGATGCCGAATCCATCGCCTGGCTGGAGCGCTTCCTGCACGAATACAAGGGCACGGTGGTGGCCGTCACTCATGACCGCTATTTCCTGGACAACGTGGCGGGATGGATTCTGGAGCTGGACCGCGGCCACGGCATTCCCTGGGAAGGCAATTATTCTTCCTGGCTGGAGCAGAAAGAGGCCCGCCTGGAGCAGGAAGCCAAGGCGGAAGCCGCCCGCATCAAGGCCATGAAGAAGGAGCTGGAATGGGTGCGCTCCAACCCCAAGGGCCGTCACGCCAAATCCAAGGCCCGCCTGCAGCGTTTCGAGGAACTGCAGAGCCAGGAGTTCCAGAAACGCAACGAGACCAACGAGATCTACATCCCCCCCGGCCCGCGCCTCGGCGACCTGGTCATTGAAGCCAAGGGGCTGAAGAAAGGCTATGGCGACCGCCTGCTGTTCGAGAATCTGGAATTCAACCTGCCTCCGGGCGGCATCGTGGGCATCATCGGCCCCAACGGCGCGGGCAAGACCACCCTGTTCCGCATGATTACCGGCCAGGAAACGCCGGATGACGGCGAACTGCGCATCGGTTCCACGGTGCAGCTGGCCTACGTGGATCAGAGTCGCGATTCCCTGGACGACAGCAAAACGGTCTGGGAAGAAATTTCCGACAGCCAGGACATCATCACCGTGGGCAACTTCCAGATGCAGTCACGGGCCTATGTCAGCCATTTCAATTTCCGCGGCTCCGACCAGCAGAAACGCGTGGGCGACCTGTCCGGCGGGGAGCGCAACCGGGTGCACTTGGCCAAGCTGCTGCGCTCCGGCGGCAACGTCCTGCTGCTGGACGAACCCACCAACGACCTGGACGTGGAAACCCTGCGCGCCCTGGAAGAAGCCCTGCTCACCTTCCCGGGCTGCGCCGTGGTCATTTCTCACGACCGCTGGTTTCTGGATCGCATCGCCACCCATATCCTCGCCTTCGAGGGCGATTCCACGGTGACCTGGTTCGAGGGCAACTACGAGGACTACGAAGCCGATCGCAAGCGCCGTCTGGGCGAGGCGGCGGAGCAGCCCCATCGCATCAAGTACAAGCGCATTGACGCCTGAGGATCCACCGGCAAGGGTCGGAGTCAAATCAGGGTGGCCTGCAGTAAATCCACCACCTGAGGTGATTTGACTCCGACCCCTGCCCCAGAACCCTGCCCCACTAGCATCACCCGCCCCTTCTTGCCCCGGGCAGGCGCAATAACATGAGCAGGCCGAATATCGCCAGATAGATCAGCGGCAGCAGCAGATCCGCCTTCACCAGCCAGATATAATGTAGTATCCCCAGCGCCGCCGCCCCATAAGCCAGGCGGTGCAGGCGCTGCCAGTTTTTTCCAAGGTGGCGCATGCTGAACGCATTGGAGGTCAGCGCCAGGGCCAGCAGCATGATGAAGGCCAGCAAGCCCACCGTGATGTAGGGGCGCTTCAACACATCCTCCAGCATCCCTGCCCAGTACCATTCCCTGTCCAGCCACAGCCAGATAATCAGATGCAGGCTGGCGTAGAAGAATGAGAACAGGCCCAACATGCGCCGCACCAACATGGGCTTTCGCCAGCCGGCAAGGCGTCGCAGAGGGGTAATGGCCAGGGTAATGAGCAAAAAACGCAATGCCCAGTCCCCCGTGGCGTGGGTGAGATATTCAACGGGATTGGGGCCGAGGTCTTCCTGGTAAACACCCCAGGCCAGCCAGAGCAGCGGCACCAGGCCCGCCAGAAACACGGGCAGTTTCCACAAACGCATCAGAAGTTCTTGCGCAGATCCATGCCCTTGTACAGCCCCGCAACCTCTTCCGCGTAACCATTGAACAGCTGCGTATCCTCCTTGTCGCCAAACAGCCCCCGACCCAGAACACGGTGGCGCTTCTGGCTCCAGCGAGGATGAGGCACATCAGGATTCACATTGGCGTAAAAGCCGTATTCGTCGGCGGCCGCGCGACGCCAGGTATTCAACGGCATCTCTTCCATGAAACGAATGGAAACGATGGACTTGATGTTTTTGAACCCATACTTCCAGGGAACCACCAGCCGCAAGGGGGCGCCATTCTGGTTGGGCAACACCTCGCCATACAGGCCTGTAGCCATGAATGCCAGGGGATGCATGGCTTCATCGATACGCAATCCTTCACGGTATGGCCAGTCCAGCACATTGCGCTTCTGCCCCGGCAGCTGTTCAGGATCATACAGGGTGGTGAATTCCACATATTTTGCCCGGGAGGTAGGCTCAAAGCGCTGTAAAAACGCGCCCAGGGGAAACCCCACCCAGGGGACGACCATGGCCCAGGCCTCCACACAGCGGAAACGGTAGATGCGTTCCTCCTGATCGATTTTCAGTATGTCTTCGATATCGACCACGGCGGGCTTGTTACACTCTCCCGACACCTTGACAGTCCAGGGGCGGGGCTTGAGGAATTCCGCGTTTTCTGCCGGCTCGCGTTTTCCGTATCCCAACTCGTAGAAGTTGTTGTAGCTTGTGACATGGCGATAAGCCGTAGGCTTGAGCCCCCTTCCATATCCTGTTTCCCGAACACCGCTAATACGCTGGTGGTTTTCCGGCCCCGTATAAAGCGCATGTGCAAGACCGCTCGCGCCGCCAAGGGCCAGACCTGTCCCAGCCGCAGCCGCCTTGATGAGCTGGCGCCGCCTGAGCCAGACATCCCTGTCAGTGATTTCCGATGGCCTGATTCTGCTCGATTGTTTGATAATCATGTTAAGTATCCAAGAAGTGAAATCACTCAACAAGAACATCAAACACCGTGGATTCTTTCAAGCATATCAATAGTATTTTCCCGTGCTGGCCGGTGGTGGCTCGTGTGCCTTTTCCTCAGCGCCTTCGACAACAGGCTTGAGGAATATTTCCACCCGCCTGTTGAGCTGTCGCCCCGCTTCCGTGCTGTTGGTTGCGCGGGGTTCCGTTTCTCCCCTTCCTTCTGTATGAATACGCCCCGGGGCCACACCGCGGGAGCTAAGGTAGCGTCCCACCGCATCCGCCCGCCGCTGGGAAAGCCGCTGGTTGTAAGCCGCTGAACCCACACTGTCCGTATGACCCACGACATGTACCACGGTCTTGTCATATTTCTGGATTACGCCCGCCAGCTTGTCCAGCGTACGCTGAAAGCCATGCTTGATTTCAGCACTGTCAAAATCGAAGGATACTTCGCTGTCCAGGGTGAGCTTGAGGCTGTCATCCTTCATGCGCTGGATCTCCAGTTCATGGGCTGCCTGTTCCCTGGCCAGCTGCTCCTCCAGTTCCTGCTGCTGCTTGTCCATGTAATAGCCCACGCCACCGCCCGCCAGCGCACCCAGGGCCGCTCCCACGTAAGCGCCGTTCTTGTGGTTGATCTGATGCCCGATCACCGCCCCCGCCACGGCACCAACCATGGCGCCTGTTTTCGTCTTGCGGTTGGGGTCGCTTGGATCTGTACAGCCAGCCAACAGAATCATTCCTGCCAGTGTGGATACTCCCGCCAGTTTTTTCATCTTTTCTCTCCACCCTGCGGCTGCAGGGACAAACAAACCTCATAGACACATGGGACTTCCCCCGTCGCCTGCAGTTCCCTGGGCAACGACCGGTCTCCCGCTTTCAGGCTCCATTGTTTCCTGCATCGCCTTAACCGTTGCTGAACAGAAGCCCTTCTTCCTGGAACCAGGATGCCCCTTGCTTACCTACAGGAACATCCAACATCCCAAATCAAACCAGGCCGGTTTATAAACCATCTCAACCTGTTTACATGCCACAATACCCACGACCGCAAACTGACGAATGCGCGGCAATGACATCGCCATGCTTTCCTAACGGACAGCCTGAGAAAATATTTTGAAAGACAATAACCTGTATGCATTTTCGCATTGAACTTGTATCGATTCTGTTTCAGAATAGGTTGAATTCACGCCATATTCAAGGAAAGCGAAGGTGACGATCAGTTACAAGTACCGGTATCTGCTGAACGACTGGCAGCAGCAAGCAGTAGAGCTGTTGAACGAAAAGTTCAGACAGCAGCTTCGGGCCACTGATGACGTGTTGATGGAATTTGCGGACAAATCGGAAAGCGTCAACATACAGAACCATTTTTTCGAGGCCCAGAGGGAAATCTGGCTCAAGATGGAAGACCTGTCACTGGACTTCCACGACCTGCTGGTCAAGTACCTGGGAAAATTCCCTGCCAGCAGCCAGGATGAGAAACACACACTTGGCGAAGAAACCCTGAGCCTGGTCAACATCGACCTCTACGAACGAAATCTTGCCCTGCACACCCTGGCCGAACGCGCTGAACGCAAGAGCTACAGGCTCTTGTATGTACTGGCTCAACGCCTTACGGTCATCAATGGCGGCCAGCCAATAAACATAGCGGACATTCCGGCATCCCCCCGCCAGTTGAGCGAAATATTCGCACGGTGTGTAGATCGACTGAGCATAGAGAATGACGCATTGCTGGTTCTCTACACTTTGTACGACAAGTACGTACTCAGCGAACTTGAGGGTCTGCATCAAAAACTCAATGAGGATCTCATCAAGGCAGGAATCCTTCCCAACCTGAAATACAAAGTGAAGATCAAGGAGTCAGCGGATACCAGGAAAGGAAGCAAGAAAGACGATACTGACAAACCCTCGGAAAGTGGCAAGGTACAGTCAGCGGAAGAACTGGGGGAAGAAACCCTGTCACGCATCCAGGAACTCCTCATGGCAAAGCGCCACATGCAACGCAAGAGGAATCCCCTGCCGCCGGGCGTTACTGCCGCCAGCACCCAGGAAGTCGTGGATGCCACCAACACAGCCATATCAAGCGCTGAAAAGACTTATCCCGAAGCCGTAAGCCTGGACAAGACTGTCGTTCCCGGCAGCGTCAATGCCGAAGTCCTGCACCAGGTTCAGCATGCCATGGAAACCCAGCGCAGCTCCATCAAGGAGAGCGTGGGTAACGACCGCCTGGGCGAAACACAGGAAAACGTTATCGACTTGGTGGGCATGCTCTTCGAGCGCATGCTGGACGATCCGCGCATCCCCGACATCGCCAAAGCACTGCTGGGTCATCTGCACACCCCCTACATCAAGATCGGCATCCTGGACAACAGCTTCCTCTCGTCAAAAGCACACCCGGCCCGCAGGTTCCTGGATGAAGCTGTGGAAGCTTCCGCCTTGTGGATGAACCAGGAAGACCCCAATGAGGGCATCTACCCCTTCCTCAAGGATATGGTGTTCAGAATCGTCCGGCTGAGACACCAGCAAAATGAAGACTTCGAGGAATATTCAAGCCTCCTCAGGGAAGAAACCAGCCGTCTCAGTGAAAAGTTCAGCATCCTGGAAAAACACAGCCGCGAAGCGGAAAAGGGCAAGGAGCTCATGTCCCGGGCCAAGGAGACGGCCAGAAAGGCAACCAGGAAGATATTTTCCGGACATACTGTTCCCGACTACGTGGAAGGCTTCATCAATCAGGTTTGGATAGACTACCTGACGCTTCTCCGTCTGCGCGAAGGGGTGGACAATGATGACAGCCCCGCCTGGAACGAGGCGCTGGAACTGGGACAGTACCTTCTGAGCATCTCCAGTGAAATCCTCGATGGAACCGCGCAGAAGCCCCAGCTGGACACCCTTTCAGAACAGATCTGGACCCAGGTTGGCGGCCTGCTGCCACACAAGGGAAAGGAAATCGAATATTTCGTGCATTCCCTGGAGAACAAGCCGGAAAGCCGCGTTACCCTGGATTTTTCAGGAACAGTGCACAAATTGAAGCCCAAGATCAGCCAGGAAATGTTGGAGCTGTACAATAAGGTCAGGGCTCTGCCCGAAAACACCTTGTTCGAATTCAACCTGAAGGAAGGCAAGCAGCAAAGAGCCAGGCTATCATGGTATAACCCCTTCTCCGACCGTTTCCTGTTCGTGAATTTCAGGGGGAGAAAAATCGCCCTCATGGACATCAAGGAACTGGTGGAAGGTATCAGGCGGGGAACGATCGTCTATTTCGATGACGTAAATACTTCCTTCTGGAGCCGGGCCATGACAGCAATCAGAAACATGCTTGAAAAAAGCGTGAAAACGACAGGTTGAACCTGGGAGTGTAGAGTGCACGAAAGAGCATATGATCGTTTTTCGCCACAATCGACCATACAGATCATCGACAAGCTTGACGGCACGGCCCTTGGCGTTCTGATAAACATATCCAGGGGTGGGTTCATGATGCTTTCGGAAGGCGTCTGCCCGGAAGCCGGCGAGATACGCCAGGTTCAGCTCATCAACCATGAAAGCGGGGACCCCGATATATCCGTGGGCGTTATCTGCCTGTGGTACGACGAAGCCAATGCCAGGCATAGTTACTGGTCGGGTTTCCAGATCATCGATATTTCCCCGGAAGACCAGGAAAAATTGAATCGGTACATTAGTGTTCTCGAGGAATCCAGCGTTCAAAAGTAGTATTTCCCTGCCGACCTAGGAGAATGTTGAACAAGCCCCTCCACGGACTTTTTCTACCGCGGAAGCGGAAACTCGGCTTCCTGCTTCCTTCACTTTCAATGGCTTACCACCACTGAAAATGGCGCCACATCCATGCGCCGCACACAGGCTGTTGAAAAACGGTGTAATTCAACAGCCTGCTAACCCTTGAATTCAGTATTTGACCTGGCACAAGTTTTTTTGTACTTTTGAAACACAGGTGAGCTGCTCTAGAAGGCAGCAGCCATAAAAACAAACAAGAATGTTTTCAACACCGGAGGAACGCAGGAGGAGCAACATGCCCAGTGGTGTAGTCAAGTGGTTCAACAATGCAAAGGGTTACGGTTTCGTCACCCCGCATGATGGAGAAGAAGACGTATTCGTCCATTTTTCGGCAATCGAGATGGACGGCTACAAAACACTGAAAGAGGGCCAGACCGTAGAATTCGATATCGAACAGGGCCCCAAGGGTCTGCATGCACAGAACCTGAAGTACGCTGCAGAATAACCTAATCACCAGCACACAAACCAAAAAAGCCTGCCAGGAGTGTCCCCGGCAGGCTTTTTTCTTGCCATTCGGCTTGCTGGGCAGATGGTCTACAT
Source organism: Sedimenticola sp. (assembly GCA_027030425.1). Taxonomy (GTDB): domain Bacteria; phylum Pseudomonadota; class Gammaproteobacteria; order Chromatiales; family Chromatiaceae; genus Thiolapillus. The sequence goes on from JALVEW010000127.1 coordinate 22,562, forward strand.
CTGATCAATCATGGCATCACCAAAGGCGGAACAGCTGAGCAGTTGCGCGCCTTCCATGAGCCGCTCGAAGTCGTAGGTCACGGTCTTGGCCTGGATGGCACCGCCCATGGCCTTGATGATGAGATCCGCGGCTTCCGTCCAGCCCATGTGGCGCAGCATCATTTCTGCAGACAGGATCAGGGACCCCGGGTTCACCTTGTCCTGCCCCGCATATTTGGGCGCCGTGCCGTGGGTAGCCTCGAACATGGCCACGGTGTCGGACAAGTTGGCTCCCGGCGCAATGCCGATACCGCCCACCTGGGCAGCCAGAGCGTCGGAGATATAGTCACCATTCAGGTTGAGGGTGGCAATGACGTCGTACTCCTTGGGCCGTAGCAGAATCTGCTGCAGGAAGGCGTCGGCAATCACATCCTTGACGATAATCTCCTTGCCCGTGTTCGGATTCTTGAATGAACACCAGGGACCGCCGTCGATTTCTTCGGCGCCGAATTCCTCTTTCGCCAGCTCATAGCCCCATTCCTTGAAAGCGCCCTCGGTGAACTTCATGATGTTGCCCTTGTGTACCAAGGTCACGGAATCACGGTCGTTGTCGACGGCATACTGGATGGCCTTGCGCACCAGACGCTTGGTGCCCTCGCTGGATACGGGCTTGACGCCGATACCGGAAGTCTCCGGGAAACGGATTTTGGTCACACCCATTTCATTCCGCAGAAAATCGATGACCTTCCTGGCCTCGTCGGACCCCGCCGCCCACTCCACACCGGCGTAGATATCTTCGGAATTCTCGCGGAAGATCACCATGTCCGTATATTCCGGATGGCATAGAGGGCTGGGCGTACCGGAGAAATAGCGCACGGGGCGCAGACAAACGTAGAGATCCAGCACCTGGCGCAAGGTCACGTTCAGGGAACGGATACCGCCGCCCACGGGCGTGGTCAGAGGGCCCTTGATGGACACCACGTAATCGCGCACAGCATCAAAGGTTTCATCCGGCAGCCAGTTGTCACCGCCATAGACCTTTACCGCTTTCTCGCCGGCATAGACTTCCATCCAGGCAATGGACTTCTCGCCACCATAGGCCTTTTCCACGGCCGCATCCACCACCTTCTTCATCACCGGGGTAATGTCCACACCGATGCCATCACCCTCGATAAAGGGAATGATGGGACAATTCGGCACATTCAGGCTGTTGTCCGCATTCACGGTGATTTTCTCGCCGCCCGCGGGAATTTCGATTTTTTCGTAAGACATCTAAGATACCCTTGTTTTGCCATAGTTCGGCGCGCATTCTACCATCAATGGAATATCACAGTGTTTCCCGTCAGCCCATGAGCAAGCTCATACTTTTCAACAAGCCCTGGGGGGTTCTCACCCAGTTCACCGACAGGGAAGGCCGCCCGGTGCTGGCGGACTACATCCCCCTCAAGGGCGTCTATCCCGCCGGCCGCCTGGACAGGGACAGCGAGGGCCTGTTGCTGCTCACGGACGATGGCAAACTGGCCCATCGTCTCACCCACCCCAAGAAACGTAGCTGGAAGACCTACTGGGTGCAGGTGGAAGGCGATCCCTCGGAGGAAGACCTGGAACCCCTGCGCCAGGGTTTGACCCTGAAAGACGGCCCCACCCTGCCCGCCCGCGCCCGGCTGCTGCCGGAACCGGCTATCTGGCCCCGGAATCCCCCGGTACGCTACCGCAAGTCCGTGCCCGACCGCTGGCTGGAAATCCGGATTCAGGAAGGCCGCAACCGCCAGGTGCGGCGCATGACCGCCGCCATCGGCTTTCCCACCCTGCGCCTGGTGCGCATGGCCATCGGCCCCTACCGCCTGGGGGAACTGCAGCCCGGGCAATGGAAGCGCATCCCCGGTAAAATGGACAAATGACCTGGAAACCTCATGTCACCGTCGCCGCCGTGGTGGAGAAGCATCAGCGCTTTCTGCTGGTAGAAGAAAATATCCATGGTGAAGTGGTCTTCAACCAGCCCGCCGGCCACCTGGAACCGGGTGAAGACCTGTTACAGGCGGTCCGGCGCGAAATGCTCGAGGAAACCGCCCGCGTGTTCACCCCTGAAGCCCTGGTAGGCATCTATCTGTACGAACTGCCGCAAAAGCAGCGCAGCTATCTGCGTTTCTGTTTCTGCGGCCAGGTTGGGGAAACCCTCCCCGACCACGAACTGGATCAGGAAATCATCGCCACCCACTGGCTGAGTCTGGAGGATATCCGCCAGCGGCAGCACCGGCTGCGCAGCCCCATGGTGCTGGACTGTATCCGGGATTACCGGGATGGCCGCCGCCTGCCACTGGACTGCCTGCATCACCTCCAGCCATGAGCAAGGGCAAGGTCATATTGGGACTGTCCGGCGGCGTGGATTCTTCTGTCGCCGCCCTGTTGCTCAAGAAACAGGGCTGGCAGGTGGAAGCCCTGTTCATGAAGAACTGGGAAGAAGACGACGACGCCGAATACTGCTCCGCCGCGGAAGACCTGGCCGACGCACGGGCCGTGGCCGAGCGTCTGGACATTCCCCTGCACACCATGAACTTCTCGGCGGAATACTGGGACCGGGTGTTCAGCTATTTTCTGGATGAATACCGCGCCGGGCGCACCCCCAACCCGGATGTGCTGTGCAACCGGGAAATCAAGTTCAAGGCCTTCCTGGATCATGCCCTGGACATGGGCGCGGACTACATCGCCACGGGCCACTATGCCCGGGTGGCTTGCGACGAGCGCTGCCATCTTCTCAAGGCCGAGGATGAAAACAAGGATCAAACCTACTTCCTCTATATGCTGGGCCAGCACGCCCTGAGCCACAGCCTGTTTCCCCTGGGGGGCTACGATAAGCCCCGGGTGCGGGAAATGGCCAGAGAGGCCGGTTTCAGCAACTACCGCAAAAAGGACAGCACCGGCATCTGCTTCATTGGCGAGCGGCGCTTCCGGGATTTCCTGGCCAATTACCTGCCGGCCAACCCGGGAGAAATCCGCACCCCCGAGGGGCAGCTCATCGGGGAACACCAGGGACTCATGTACTACACCATCGGCCAGCGCCAGGGCCTGGGCATAGGCGGGGTGAAAGGCAGCAGCGAAGCCCCCTGGTTCGTGGCGGCAAAGGATCTGGAAAACAACGTGCTCATTGCCGTGCAGGGCCATGACCATCCCCTGCTGTTCTCTTCCCAACTGGAAGCCGAACAGCTGCACTGGACCGCCGGGCAAGCCCCGGATTCTCCCCTGCGCTGCCAGGCCCGCTGCCGCCACCGTCAACCCCTGCAGGACTGTGAAGTCAGCATCCGCGGCGACCGCATGAAGGTGGTGTTCGACCAGCCCCAGCGGGCCATTACCCCAGGGCAGTCCGTGGTCCTCTATCAGGGACAGGAATGCCTGGGCGGGGGTATCATTCGCTCATGAGCAATACCTACACGGACAAGGAACATGCCCTCATCCTGGGGGGCGTTTTCCAGGCCGCCAGGCTGACCTTCGAGCTGGCCCGTTACGGCCGCACGGATGAGGACGCCCTGGAAGCCAGCATCAACAGCCTGTTCCAGACCCACCCGGATTCCGTGGCAGCCGTGTTCGGTGGAACGAAAGGCGTGACATTGGGGCTGCGTCATTTCATCACCCAGCTGGAGTCCCCGGCAGACCGCAACCCTGAACTCACCCAATACAGCATCCGGTTGCTGCAACTTGGTCGCAAGCTGATTTCCGATCCCCAGCGGCAGACCGCCCTAGGGCGGGATCTGGAAGACTTCCAGTCGCGGGCAAAGGCCTTCGAATTCGAGCCCGGCACCCGATACGCCCAGCTAGCCGATATCTATCAGAATCACATCAGCCCCATGTCACCACGCATCATGGTTCAGGGCGAACCGGAACTGCTCAACACCCCGGACGTCGCGGCCCGGATTCGCTGCGCCCTGCTGGCCGGCGTTCGCGCCGCACACCTGTGGTATCAGTGCGGAGGCAAGCGCTGGCACCTGCTTGTCCGGCAAAAAAGGCTGCTGGAAGCAGCCCATCAACTTCTGGAGGAAGAAACATGAAAATTCGTCATGCCCTTGTCATCACCACCACTGCGCTACTGATCAGCGCCTGCTCGGATGAGGCCAAGAAAGAGATCAAGGAAGCCGCCAAGGAAACCAAGGAAGCAGCTGCCGCCGTAGGCAAGGATATTGAACAGGGCGCCGCCGTGGCCAAGGAAAAAACCGTGGCTGCTTACCATGAGGTCAAAGAAGAAGCCTCCGCTGCCGCCCATGCCGTGGCCGAGAAGAGTGCTGAATACTACGAGACGGCCAAAGAGAAAACAGGTGAGTACTACGAAGCGGCCAAACAGAAAGGCAGCGAAATCTACGATGCCGCCAAGAAGGAAGCAGGCGATTTCGTACAGGACGAGCAATACGAGACTCCAGCATCTGCTGACAGCACACCAGACAAGCCCTGAGACACTAGCAGGATGTTGAAAAAGTCCTTCCATGGACTTTTTCAACTACAGAAGCGGAAACCGCGTTTTCGGTTTGCGTGGAGAAAAATAGCCTGGATGGCTATTTTTCGAGATCCCCACAAGTTTTACCCATTCCAGGGTCAAATCAGGATAAAATCTCCGGCATTTCACGCGATTTGACGGAGTTTTTATCCCATGAGCAATAGCTTCAACGCCCGGGACAGCCTGGAAGCCGGCGGCAAGACCTACGAAATCTACCGGCTGGACGCCATCGAAGGCAGTGAACGCCTGCCCTTCGCCACCAAGATCCTGCTGGAAAACCTGCTGCGCAACGAAGACGGCGTCACCGTCACCAAAAGCGACATCGAGGCCCTGGCCAACTGGGACAGCCAAGCCGAGCCCAGCCAGGAGATCCAGTACCGCCCCGCCCGGGTGCTGATGCAGGACTTTACCGGAGTGCCCGCCGTGGTGGACCTGGCCGCCATGCGCGATGCCATTGCCGGACTCGGCGGCGACCCCGAGAAAATCAACCCTCTGCAACCAGCGGAACTGGTCATCGACCACTCGGTGCAGGTGGACAAGTTCGGTGTGCACAACGCCGCGGAACTCAACGCCCAGATCGAATTCGAGCGCAACCGTGAGCGCTACCAGTTCCTCAAGTGGGGCCAGCAGGCCTTCAACAACTTCAAGGTGGTACCGCCGGACACGGGCATCGTGCACCAGGTGAACGTGGAGTTCCTGTCCCGGGTGGTCTTCGCCCAGGAGAACCAGGGCGTGCTCCAGGCCTACCCCGACACGGTGGTGGGCACGGATTCCCATACCACCATGGTCAACGGCCTGGGCGTGCTGGGCTGGGGCGTGGGCGGCATCGAGGCGGAGGCCGCCATGCTGGGCCAGCCCATCTCCATGCTGGTGCCCAAGGTGGTGGGCATGAAGCTCACGGGGCAGCTTCCTGAAGGCGCCACCGCCACGGACCTGGTGCTGACTATCGTGCAGAAGCTGCGCGAGCATGGCGTGGTGGGCAAATTCGTGGAATTCTACGGCGACGCCCTGTCCCACCTGCCCATGGGCGACCGGGCCACCATCGCCAACATGGGACCGGAATACGGCGCCACCTGCGGCCTGTTCCCCATCGACGAGGAAACCCTGGCCTACATGCGCCTGACGGGCCGTCCCGAGGAGCATATCGCCCTCACGGAAGCCTACGCAAAAGCTCAGGGAATGTGGAGAAATGACTCACAAGTTGCTGATTATTCGGAAACTCTTGAGCTGGACATTTCCACTATCGTACCCAGCATCTCCGGTCCCAAGCGCCCCCAGGACCGCATCGAGCTGCGCGAATCCAAGCCGGTATTCCAGCGGGATCTGGACAACCTGAAGTCCCAGGCAGGCATTCAGGGCAAGGGCCCCGTCAAGACCGTCATCGACGGCCAGGAAGTGGAACTGGACGATGGCAGCGTGGTCATCGCCGCCATCACCTCCTGCACCAACACCTCCAACCCCTCGGTGATGATCGCTGCCGGCCTGGTGGCCAAAAAGGCCGTGGACAAGGGTCTGGCCACCAAGCCCTGGGTAAAGACCTCCCTGGCCCCCGGCTCCCTGGCCGCCACGGATTACCTGCAGAAGGCCGGACTCCTGGAACCCCTGGAAAAGCTGCGTTTCGATATCGTGGGCTACGGCTGCACCACCTGCATCGGCAACTCCGGCCCCCTGCCCGAGGCCGTTTCCAAGGCCATCGCCGAGGGTGATCTCAGCGTCACCGCGGTGCTGTCCGGCAACCGCAATTTTGAAGGCCGGGTGCACGCCGAAGTGCGCATGAACTACCTGGCCTCCCCGCCCCTGGTGGTGGCCTACGCCCTGGCCGGCACCATGAACATCGACCTGTACAGCGAGCCCCTGGGCACGGACCGGGACGGCAATCCCGTGTATCTCAAGGACATCTGGCCGACCCAGCGGGAAATCAGCGAGGCCATGGCCGCCAATGTCACCGCGGAAGGCTTCCACAAGGCTTACCAGAATGTCTTCGAGGGCGATGCCAACTGGAAGAACCTCTCCGGCGCCGAAGGCCAGCGCTTTGGCTGGAATGAAGATTCCACCTACATCCGCAACCCGCCTTATTTCGCCGGCATGACCATGGAAGCCGACGAAATCCGCGATATCCACGGCGCCCGGGTGCTGGCGCTGTTGGGGGATTCCGTGACCACGGACCACATTTCCCCCGCCGGCGCCATCAAGGCGGATTCCCCCGCGGGCAAGTACCTGCAGGAAAACGGCGTGGACCCCAAGGACTTCAACTCCTACGGCTCCCGCCGGGGCAACCACGAAGTGATGATGCGCGGCACCTTTGCCAATATACGCCTGCGCAATCTGCTGGCGCCAGGCACCGAGGGCGGCGTCACCTTGCACCTGCCCGACGGCGAACAGATGTCCATCTACGATGCCGCCATGAAATACAAGGAAAGCGGCACCCCGGCCATCGTCATCGCCGGCAAGGAATACGGCTCCGGCTCCTCCCGGGACTGGGCGGCCAAAGGGCCCAAGCTCCTGGGCGTGCAGGCGGTCATCGCCGAATCCTACGAGCGCATCCACCGCACCAACCTGGTGTGCATGGGCATCCTGCCCCTGCAGTTCAAGGACGGCGAAACGCCGAAGACCCTGG